>NZ_NRIQ01000036.1:0-314644 GCF_020224095.1 Enterobacter sp. CCUG 70166
TCAATTTAAAAGTTTGATGCTCAATGAATTAAACTTCGTAATGAATTACGTGTTCACTCGTTGAGACTTGGTATTCATTTAGTGTCCGAGGACATTAAGAATCCATGTCACTTTGAGTGCCCACACAGATTGTCTGATAAATTGTTAAAGAGCAGTTGCGACGCGCTTCAGCGCTCTGTCGCGAGGTGGCGTATATTACGCTTTCCTCTTTCAGAGTCAACCCGTTATTTCAGGATTTTTTCTCTTCAACCGACCGGGTAGTCTGTGAAGTGATTCACATCCGCCGTGTCGATGGAGGCGCATTATAGGGAGCCGCCGAGGAATGACAAGCGGAAAAATGCATTTTTATTTCAACCGCTCACCTTTTCACCAAAACGTCTATTTTTGGTGCTTTTTAATCTCTTTTGGCAGATCTGCCAGACTAGTTATCACCCAGTCAGCTGCATTTTCTGCTTCTGGGGTGACTGGTTTACCGGTCCGCACTAATACTTTGGTTCCCACACCTGCCGCCGCCGCTGCCTGCATATCCTCCAGTTTATCGCCCACCATAAAAGACGCGGCCATATCAATGTGCAGGAATTCCTGTGCAGAGATAAACATGCCCGGGTGTGGCTTACGGCAATCACATGTCTGACGATACGCTTCTACTGTTCCCTGTGGATGATGCGGACAATAATAGATGCCATCAAGATCGACGCCACGATCGGCCAGAGACCAGTCCATCCATTCCGTCAGCGTCTCGAACTGCGCTTCGGTGAATTTACCCCGGGCGATACCGGACTGATTAGTTACCACCACCAGCGCATAGCCCATCTCTTTCAGCTGGCGCATGGCATCTATTACGCCCTCGATAAATTCGAACTCATCAATCTCATGGACGTAACCGTGATCCACATTAATTGTGCCGTCACGATCGAGAAAAATTGCGGGTACAGATTTTGCCACCGGTTTGCTCCTGAAAAAGGCTTGTTCAGCTAGTATCTCATGAATCGCAGCGCAATAAAGTGCTCATCGCACAGAGGTGGATTGATTTAGACGTCTGGATGCCTTAACATCCATTTTGTTTACGGTCATTCCCCGTATCTGGCAGAAGAAAATGCCACGGCTAACTTACATACGATAAAAATAATCTAATGATTAAACTTTCCAATATCACCAAAGTGTTCCAGCAGGGGAACCGAACCATTCAGGCGCTGAACAACGTCAGCCTGCATGTGCCTGCTGGTCAGATTTATGGCGTCATTGGCGCATCGGGTGCGGGTAAAAGTACGCTGATCCGGTGTGTTAACCTGCTTGAGCGCCCGACCCAGGGCAGCGTAGAAGTTGGCGGCCAGGAGCTTACCGCTCTCTCAGAAAAAGAACTCACCAAAGCGCGTCGCCAGATTGGCATGATTTTCCAGCACTTTAACCTGCTGGCCTCACGCACGGTTTTTGGAAACGTGGCGTTGCCGCTGGAGCTGGATAACACACCAAAAGAAGAGGTTACCCGACGCGTCACCGAACTGCTGGATCTGGTTGGGCTGGGTGATAAGCATGACAGCTACCCGGCCAACCTCTCAGGCGGGCAAAAGCAGCGTGTAGCAATCGCTCGCGCGCTGGCAAGCAACCCAAAAGTGCTGCTGTGTGATGAAGCCACCAGCGCGTTAGATCCGGCCACCACGCGTTCTATCCTGGAACTGCTGAAAGACATTAACCGTCGTCTGGGCCTGACTATCCTCCTTATTACGCACGAAATGGACGTGGTGAAGCGTATCTGTGACTGCGTCGCCGTCATCAGCAACGGTGAGCTGATTGAGCAGGACACGGTCAGCGAAGTCTTCTCGCACCCGAAAACGCCTCTGGCTCAGCAGTTCATTCAGTCCACACTGCATCTGGATATTCCGGAAGATTATCTGGAACGTTTAAAAACAGACGCAACGCCTGACAGCGTCCCGATGCTGCGCATGGAGTTCACGGGCCAGTCCGTTGACGCACCGCTGCTGTCCGAAACCGCGCGTCGCTTTAACGTGAATAACAACATTATTAGCGCGCAGATGGACTACGCCGGTGGCGTGAAGTTCGGCATTATGCTGACGGAAATGCACGGCACACAGGAAGAAACCCAGGCGGCAATTGCCTGGCTGCAAGAACATCACGTAAAAGTAGAGGTGCTGGGTTATGTCTGAGCCGATGATGTGGCTACTGGTTCGCGGCGTTTGGGAAACGCTGGCAATGACCTTCGTATCGGGCTTTTTTGGTTTTGTGATTGGGCTGCCGGTCGGCGTACTGCTGTACGTCACGCGCCCGGGTCAAATTATTGAAAACGCGAAGCTGTATCGCACGCTCTCTGCGCTGGTGAACATTTTCCGTTCTATACCGTTTATTATCCTGCTGGTGTGGATGATTCCGTTTACACGCGTTATTGTCGGGACGTCGATTGGTTTGCAGGCGGCAATTGTCCCGCTAACCGTAGGCGCCGCGCCGTTTATCGCCCGTATGGTGGAAAACGCCCTGCTGGAAATCCCAACAGGCCTGATTGAAGCTTCCCGCGCTATGGGTGCGACGCCAATGCAGATCGTTCGCAAAGTTCTGCTGCCTGAGGCGCTGCCTGGGCTGGTGAATGCAGCAACCATCACGCTTATCACCCTGGTCGGTTATTCCGCGATGGGTGGCGCCGTGGGTGCTGGCGGTTTAGGGCAGATTGGATATCAGTACGGCTATATTGGCTATAACGCTACCGTAATGAATACCGTTCTGGTATTGCTGGTTGTGCTGGTTTACTTAATCCAATTCTCTGGCGATCGTATCGTCCGGGCTGTTACGCATAAATAACGTTACAAACAACACAAACTCGACGAGTTAAGGATATAACATGGCGTTTAAATTTAAGACCTTTGCAGCAGTAGGCGCACTGATTGGTTCGCTGGCAGTGGTGGGTTGCGGTCAGGACGAAAAAGATCCGAACCACATCAAAGTAGGCGTTATCGTCGGTGCAGAGCAGCAGGTTGCTGAGGCCGCGCAGAAAATCGCGAAAGAAAAATATGGCCTGGACGTTGAGCTGGTGACCTTCAACGATTACGTTCTGCCGAACGAAGCGCTGAGCAAAGGCGACATTGACGCTAACGCCTTCCAGCATAAACCGTACCTGGATCAACAGATCAAAGATCGCGGCTACAAGCTGGTTGCTGTCGGTAACACCTTCGTTTACCCGATTGCCGGTTATTCCAAGAAAATTAAATCTCTGGATGAACTCCAGCCGGGTTCACAGGTTGCCGTCCCTAACGACCCAACCAACCTTGGCCGTTCGCTGCTTCTGCTCCAGAAAGTGGGCCTGATTAAACTGAAAGAAGGTGTTGGCCTGTTGCCGACCGTTCTGGACGTGACCGAAAACCCGAAAAATCTGAAAATTGTTGAGCTGGAAGCCCCTCAGCTGCCACGTTCTCTGGACGATGCACAGATCGCGCTGGCCGTTATCAACACCACTTACGCCAGCCAGATCGGTTTGACCCCTGCGAAAGATGGCATCTTTGTTGAAGACAAAGATTCCCCGTACGTCAACCTGATCGTGACTCGCGAAGACAACAAGGACGCGGAAAACGTGAAGAAATTCCTGCAGGCATATCAGTCTGAAGAAGTTTACCAGGAAGCCAATAAGGTGTTTAACGGCGGCGCGGTTAAAGGCTGGTAATCTCACCTCAGTGTAATATCATCAAGACGGGCATTTGCCCGTCTTGTCATTTGTGCGGTCAACTGCTTCAATATCTGACGTTTTGATTATCCACTGAGGAACTATTATGCGTGCTTTACCGATCTGTCTTTTAGCACTGATGCTGAGCGGCTGTTCTATGCTAAGCAGATCTCCTGTTGAACCCGTTCAAAGCACTGCAACCCCGCCAAAAGCGGAGCCAGCAAAACCGAAAGCGCCTCGCGCTGCGCCGGTACGTATTATTACTAAAGCCGACGAGCTGGTCGGTAAGCCATTCCGTGAACTGGGCGAAGTGAGCGGCGAATCCTGCCAGGCAACGAATCAGGACTCCCCTCCAAATATCCCAACAGCCCGCAAGCGTATGCAAATCAACGCGTCGAAAATGAAAGCCAACGCGGTGCTGCTGCACAGTTGCGAGGTCACCAGTGGTACGCCGGGCTGCTACCGTCAGGCGGTATGTATCGGTTCTGCGCTTAACATCACGGCGAAATGAGTTCATTTCAGTTCGAGCCGATAGGCGTTATCCGCTCCCCTTATAAAGAAAAGTTCGCCGTGCCGCGTCAGCCGGGACTGGTCCTTAACGGCGGCGGCGAGCTGCATCTTGTCGCGCCGTATAATCAGGCCGATGCAGTGCGCGGGCTTGAGGCATTCAGCCATTTATGGGTGGTGTTTGTGTTTCACCAGACCATGGAAGGCGGCTGGCGTCCTACCGTGCGTCCTCCTCGTCTGGGCGGAAATGCCAGAATGGGAGTTTTTGCCACCCGCTCAACGTTCCGACCGAATCCAGTCGGGATGTCGCTGGTCGAACTGAAAGGGATACGCTGTCAGAAAGATCGGGTGATCCTGGAGTTAGGTAGCCTTGACCTGGTTGATGGCACGCCGGTCATCGATATTAAACCTTACCTGCCCTTCGCCGAAGCGCTGCCGGATGCCCGTGCAAGCTATGCTCAGGACGCCCCACAGGCAGAGATGCCGGTTTACTTCACATCTGAAATAACGACGCAAATCAGCCAGCTGGAAAAGCGCTATCCTCGTCTGCGTGACTTTATCGTCGAAGTCCTGGCGCAGGACCCTCGTCCCGCCTACCGCAAAGAGGAAGACGCAGGAAAAACGTACGCCGTCTGGCTGCTGGACTTTAACGTGCGCTGGCGCGTAACTGATGCAGGTTTTGAAGTGTTTGCCCTGGAACCCAGGTAATTTTGTTCTCCTCTCTTTTGGCATCTTTGCCACACTGGTAAACTAAACCACTTTTTTTGTGTCAGGCTGGTGTTTCAGCCTGTTCCAATCGTCGAAATGGAACCGTAACAACATGCGTACTAGCCAATATCTGCTCTCCACTCTGAAGGAGACACCTGCCGACGCCGAGGTGATCAGCCACCAGCTGATGCTGCGCGCCGGGATGATCCGCAAGCTGGCCTCCGGGTTATACACCTGGCTGCCGACCGGCGTGCGCGTCCTGAAAAAAGTCGAAAACATCGTGCGTGAAGAGATGAACAACGCCGGTGCTATCGAGGTGTTAATGCCGGTCGTTCAGCCCTCTGAACTGTGGCAGGAGAGCGGTCGCTGGGAGCAGTACGGTCCTGAACTGCTGCGTATTGCCGATCGTGGCGATCGTCCATTCGTCCTCGGCCCAACGCATGAAGAAGTGATCACCGATCTGATCCGTAACGAGCTGAGCTCTTACAAACAGCTGCCGCTGAACTTCTTCCAGATCCAGACCAAGTTCCGTGACGAAGTGCGCCCACGCTTTGGCGTGATGCGCTCTCGCGAATTCCTGATGAAAGATGCCTACTCTTTCCATACTTCTCAGGAATCACTGCAAGAGACCTACGACAAAATGTACGTGGCCTACAGCAAAATCTTCTCCCGCATGGGGCTGGATTTCCGTGCTGTACAGGCTGATACCGGTTCAATCGGCGGTAGCGCCTCTCATGAATTCCAGGTTCTGGCGCAGAGCGGCGAAGACGATGTAATTTTCTCTGACTCCTCTGATTACGCCGCCAACATTGAGTTCGCAGAAGCGCTGGCACCAATAGAACCACGCGGCGCGGCAACGCAAGAGATGACGCTGGTTGATACGCCAAACGCGAAAACCATCGCCGAGCTGGTTGAACAGTTTAATCTGCCGATCGAAAAAACGGTCAAAACCCTGCTGGTGAAATCGGCTGAAGGCAGCGCTTACCCGCTGGTAGCCCTGCTGGTCCGTGGCGATCACGAGCTGAACGAAGTGAAAGCCGAGAAGCTGCCGCAGGTTGCCAGCCCGCTGACCTTCGCGACGGAAGCCGAAATCCGCGCCGTGGTGAACGCAGGCCCAGGTTCTCTGGGTCCGGTGAATATGCCTGTTCCTGTAGTGATTGACCGCACCGTTGCGGCGATGAGCGACTTCGCTGCAGGGGCAAACATCGACGGTAAACACTACTTCGGCATCAACTGGGATCGTGACGTGGCGACGCCGGAAGTGGCTGACATCCGTAACGTGGTCGCAGGCGATCCAAGCCCGGACGGCAAGGGTACCCTGATGATTAAACGCGGTATCGAAGTAGGCCACATCTTCCAGCTGGGCGATAAGTACTCGCGCGCAATGAACGCTGCCGTTCAGGGCGAAGATGGTCGTAACCAGGTTCTGACCATGGGCTGCTACGGCATTGGGGTAACGCGCGTTGTTGCGGCCGCTATCGAGCAGAACTATGACGAACGCGGAATCGTCTGGCCGGATAACATCGCGCCGTTCCAGGTGGCGATCCTGCCAATGAACATGCACAAGTCTTACCGCGTGCAGGAGCTGGCAGAGAAACTCTACGCTGAGCTGAGCGCGAAAGGTATCGACGTGCTGATGGATGACCGTAAAGAGCGTCCTGGCGTGATGTTTGCTGATATGGAACTGATCGGTATTCCACACACCGTCGTCATCGGCGACCGTAACCTCGACAGCGACGAGATTGAATACAAGTACCGTCGCAACGGCGAAAAACAGATGCTCAAGACGGGCGACATTCTTGATTACCTGGTGAAAGCCATCAAAGGCTAAGAAACAAAAAAACCCCGCCAGTGCGGGGTTTTTTAATGGCTATAACTTATTTGCTTTCGCAGTCTTTACCCGCAGCAAACTTCGCGTCTTTATCTGCCACCAGCGTTTTCACCAGCTCACCGCTATCGGGGTTTGGCTCCAGCGTAAAATGCCCTTCAACCGTCAGCAACACTGGTTTGCTGTCGTTACCGCGCGCGACGGCATAGTCACGCTCCAGCTGGGCATTGTTCGCCACGCTGACTTTCTTCCCGGTTGCACAGTCAGTGAAGATTGCCGCATCCGCCATGTAGAAATACATCCCTCGCATCGCCATTGGGGTTGCAGGCAGGGTCGCTTTTACCGGGGCCAGCGTATAGTTGAACTGGGATTCAATCGGATTGCCTTCGCGATCGAGCATCTCCATCCCCTCGCCTTTGGCGCGGAAATACGTTTTATCGCCCGTGGTATCAGTCAATACCAGCTTTTCAGCCGTACGCGCCCATGTTCCGTATGTTGCAAAAGAAGACGGCTCTTTCGCCCCCTGATAGCGCTGGTTCATCACCCAGGTGCCATCTTTTTGCAGGAACAGAGAGGTTTCGATGCCTTCACAATCTGCACATGGCAATACGCCGCGCCAGCTCTGCTGCATCGGCTTCAATTCTTCGTTTTGCGTTGGCTGTAGTACCTGTGTTTCTGAACGGTTGTTACAGCCAAAAAGCGCGAACAGGCTTGTCACGGCCAGCGCTGATAATAATGCTTTTTTCACAATACATTCCTTATGAAAAAGTGTGTCCCTTTCGTCACATTACGGGTGACGGACTTTGCCACGCAGTGACTTTACGGTGGATTTCTGCGCCTTCGATGACAACCGACGTTCTTTCGATGCCCGCGTTGGACGTGTTGCCCGGCGACTTTTTTGTACAGCCGTCAGCTCTTTTATGACCGCCGCCAGTCTGGAAAGTGCCGCTTCCCGGTTCATTTCCTGGCTGCGATATTCCTGCGCTTTAATCACAATCACACCTTCACTGGTGATCAGATGATGGCTGGCGGCGAGCAGGCTTTCTTTATAATACTCTGGCAGGCTGGAGGCCCGGATGTCAAAGCGCAAATGGATAGCCGTTGAGGCCTTGTTAACGTGCTGCCCCCCTGCGCCCTGAGCACGGATGGCGGTGATCTCCAGCTCGTGATCAGGGATGCTGACGTTTCGGGACAACTCAATCATGATACGGGCTGCCAGGCCGTGAGATGAATTTCCAGATTATTCTGAGAATCGGAAAGCCAGATGGCGCCGTCCTGAATCGTTGCCTGAAGCGCCATTGTCCGGCTGGCGAACGCGCTCAGCTGTGCCAGTTGTTCATCATCCAGATACCAGACGGTAAGATTTTTGAACTGCGCACATTTATTTTTGTTTTGCTGCCACCAAATCTCCGCCGCGCGCTGGTTATAGGCAAACAACGCCACTTCAGCTGACTGGGTGCACGCCTTTTTGATCCGGCGTTCATCCGGCAGGCCAAGCTCAATCCATAAATCGATACCCAGATGATCGTTGCGCAGCCAGGCTTCCGGTTCATCTTCCGCGCTTAAACCACGGGTAAATTGCAGACGCTCGTCGGCATACTTAATCCACGCCAGCAGGCGCAGCATCATGCGCTCCTGGGTTTCAGAAGGGTGACGCGCCAGCGTCAATGACGCATCCAGAAACTGGTTACGGTCAAGATCCGCCACATTGACCACAGCTTTATAAATTGTCGCTTTCAGCGCCATGAGAGAACTCCTTTCGAATCAGGCGTACATTGTAGCGAAAACCGCAGCAAAAGGCTGTTACGAGGTGGTGGCACCCCGTTATCAAGGCGCTGATATTGCTTAAATGAGTATGGTATAGTCACCTTGCTAAACCGAGTTTAACTTCGTAGGCTTAATGATATCTCACAGTAAGTCAGTACGCTGGCAGGAGGTGATGTGAATAATTATTGTGAGTTGATTCGCAGACGGTATGCGGAAATTGCCAGCGGAGATCTGGGGTACATCCCGGATGCGTTGGGCTGTGTATTGAACGTGCTGAATGAAGTGGCCTCTGATGAGAGCCTTTCTGAATCGGTCAGGGAAAAAGCAGCGTATGCTGCGGCGAATTTACTGGTGAGCGATTATGTCGATGAATGATATCTATCAACCCATCAATTGTGATGACTATGACAACCTCGAACTCGCCTGCCAGCATCATTTAATACTGACGCTGGAGCTAAAAGATGGCGAAGTGCTAAAGGCAAAGGCCAGCGATCTGGTTTCCCGTAAAAATGTGGAATACCTGGTTGTGGAAGATGCAGGTGCAACGCGTGAGTTACGCCTCGACAAAATTGCCAGTTTCAGCCATCCGGAAATCGGCACCGTCGTGGTGAGCGAATCCTGATAACCAACGGGCAGCCAGGCTGCCCGTTACGCTTTCCATTGAAAATTGACACCCGCTTCAGCCCACCCTTCCTGGGTAATAAACACACCTGCCGCCGCGATGAGCGTGTCGCCGTAAAACAGAAGCGGCGTGGTATCACGTCGCCAGGGCGGAACGTTCTGTTCCTGCCAGATTTTCTTCAGTTTACGCCCGCCGTTACGCCCAACGATATGCAGCATGCCGCTGGCCCTGAAGCGTATGGTGACGTTCTCGTCCGGCTCAGGTAGACGCACATTGCCCGAATGGCTTAACGCAACGACACCGGCATTCAACGGTAGCGTTAATGCTTTTTCCGGCGACGGCCAGTCAAGCACAACGTCAGCCAGCGACGGCACAGATTTCACCCACCAGAGTTGCTCTTTATAGCGCCTGACGTCATAACCATTCAGGTGTATACACGGTGCGGCATCTTCCCGCGCCTGTGCAACTTCTTCCCAGATACGGTTGAGCATCGCCCGGGACGGCATAACCGCACGGTGGGAAGCCAGCCAGCGACGAATCAGAGCAGCCCGACGCACGGGGTTCATCACTTTCAACGGCGCAATGTTCAGGGCACCGTCAGCGGTAGTCAGCGTATTCAGCTCCCCGCTCAGCAACTCATCCAGCAAGCTTTCCTGTTCAGCACAAAGCATGGCACTTCTGGCCAGCGCTTCGGAAAAATGGGCCCAGCGCTCACTCAGCAGCGGTAAGACGCGCAGGCGCAGGAAGTTACGGTCGTAACTGTCGTCCTGATTGCTTTCGTCTTCAATCCAGCGCAGATGATGTTGCTGCGCCCAGGCTTCCAGTGATGCACGCGTCTCACCCAGTAGCGGGCGGATGAGCTCTGTTTCAGCAAAATCAGCACGCTCAGGCATGGCGGATAAACCCGCAGGCCCGCTGCCCCGCTTGAGCGCCAGTAAAAACGTCTCGCACTGGTCGTCCAGATGCTGCGCGGTGACCAACGTTTCTCCAGGCTGTAACGCGCCGGAAAACGCGGCGTAGCGGGCTTTGCGCGCCTGCGCCTCAATACCCAGCCCTTCATCCTCAAGCGTGACGCGTTCAACGATTAGCGGGATCCCCCACCCTGAGCACACCGCTTCGCAGTGCGCCACCCAGTCGTCGGCATGGGGGCTTAAGCCGTGATGGATATGCATCGCCCGCAGCTGGACGTCAGGCTCACGGTCGCGCCAGAGCTTAAGACGGTGCAGCAAAACGGTGGAATCCAGGCCACCGCTGAACCCCACCAGCAGCTGGCGGTAGGGTGAAACGGCGTGCGCGATAGCGGGTAAGGTCATAGGAAATTACACATAAAAAATGCCCGAACTGAACGGGCATTATCACACATGACGGCGATTACTGCTGATAAAGCTCCAGCGGCAGACCGTCCGGATCGTTGAAAAAAGTGAAACGTTTATCGGTGAAGGGATCGATGCGAATTGCTTCACAGGCCACGCCGTGGGCTTCCAGATGCTTTACCGCGCTGTCCAGGTTATCGACGCTGAAGGCCAGGTGGCGCAGGCCGCAGGCTTCCGGGCGCGAAGGACGCGCTGGCGGGAAAGGAAAAGAGAACAGTTCAATCACATATTGTCCGTTTAACGCCAGATCGCCTTTCCAGGAATCGCGCTCCTCGCGGTAGGCCTCGCTCAACAGCGTAAAGCCGAGAATGTCGCAGTAAAAGGCCTTACTTTTCGCGTAATCGGTGGCAATGATCGCAATATGATGAACAGCTTTTAAACCCAGCATAGTTTCTCCTTTTTATGATGTCCTGAACGTTACAACCGACAACCCGCCCCTGGCAAGCGGCCCCTTTTATTTTAGGACTTTCACCCAGTACACACCGTTATCATCGCGTTTCGCACCGTGAATATCCGTCTCAAAGCCCGGATAGTGGCGCCCTATCGAACAGAGCATCAGCAGAAAATCGAGCACCGCCCGGCTCTCCTCGGTGATCATCTCGCCCGGCATCAGCAGCGGTACGCCCGGCGGATAAGGCAGGATCATGTTGGCTGATACCCGCCCGACCAGGTTCTCCAGTTCAATGGTTTCAACCTCCCCTTTCACCTGGCGTTGCCACGCCCTGTGCGGCGTGAGCTTCATTTCAGGCAGAACATCAAATGCCTGCAGCATCAGGCGCGGCAGATCGTGCTGGCGGATCAGCCTGTGGATCCCCTGGGCCAAATCCTGAATACGCATATTGCGGTAGAAGTCAGGATCTTCCGCGTAGAGATCCGGCAGCATGTTCTTCACCCGCAGGTTAAGATCGTACGCGCGCTTAAACTCCATAAGCCCGCGCAGCAGGCCCATCGCGCGGGTTTTATCGATCCCGATACTGAACAGGAACAGCAAATTATAGGGGCCGGTTTTCTCCACCACCACGCCGCGCTCATCAAGGAACTTCGCCACCAGCGCAGCCGGGATCCCTTCCTCACCCATCACACCCTGCTCATCCATGCCCGGCGTCAGGATCGTCACCTTAACCGGATCAAGGAACATGTGGTCTGCATCAGCATCCCGAAAACCGTGCCAGCTCTCCCCCGGCGCGACGGGCCAGCATTCTGCTTCATCAATCTCTTCCGGCTGCCAGATATCAAAGAACCAGCCGTCCGCTTCATCTTTAAGTCGCTGAACCTCTTTTCGGAAATGCAGCGCCCGCTCCACCGAACGATTAATAAGGCGTTTCCCGGGATTGCCGCGCAACATCGCCGCCGCCGTTTCGATGGACGCCACCAGCGGGTAGCTCGGCGACGTGGTCGTGTGCATCATAAAGGCTTCGTTGAAGGTGTCCTCGTCGTATTCGCCCTTGATGTGAATGAGAGACGCCTGGGAAAACGCGGCCAGCATTTTGTGCGTCGACTGCGTCTCGAAGAACACCTTGCCCGGCACCCGCTCGCCGCTCATCCCACTTTTACCCGAGTAAATCGGGTGGAAATTGGTGTAAGGCACCCACGCGGAGTCAAAGTGAATCGACGGCACGTCCAGCGTCTGCTTGATCCAGTTCGTGTTGTAAAGCAGCCCGTCATAGGTGGAGTTGGTGATCACCGCATGCACAGGCCAGCTTGCCTCGGGGATCTCCGCGATCTTATTTTCAATGGCTTCATGCGCGAACTCACGGCGAGGAATGCCGCCGAGGATCCCCAGCGCATTACGCGTGGGAGACAGCCAGAGCGGCACGACGTCACTCATCATCAGCAAATGCGCCAGTGATTTATGGCAGTTCCGGTCAATCAGCAGGGTGCTACCGGCAGGCGCGGCATACATGCCGACGATCTTGTTCGATGTCGAGGTTCCGTTGGTCACCATGTAGCTCTGCTCGGCACCAAAGGTCCGGGCGATGTACTCTTCGGCTTCCAGATGCGGGCCGGTATGATCCAGCAGCGAGCCCAGCTCGGTCACTGAAATCGACACGTCCGCCTTCAGCGTATTGCCGCCAAAGAAATCGTAGAACAGGCACCCTACCGGGCTTTTTTGATAGGCCGTTCCCGCCATGTGGCCTGGCGTACAGAAGGTGTACTTCCCTTCATTCACATAGGTGAACAGCGCACGCGTAAACGGCGGGGTGATGTTATCAAGGTATTCGCCGGTGTACTGCTGAATGCGGGTCGCAATGTCCTCGGCAACGCCGAGTGAGTATTCGAAGAACCACAGCGCCATACGCATATCGTGGGCGCTGACGTCCATGGTCGAGTGAGTGTTGATAAAGGCGTACAGCGGAAGATATTCGTTGAGCTTATTGATCTCGCTGCACAACTCCATGTCGTATTCGTCCCAGTCGAATATCACGCCACAGATGCGCGGATTGTGTTCGATGAATTTCAGCAGGTCGGCGCTGTTTTGCGGCCAGATTAGCTGATATCCGCGTGCTTTAAGGGCTTGCTCCAGCTCCTTGATGGGTTCGTCTTTATAAAAGACGCCGTGTGGCCCCATGATGGCAATGATGTTCATGGTTTACCTCCTTGAAAAACATCAGATAAGCATAGTTAAGGTAAACGGCAGGTATAAAAAAAGCCGCAACAATGTGCGGCTTTTAGGATAATTGTGAGGCTTACGCGTAACCGTAGGTCATCAGACGCTGATAACGACGGTTGAGCAGATCTTCTGTGCTCAGCACGTCCAGATCAGCCAGGTCTGCCAGCAGCTGCGCTTTCAGGGAAGCAGCCATCACTTCCGGCTTACGGTGCGCGCCACCCAGCGGTTCAGGGATAACGGTGTCGATCAGCTTCAGCTCTTTCAGACGTGGGGCAATGATGCCCATCGCTTCCGCAGCCAGCGGCGCTTTATCGGCACTTTTCCACAGAATGGAGGCACAGCCTTCCGGAGAGATAACGGAATAAGTGCTGTACTGCAGCATATTCACTTTATCGCCCACGCCAATTGCCAGCGCACCGCCGGAACCACCTTCACCGATAACGGTACAGATGACCGGCACTTTCAGGCGAGACATCTCACGCAGGTTGCGTGCGATGGCTTCAGACTGACCGCGCTCTTCTGCGCCAACACCCGGGTAAGCACCCGGTGTGTCGATGAAGGTGATGATTGGCATATTGAAACGCTCAGCCATCTCCATCAGACGCAGGGCCTTACGGTAGCCTTCTGGTGCTGGCATACCGAAGTTACGACGGATCTTCTCTTTGGTTTCACGGCCTTTCTGGTGACCAATGATCATCACCGGACGTCCATCCAGACGCGCGATACCGCCGACGATAGCTTTATCGTCAGCGTATGCGCGGTCGCCTGCCAGTTCGTCAAATTCGTCAAACGCCAGGCGGACATAATCCAGGGTGTACGGACGCTGTGGATGACGCGCCAGCTGGGCGATCTGCCATGCGCCGAGATCGGCAAAGATTTTGCGCGTCAGTTCTACGCTTTTTTCACGCAGACGATGCACTTCTTCGTCGATGTTAATATCCAGTTTTTCATCCTGACGGCTTACGGCTGTCAGAGAATCGATTTTCGCTTCCAGCTCTGCAATCGGCTGTTCGAAATCAAGGAAATTCAGACTCATAGTATTCCTGTATTAGTCAAACTCCAGTTCCACCTGCTCCGAACCAATGAGGCCACGGAGATCGTTCAGTAAACGATCGCTCGGAGAGACACGCCACGTTGCACCAAAGCGCAACCGCGCACGTGCATCCGCCCTCTGATAGTAGAGATGTACTGGAATGGTCCCCGAGCGGTGGGGTTCCAGAGACTGACGGAGTCGGTTTAAAAGCTGGTCATCAATTTGCCTGTCCGTCAGCGAGATAGCAAGCCCGCGAGCATATTTTTCCCGGGCTTCGTCAATGTCCATCACTTCGCGGGCGGTCATTTTAAGCCCCCCGCTGAAGTCATCAAAGCTGACCTGTCCGCTGACGATAAGTATGCGGTCTTTTTCCAGCAATTGCTGGTATTTATCCAGCGCGTCGGTGAACAACATCACCTCCAGACGCCCGGAACGGTCATCCAGGGTACAGATGCCGATACGATTGCCGCGCTTGGTGACCATTACCCTTGCAGCAATCACGAGCCCCGCAGCCGTGGTGATTTTACCACGTTCTGTCGGATGCATGTCTTTAAGCCTGTGGCCGCCGACATATCGCTCAATTTCTTTCAGATACTGGTTGATCGGGTGTCCCGTCAGGTACAGGCCTAACGTCTCACGCTCCCCATCCAGCACCACCTGTTCTGGCCACGGCTGGCAGTTGGAATAGGACTGCTCGATCTGCTCTGGCTCTTCCGCCAGCACACCGAACATATCCGCCTGACCAATGGCTTCCGCTTTAGCATGCTGTTCGGCCGCTTTCAGCGCATCGCCGAGCGAGTTCATCAGCGCGGCGCGGTGTGGCCCCAGCCGGTCAAACGCACCGGACATGATCAGTTTTTCCAGCACGCGCCGGTTCAGTTTTTTGGTATCGGTGCGGGCGCACAGGTCGAACAGCTCACGGAAATAGCCGCCGTTGTTACGCGCTTCGATGATCGCCTCGATCGGCCCCTCACCCACGCCCTTGATCGCGCCGATCCCATAGACGATTTCCCCGTCATCGTTGACGTGGAAATGGTACAGGCCAGAGTTAATATCCGGCGGCAGGATCTTCAGCCCCATGCGCCAGCACTCGTCCACCAGGCCAACCACCTTTTCGGTGTTGTCCATATCGGCGGTCATTACCGCCGCCATAAACTCAGCGGGATAGTGGGCCTTGAGCCACAGCGTTTGATACGACACCAAAGCATAAGCGGCGGAGTGGGATTTGTTAAATCCGTACCCGGCGAATTTCTCCACCAGGTCGAAGATTTTCATCGCCAGTTCGCCATCGACGCCGTTTTTCTTCGCCCCATCTTCAAAGATAGAACGCTGCTTGGCCATCTCTTCCGGCTTTTTCTTACCCATCGCACGACGCAACATATCTGCGCCGCCAAGGGTGTAACCAGAAAGCACCTGGGCGATCTGCATGACCTGTTCCTGATACAGGATGATGCCGTAGGTTGGCTCCAGTACCGGCTTCAGGCTTTCATGCTGCCACTGCACATCCGGATAGGAAATCTCTTCGCGCCCGTGCTTACGGTCGATAAAGTTATCTACCATCCCCGACTGCAACGGGCCCGGACGGAACAGGGCCACCAGCGCGATCATATCTTCGAAGCAGTCTGGTTGCAGACGCTTAATCAAATCTTTCATGCCGCGGGATTCAAGCTGGAAGACGGCTGTCGTCTCGGAGCGTTGCAGCATGTCGAAACTTTTCTTGTCATCAAGCGGGATAGCCGCGATATCCAGCGGCGGCTCGCCGTTCTTCTCACGGCGGGCGTTGATCATCTCCAGCGCCCAGTTGATGATGGTCAGCGTACGCAAACCAAGGAAGTCGAACTTCACCAGCCCGGCGTATTCAACGTCGTTCTTGTCGAACTGGGTGACCGGATGCTGGCCCGCTTCATCGCAGTACAGCGGCGCGAAGTCGGTGATTTTGGTCGGGGCGATAACCACGCCCCCCGCATGCTTACCGGCGTTACGCGTGACGCCCTCCAGCTTGCGCGCCATGTCGATCAGCGCTTTCACCTCTTCGTCGGCTTCGTAGATTTCCGGCAGCTGAGGTTCAGCTTCAAAGGCTTTCGCCAGGGTCATGCCCGGATCGGGCGGCACCAGCTTAGAGATTCGATCGACAAAACCGTAGGGGTGGCCCAGAACGCGGCCCACGTCGCGGATAACCGCTTTCGCCGCCATCGTACCGAAGGTAATGATTTGTGAAACCGCATCACGACCGTACATATCGGCCACGTGCTCAATCACCTGGTCGCGTTTTTCCATGCAGAAGTCGACGTCGAAGTCGGGCATGGAGACACGTTCCGGGTTGAGGAAACGTTCGAACAGCAGGTCGAATTCCAGCGGATCGAGGTCGGTGATTTTCAATGCGTACGCCACCAGCGAGCCGGCTCCTGAACCACGGCCCGGGCCAACCGGTACGCCGTTATCCTTCGACCACTGGATGAACTCCATTACGATCAGGAAGTAGCCAGGGAACCCCATCTGGTTGATCACCTGGAGTTCAATATCCAGACGCTCGTCATATTCAGGACGCTTCTCTTTACGGACCGCTTCATCCGGGAAGAGGAATTCCAGACGCTCTTCAAGGCCCTCTTTCGATTTCATGACCAGGAAATCTTCCGTGGTCATGTCGCCCGTCGGGAACTGCGGCAGGAAATATTCGCCGAGACGCACGGTGACGTTGCAGCGCTTGGCAATCTCTACGCTATTTTCCAGCGCTTCCGGGATGTCGGAGAAGAGCTCACACATTTCCTCTTCGCTGCGCATGTACTGCTGCGATGAGTAATTGCGAGGACGTTTCGGATCGTCGAGGGTGAAGCCGTCGTGGATAGCGACGCGAATTTCATGTGCGTCAAAATCGCCCGGCTCAAGGAAGCGCACATCGTTGGTGGCTACCACAGGCAGGCCACGCGCTTCCGCCAGGGCGACGGCCGCATGCAGATAGCTTTCTTCATCCGCACGCCCGGTACGGATTAGCTCCAGGTAATAGCGATCCGGGAAATACTCTTCGTAGAACGAGACGCACTGATCCACCAGCACGTTGTTCCCGCGCAGCAGACATTTGCCGACATCACCCATACGGCCACCGGAGATCAGCAGCAGACCTTCGTTCAGCTCCGCCAGCCAGTCGCGGTCAATCCATGGACCCAGCGCGCCGTAGCCGCGCTGGTAGGCTTTTGAGATCAGCAGAGTGAGGTTCTGATAGCCCGTGTTATTCATGGCTAACACGGAAATTTGCGTCATCTCATCGCCGAGCAGGTCGCTCTGCACGTGGAAATCCGCGCCGACGATGGGCTTTAATCCTGCGCCATGCGCCGTTCCGTAGAACTTCACGAGGCCACACAGGTTGGTAAAATCGGTGATCGCCAGCGCAGGCATGCCAAGCGAGGCCGCCTTCTTTACCAGCGGCCCGGTCTTTGCCAGCCCATCGATCATGGAGTAGTCGCTATGCACCCGCAGGTGTACGAAACGTGGTTCAGCCATCTTCAGATCCCGCGTTACTTAATTGCTTGCGTCTTGATTCAGGACACCAGTCCCAGCGCGCGTTTCACCGGGCCAAAGCTGCGCCGATGATGTTCAGTTGCGCCATGTTCAGCCAGCTTTTCCAGATGGAAAGCCGTTGGATATCCCTTGTGCTGGGCGAAACCATACGCGGGATAAGTGAGGTCCAGCGCGGCCATTTCGGCATCGCGCGTCACTTTGGCAATGATTGACGCCGCACTGATTTCTGCGACGCGGCTATCGCCTTTAACAACAGCCATTGAAGGCATCGGCAGCGCCGGGCAACGGTTACCGTCGATCAGCACATACTCAGGCACAATCTTCAGGCCAGCAACGGCACGCTGCATCGCCAGCATGGTGGCGTGCAGAATGTTCAGATCGTCGATCTCATCCGGCTCTGCGCGCCCGAGACTCCAGGCCAGCGCCTTCTCTTTAATTTCATCGAACAGCGCCAGGCGGCGCTTTTCGCTCAGTTTTTTCGAGTCGTTCAGGCCAGGGATCGGGCGGGCTGGATCGAGGATCACCGCCGCGGTCACAACGGCACCCACTAACGGACCACGACCGACTTCATCCACACCGGCAACGAGGTGGGTATGGGGATAAATAAATTCCATCATTGTGCTAACTCCAGCACCGCATCGGCCGCCTGCTCATCAGCATTACAGCGGATCAGTTGATGCAGTTCACGGAAAGTATCATGCATCTGGTGGCTGGTTTTACCGTTGGCCAGCAGCGGCAGTAATGCATCAGCCAGTGCCTGCGGCTGGCATTCATCCTGCAAGAGTTCTTTCACCAGCTCGTGACCTGCAAGCAGGTTTGGAAGGGATACGTAGTCTGTTTTTACCAGACGTTTTGCCAGCCAGAAGGTAAACGGTTTCATGCGATAACCGACCACCATTGGGCATTTTGCCAGCATACACTCCAGCGCAGCCGTGCCGGAAGCCAGCAGTGCGGCATCGCTCGCAAACATAGCTTGCCGCCCTTTCCCGTCCAGCAGGCGGACGTGAAGATCCGGGGCAACCTCGGCTTTGATACGCTCAAACTGCTCGCGGCGTTTGGCATTCACCAGCGGCACGACCACTTCAAGGTCTGGGTACGTCTTGCGGAGAATTTGCGCCGTTTTCAGGAAATCGGCACTGAGCATTTCAACTTCCGCACCCCGGCTCCCTGGCAGCAGCGCCAGACAGTGCACATCATGCGGGATGCCCAGTTCGTCACGCGCCGCATTTTTATCAGGGTCCAGCGGCATGGCATCCGCCATGGTATGACCGATAAAACGGCACGGAACATTAAACCTGTCGTAAAACGCTTTTTCGAAAGGCAGAAAAGCCAGCACCAGATTGGTGGACCGTCCGATTTTGAAAACGCGTTTCTGTCGCCACGCCCACACGGACGGGCTGACGTAATGGATAGTTTTGATCCCCTGCTTTTTCAGGTTCCCTTCAAGGGTAATATTGAAATCAGGTGCATCAATGCCGACAAAGACATCGGGCTTGAGGTCGGTAAAGCGGCGGGTAAGATCGGCGCGAATATGCAGCAGGCGACGCAGGCGGCCCAGCACCTCGACGATGCCCATCACAGCCAGCTCTTCCATTTCATACCAGGCTTCACAGCCTTCGGCCTGCATCAGCGGCCCAGCCACGCCCACAAAGCGGGCATTGGGTACACGGGCTTTAAGCGCGCGGATAAGACCTGCACCAAGAATATCGCCGGAGGTTTCTCCGGCGACCAGGGCGATAGTAAGCGGACGACTGTCGACCATTAACGAATCAGACCACGGGTTGAACGTTCAAAGAATTCCATGAACGTTTTCACTTCAGGGTGCTTATTCGCCAGCTCGGCAATTTCCGGCTTCGCCTCTTCCAGCGTTTTACCGCTACGGTACAGCAATTTGTACGCGTTGCGGATCGCGGTAATCGCTTCGCGGCTAAAGCCACGACGCTTAAGGCCTTCAATGTTCACGCCAAACGGCGTGGCATGGTTGCCCTGCGCAATCACAAACGGTGGGACGTCCTGCGCCACACCGGAGCACCCGCCGACCATCACGTGTGCACCGATGATGCAGAACTGATGGACTGCGGTCATGCCGCCAATAATTGCGAAATCATCGACCGATACGTGCCCCGCCAGCGTTGCGTTGTTGGCGAGAATACAGCGGCTACCCACGGTACAGTCGTGCGCAATATGAGCATTAACCATAAACAGGTTGTCGCTGCCCACCTTCGTCAATCCACCGCCTTGCGTTGTACCACGATGAATGGTGACGCTTTCGCGAATGCGGTTACGATCGCCGATTTCCACGCGGGTCGGTTCGCCAGCATACTTAAGATCCTGGTTAACTTCGCCGATGGAGGCGAACTGATAGATCTCATTGTTGCAGCCAATGGTGGTATGACCATTCACGACAACGTGAGATTTCAGTACTGTACCCTCACCAATTTCGACATGGGGTCCAACAATACAA
The DNA here is from genome assembly GCF_020224095.1 of Enterobacter sp. CCUG 70166. Lineage (NCBI taxonomy): Bacteria > Pseudomonadati > Pseudomonadota > Gammaproteobacteria > Enterobacterales > Enterobacteriaceae > Enterobacter > Enterobacter sp. CCUG 70166. The sequence goes on from NZ_NRIQ01000036.1 coordinate 20,097, forward strand.
AACGGGCCAATGTGGACGTTTGCGCCAATGATGGCACCCGTTTCCACAATGGCGGTAGGATGAATAAAGGCGGATTTATCAATCACGTATCAGGCCTCCCGGCTACGCGCACACATCATTGTCGCTTCGCAAACAACTTTGCCGTCAACCATAGCTACGCCTTTGAAGCGAGTCAGGCCGCGACGCGTTTTTTCAAAAGTGACTTCCATGATCATTTGATCACCAGGCACGACCGGACGCTTGAAGCGCGCCTCATCGATACCCGCGAAGTAATAGAGTTCACCCGGCTCCAGTTTACCTACGCTTTTAAACGCCAGAATACCGGTAGCCTGTGCCATCGCTTCCAGGATCAACACACCCGGGAAGATAGGTTTACCAGGGAAGTGCCCCTGGAAGAATGGCTCGTTAACGGAGACATTTTTCACTGCGCGCAGAAAACGACCTTCTTCAAAATCCAGCACACGGTCTACCAGTAAAAACGGGTAGCGGTGCGGCAGAAGTTCTAAAATCTCTTCAATATGCAGAGTATGAGTGTCAGTAGTCAAAATACTCTTCCTGTCAAATGTACTAAGTAGCAATAATAACACGGCCTGCCGGTTTATAAACAAAGCCGACAGGCCGGGAAATTTAGCGTTAAACGGATGAACGCTTAGTCTTGTTGATCGATTTTGCGCTCAATCGCTTTGAGTCGCTTGCTCATATCATCAATATTCATCACCAGTGCAGCTGTTTTACGCCATACCTTGTTCGGTTGCAGCGGGATACCGGAGGAATAAACGCCGGGCTCAGTGATGGGACGCATCACCATACCCATCCCCGTCACCGTGACTTTGTCGCATATTTCCATATGGCCATTGATCACGCTGGCACCGCCTATCATGCAGTAACGGCCTATTTTCAGGCTGCCTGCCATGATAACACCACCCGCAACTGCGGTATTGTCGCCAATCACAACGTTATGTGCAATCTGGCACTGGTTGTCTATGATAACACCGTTACCAATAATGGTGTCGTCAAGTGCACCACGGTCAATGGTTGTGCAAGCGCCGATCTCAACGCGATCGCCGATAATCACGCGACCCAGCTGCGGGATCTTAACCCAGTTACCCCGATCGTTGGCGTAACCGAATCCGTCAGAACCAATCACCGTGCTGGACTGTACGAGGCAATTCTCGCCAATCTCAACCTCATGGTAGACAGAAACATTGGCCCACAGACGAGTCCCTGCGCCAATTTTCGTATTTTTTCCAACAAAGCAGCCTGGCCCAATCACCACGTTATCACCCAGCACAACGCCGGATTCGATAACGGCGTTTGCGCCGACTGCCACGTTGTTACCCAGCTGAGCCGTTGGATCAATCGCAGCGCTGGCTGCAATGTTCTGCGCCGGCTGCGGCGTGGTATCAAGAATTTGGGCCATGCGTGCATAGGTCAGGTAGGGATTTTTCACTACCAGTGCAGCGTTAGTGGCAAACGGAAGATCGTCCTGCGTCAGAACAACGGCAGACGCCTGGCACTGAGCCAGGTGTTCACGGTACTTAGGGCTTACCATGAAGGTAATAGTGCCTGCTTTAGCAGATTGCATGGACGCAACAGCGGTGATGACGATATCGCCATCACCGTGTAATTCTGCATCCAACTGCTGAGCTAAATCAGCCAGTCGAATTGAAGGCATTACTTATTTAACCTGTTTCAGAACATCAGCGGTGATGTCTTTAACATCGCTGCTGTTGTATGCAACGGCGTTCGCATCAACAACCAGATCGATGCTCTGATCGGCTGCTACTGCTTTAACGGCAGACTGAATACGCGTCACCAGCTTGCCACGCTCTTCGTTAGAACGACGCTGACGATCCTGCTCGAAAGCCTGCGCTTTCTGAGAGAAGGTCTGGCGCTGAGACATGACGTCTTTTTCCAGTTTGCTGCGCTCGCTCGCTTTCATGGTAGAACCATCACGCTGTAAACGCTGCATCTTGGACTGAAGATCACCTTCCATACGTTGCAGTTCGCTCGCACGGCCTTTGAATTCGTTTTCCAGCGTTGCAGAAACGCCCGTTTTCTGTGCAACCTGCTGGAACAAATTACCCATGTTGACGATTGCAATTTTGTCCGCTGCCTGAGCAGAAGTTGCCATCGCTAAACCGAGACCTGCAGCTAATAACCACTTTTTCACAATTAACTCCTTACCATCCCATTGGCACCCGAGGGGTGCCGTTCTTTGCGTGGCAAGGCGACCGTTTTACCGATCGCCGGTTGTCAGCGCTACACTGCCAACGCATTCCATTGCAGCGGATTATTACCAGGTTTTACCAATGTTAAACTGGAACTGCTCCGCTTTGTCTCCATCGTATTTCTTGAACGGCTGGGCGTAGGAGAAGACCAACGGCCCCAGCGGTGACATCCATTGTAATGCGATACCTGCGGACATGCGAATGTTGCCCGGATCGCTGTAGTCCGGCACACCAGCCAGGCGCGTTTCAGTCGTGTTCTGCCAGTTGGTGTCCCACACCGTACCTGCATCCATAAAGAAGGAGGTGCGGACAGAGTTTGCGTACTTGTCGCTGATAAACGGCGTCGGCGTGATGAACTCGAGGCTCGCCACGGCCATAGCGTTACCACCTACAGCATCATCGGAACTACAGACGTTCTTATTGCCTGCTCCGTCCGTAGCCGGTTTGTTGCAGTTATCTTCGTCATTACCGCCGTAGTAAACCGCTTTCGGACCAATGTTATTGGACTGGAAGCCACGAACGGTGCTTGAACCACCGGCGTAGAAGTTCTCATAGAACGGCAGCTCTTTGCTTCCGATACCGTCACCATAGCCCCAGCGGGTACGACCCAGTACGACCCACTTGTGGTCGTCATCAATTGGGAAGTAGGACGCCGTATCCAGCGTGACCTTGTAGAACTCGTTATCCGATCCCGGGATCGTCACCTTACCGTTCAGGTTAACGCGTGAACCTTCCGTCGGGAAGTAGCCACGGTCAAGACGGTTGTAGGTCCAACCGTAGTTGAAGGTGAAGTCATCCGCGGCGAAACCGTTGTCATCGCTGGACGTACTTGCAGACTGACCGATGGAGTCCAGGTAACGCCACATCGCCACCTGCGGTTGCATGTTAGACAGGTCGTTATGCACGTACCCTAAACCTGCACGCAGGGTGTTGTATTCGTTAACCGGGAAGCCGAGCGTACCATCCAGACCGTAACTCTTGTTGGTATACGAGGAGAGGTCCGCGTCGTCCGCTTTAAAGTCGTTATAGAAGATACGACCACCCAGGCTTACACCGTCCACGGTGAAGTATGGGTTGGTAACGGAGAACTCAGAGTAGGTCTGGTAGTCGTTTTTCGTCCCGTTGATACCGACAGAGTAACCCGTACCCAGCCAGTTATCCTGCTGAACGCCGACCTGGAAGCTCACGCCACTTTCAGTACCGTAACCAATACCGAAGTTGAAACTACCGGTATTACGTTCTTTAACTTTATAAACAACATCCACCTGATCCGGACGACCTGGTACACGCTGAGTATCGGTATCGACCGTTTCGAAGTAGCCCAGACGGTTCAGACGCTCTTTACCCTGGTCGACCAGATCGCTTCCCAGCCATGCCCCTTCCATCTGGCGCATTTCACGGCGCAGAACGGAGTCTTTAGAGGTATCGTTACCTTCGAAGCGGATTTTACGCACGTAGAAACGGTTGCCCGCATCAACGTTAACGTGAAGCTTAACAGTCTTATCCGCGTCGTTAATTTCCGGCTGCGTTTGCACACGCGGATACGCATAACCATAGCGGCCGAGCAGCTTCTTAATGCTGTCTTCCATTTTGGTGACTTTAGATCCGCTATAAAGATCGCCCGGCTGAATTTTGGTCAGAGATTCAATTTCAGCAGAATGTCCTGCCAGGTTGCCGCTGACTTCAACACCTGAAAGCGTGTATTTATCGCCTTCTGTGATGTTAACGGTAATGTAGATACCTTTCTTGTCCGGAGTCAGACTCACCTGAGTTGAATCGATGTTGAAACGGGCGTAACCGCGATCCAGATAGTAGCTGCGCAGGGTTTCAAGGTCACCCGCCAGTTTCTGTTTCTGGTATTTACGATCGCCTACCACGTTCCACCACGGCACTTCGTCACGCAGCTGGAAGTTGGAGATCAATTCGTCGGTGCTGAACGCGTGGTTACCCACGATGTTGATCTGCTGGATCTTCGCAGAAACACCTTCCTGGAAGACCAGTTTCAGGTCAACACGGTTACGTGGCAGCGGTGTAACAACCGCTTTAACGCTCGCGCTGTATTTACCGACGCTGTAATAGAAATCTTCCAGACCTTTTTCAATGTCTGCAAGGGTTGTGCGGTCCAGAGATTCCCCCACACGAACACCCGATGCCTCAAGGTTCTGCTTGAGCATGTCATCTTTCACCGACTTGTTGCCGGAGAAAGTGATGCTGGCAATCGTTGGACGTTCTTTTACCTGAACCACCAGCGTATCACCATCGCGCAGGACGCGGACGTCCTCAAAGTTGCCAGTGGCAAACAGAGCACGGATGGTGTTACTGATATCTTCATCATTAACCGTATCGCCGGGGCGCACAGGCATACTGAGGAGGGCCGCACCAACGGCGACACGCTGAAGGCCTTCGAAATGAATATCTTTCACTACGAACCCGTCAGCACCGTATACGGTCGCGCTGCTAAACAGCAGCGACGCTATGAGCAACTTTTTCATCGCCATCGTTATTATGCGTTCTTCCTAACTAACTCTCTTACAACCGAGAGAAATCATTGAAAAGTGCAAGCCCCATTAACAGCACCAGCAAAATCGAGCCAATGCGATAACTAAAGTCTTGAACTCGCTCGGATACCGGTCCGCCTTTTAGCTTTTCAATCGCTAAAAACAGCAGATGGCCCCCATCTAATACGGGAAGCGGGAACAGGTTGATTATCCCCAGGTTCACGCTAATCAGCGCAAGGAACATGAGATAGTAAATCACCCCGAACTCCGCTGACATCCCAGCCCCCTGAGCAATCGAAATTGGCCCACTGAGGTTGTTCAGTTTCACATCACCGGTTATCAATTTCCCCAACATGTTGACCGTAAGCTTCATCAGCTGCCATGTTTTATCCGTGGCCTCAACGATGGCGCTAAACGGCCCATACTGGCGTATTGTCTTGTACTCATCTGGCAGTGGGATGACTTTCGGCACAACGCCGGCAAACCCTTCCGCCTTACCGCCGCCCGATTTAGTATCCGGGGTGAGGGTCAGTGAGAGCGAACTCCCCTGCCTTTCCACTTCCAGCGCGAGCGGCTTGCCTGGATTATCGCGCACCAGAGTAACAAAGGTCATCCATTGTGTTAATGGCTGACCATCGACTTTAACGATCCTGTCACCCGCTTGTAAACCTGCTTTACTCGCTGCCGAATTAGACTGTACTTCGGCTAACACCGGCTCGATCTGCGCGCTGCGCGGGCGAATCCCCAATGTAGCGACTGGATCCTCTTTGTCTGGCTCAAAGCGCCAGTGGCGTAAATCCAGCACTTTTTCCTGCCGCTGGTCGGAACCGAAAGGCGATACGCTGACGGTTGTCTGCTCATCACCGATTTTCGCAACCAGTTGTAACCTCACGGCATCCCAATCAGGGGTTTCGATACCATCAATCGCTTTAAGTTCCATTCCCGGTGTAATTTGCGCCGTTGCCGCAATGGAACCCGTGGTGATTTCACCCACAACCGGGCGTACGCCAGGCACGCCGATAATAAACACCAGCCAGTAGGCGAAGATAGCGAAGATGAAATTGGCTACCGGTCCGGCAGCGATGATGGCAGCACGTTGGCCAACAGTTTTATTGTTGAACGCGCTATGTCGAAGTTCCGGGGCGACAGGCTCAACGCGTTCGTCGAGCATTTTGACATAGCCGCCCAGGGGGATCAGAGCAATGACAAACTCGGTGCCATGCTTATCGGTGCGCTTCCAGAGCGATTTGCCAAAGCCAATCGAGAATCGCTCTACCCGCACACCACAGCGCCGGGCAACCCAGAAATGGCCAAATTCATGCACGGTAATCAGTACACCCAATGCAACAATGAACGCCGCCAGATTCCAGAGAATGCTCAGCATAAAACCTTCCGTTATATCGTCCCAAACACCAGTAAAAGCAGGCAAGCAAATACGGGAACAGCCGCGGTAAGGCTGTCAATGCGATCCAGTATTCCGCCATGTCCTGGAATCAGGTGACCACTGTCCTTAATCCCTGCTTCACGCTTAAACATGCTCTCGGTTAAATCACCCAGTACCGATGCCAGCGCCGCGAAAATCGAACATACCAGCAGCGTGGAGGGGGCAACCTCAAGATTCGCCCAGACGCCATAGCCCCAGGAGATAATCGCTGCCGTAAACAGGCCGCCGATGAAGCCTTGCCAGGTTTTGCCCGGAGAAACCTTTGGCGCCAGTTTATGTTTGCCAAACAGTTTACCAAACATATAGGCTCCGGAGTCAGCCCCCCAGACGAGAATCATCACATAAAGCAGCCATATTGCGCCGCTGTAGTGGTTTTCGTCATAGTGCCAGGCGCGCAGCACAACCATACCCCAGAAGAACGGAACAATCGTGAGCAGACCAAAAATAAGGCGCAACACTTTAGAGTTACGCCAGATCGCCGCAGAGCCCGGGTAGAAAAGCACTAAAACAAGCGCAGCAATCCACCAGGCCAGCGATATCCATAAGGATCCGGCAACCAGCGGCTGGTGAACATCGTGATGATATTCAGGCAAGGTATACAGCATCAGGGCCAGTAAAAAACCACAGAGTACCGCCAGCCATACCCGCTGAGTGCGCGAGGTAAAGCCGCTAAGCTGCCCCCATTCCCACGCGGCGAGCATACACACCACCAGCGTAACAATAGCGAATCCCACCGGAGGCAGTAAAAACAGCGCTGCGATAACGACGGGTATTAATACAAAAGCGGAAATCAGGCGATACTTCAGCAAAAGCTACCCCCATCAGGCGTTATCGCCACCAGGCTCGGTGCCGCCGAAACGACGCTCTCGATTGGCAAAGGCATGCAGCGCACCTTCAAAGTCTTGTTCATCAAAATCTGGCCAAAGAACATCCGTAAAGTAAAGTTCAGCGTAGGCAATTTGCCACAGCAAAAAGTTACTTATGCGATGCTCCCCCCCTGTCCTTATAACCAAATCCACGGGAGCCAGTTCATTCATGCAGATTTGCTGACTCAGCGCCTCTTCATCAATCTGGTCGGGTCTTAACAGCCCTTCCTGAACCTGCTCAGCCAAATGCCGAACCCCCTGGATAATATCCCAGCGTCCACCGTAATTCGCCGCGATATTGAGCGTCAGGCCGGTATTATTTTCCGTCAGCGCTTCAGCTTTGCGAATCCGTTCCTGCAAACGTGAGTTAAAACGACTGGTTTCGCCAATAATACGCAAGCGGACGTTGTGGCGGTGCAGGCTTTTTACTTCACTATCGAGCGCCCACACGAACAGTTCCATCAACGCAGTCACTTCTTGCGCAGGTCGATTCCAGTTTTCACTGCTAAAAGCATAGAGCGTTAACGCATCAATGCCGTTATTGGCGGCAAAAGAAACGGCGCGGCGAACAGATTTCGCCCCGGCTTTATGCCCAAAGGCTCGTATCTTCCCTTGTCTTTTCGCCCAGCGGCCATTGCCATCCATGATGATTGCAACATGGCGACAGCCATGTGCTGGCAAGTTTTCGCTTATTGGTTGATTCGCAGACAACATAACGCGTTTTTAGTCCCTGAAAGGATTTAACGGTACACAGGAATACTGAAGCCTATACATAAAAAAGCCGTGTCATACCACGGCTTACCTGACCACTTAAAGCCAAATACCTGCGATCAGGTGGCGCAGACTATATCACTGAAGCCCAACGCTAACAAATAGCACGACGACTAGTGCTTGCTTTATCACCAGCTTGCGAGACGTGTCACCTGTTTACGCGCAACAATACGTGCCTGTTCATCCACGGCCAGCACCTCTTCCACACTCTGCGGCTCACGCAAATCCATCATCTCCAGCACGGATAAATTCAACGCGGCGATATCAATAAAGCGGATCTGCTGATTCAGGAATGCTTCAACGGTCACTTCATTGGCTGCATTAAGCGCCGTTGTCGCCGCCTGCCCCTGATCGAAGGCCGTCATCGCCAGTTTCAGGCAGGGATAACGGTCGTAATCAGGCTCGCTAAACGTCAGTGAACTCAGCTTGCAAAAATCGAGAGGCTTAACGCCCGATTTTACGCGGTTTGGCCACGCCATCGTATGAGCAATAGGCGTACGCATATCCGGCTCGCCCAACTGGGCCAGCACGCTGCCGTCCTGATAGCGCACCATCGAGTGAATCACCGACTGCGGGTGGATCAGCACTTCCATCTGTTTCGCCGACGCATTGAACAGCCAGCGAGCTTCAATGTATTCCAGACCTTTGTTCATCATGGTGGCCGAATCGACGGAGATCTTACGCCCCATTGACCAATTCGGATGACGACACGCCTGATCCGGCGTCATTGCGCTCAATTCAGACAGTGGCGTTTCACGGAACGGGCCACCAGACCCGGTAAGCAGAATCGACACAACGCCATTCTGCTCCAGGTCAGCGTACCCCAGGTTTTGTTGAAAAGGTTGGGGTAAACTCTGAAAAATCGCGTTGTGCTCGCTATCGACCGGCAAAAGACGCGCCCCACGCTGTTTTACCGCCTCCATAAAAAGGCGTCCGCAGGTGACCAGCGACTCTTTATTTGCAAGCAGAACATCTTTTCCCGCATCAATAGCGGCAAGCGTCGGCAGAAGACCCGCCGCCCCGACGATTGCCGCCATTACCTGATCAACTTCATCAAGCGAGGCCATATCGCAAGCCGCCTGTTGCCCGCTGAGCACTTCGGTACGACAGCCCTTCTCCTGCAACAGCGCTTTCACCTGGCGGGCGCTCTCTTCATCATCCATCACCGCAAAACGAGGGGTAAACTCCATGCACTGTTCGACCATTCGCTGCACGTTTTTTCCGGCCACAAGTGCGGTCACGGTGTAGCTGTCGGGATTATGACGTACGACGTCGAGAGTGCTGCAACCGATAGAGCCGGTCGAGCCGAGGAGAGTGAGATGCTTCATGAGATGCCCAAAAGTTAGACCAGATAAAAGCAAAACGCCGCCAGCAAGACTCAATGTCCTTCTGAACGGCGTTTATCAGTGTATAGCGAAAATCAGAACTGCATCAGTTCCGCTTCTTTTTCTGCCAGCGCCGCATCAATTTTCTTGATCGCCGCGTCGGTCATTTTCTGAATGTCGTCCTGAGAACGACGATCGTCATCTTCGCTGATCTCTTTTTCTTTCAGCAGGGCTTTCACTTTATCGTTCGCATCGCGACGCACGTTACGCACGGAAACGCGACCCTGCTCTGCTTCACCGCGAACGACTTTGATCAGGTCTTTACGACGCTCTTCCGTCAGCGGAGGCAGTGGAACGCGAATATCCGCGCCCGCTGAGCTTGGGTTCAGACCCAGGTCAGATGCCATGATCGCTTTTTCAACGGCCGGGCTCATTGAGCGATCGAACACGTTGATTTTCAGGGTACGGGTATCTTCTACCGTCACGCTCGCCAGCTGACGCAGTGGCGTAGGCGTACCGTAGTATTCTACGATGATGCCATCCAGCAGGCTTGGGGAAGCACGGCCAGTACGGATTTTGCTGATTTGGTTTTTGAACGCTTCTACGCATTTGTCCATGCGTACTTCAGCATCTTTTCTGATGTCGTTAATCACGATACGAATCCTTGAAAACTTGTCTCAGGCAGACTATCCGCCAGCACAGCGCTACAGGTGTGCTAAGTATAGTCGCGTTTAATTCATGACAGCGCCAAAGGCGCGTCCAGGTAAGATACCACTACAAAGTAAAGCGGAATCTTACCTGTATTTATCGCCGACGGAAATTATTCCGTGATCAAAGTGCCTTCTTTTTCGCCCATCACGACGCGACGCAGCGCGCCAGGCTTGTTCATGTTGAAAACACGGATCGGCAGTTTATGGTCGCGAGCCAGCGTGAAGGCGGCAAGATCCATCACTTTCAGCTCTTTATCCAGCACTTCGCTGTAGCTCAGCTGATCGTACATGGTCGCGGAAGGATCTTTTGCCGGGTCGGCAGTAAACACGCCATCTACTTTGGTCGCTTTCAGCACCACATCGGCTTCGATTTCGATACCGCGCAGGCAGGCTGCGGAATCGGTGGTAAAGAACGGGTTACCCGTACCGGCGGAGAGGATCACCACGCGGTTGTTGCGCAGCAGGCTGATAGCCTCTGCCCAGCTGTAGTTATCGCATACGCCATTCAAAGGAATAGCGGACATCAGGCGAGCGTTCACATAGGCGCGATGAAGCGCATCACGCATCGCCAGGCCATTCATCACGGTTGCCAGCATCCCCATGTGGTCGCCCACTACGCGGTTCATCCCCGCTTTCGCCAGACCAGCACCACGGAAAAGGTTGCCACCGCCAATGACCACGCCAACCTGAATACCCAGTTCGACCAGTTCTTTGATTTCCTGTGCCATGCGATCAAGGATGCTTGCGTCAATACCGAAGCCTTCCGATCCTTGCAGCGCTTCGCCACTCAGCTTAAGCAGAATGCGTTTGTACACGGGTTTTGCATTGGTAGCCATGTTTCTTTCCTGAGACTGTCAACGATTAAGATGGGGTTAATTCTGGCGACATGATATGTCGCAAATCAGCACAGCGATACTGGAGCCTGTCTGATTTCGTGAGACGGGTGACAAAAAGAAGCCGCCCTCAGGCGGCTCCTTTTCAATCATTAAGACTGCTTGGACATGGCAGCAACTTCTGCTGCGAAGTCAGTCTCAACTTTCTCGATGCCTTCGCCCACTTCGAAGCGGATGAAGCCAGTCACGTCAGCGTTGTGCTCTTTCAGCAGCTGAGCAACAGACTTGCTTGGATCCATTACGAAAGGCTGGCCAGTCAGAGAAACTTCGCCGGTGAATTTCTTCATGCGGCCTTCAACCATTTTCTCTGCGATTTCTTTTGGCTTACCAGACTGCATCGCGATGTCCAGCTGAACCTGGTACTCTTTCTCTACCACTTCAGCAGACACGTCTTCTGGCTTAACGAATTCTGGTTTGCTTGCAGCGATGTGCATTGCCAGCTGTTTAACCAGCTCTTCGTCAGCGCCTTTAGCCGCAACCAGAACACCGATACGCGCGCCGTGCTGGTAAGAGCCCAGAACATCGCCTTCCAGGGAAGAAACGCGACGGATGTTGATGTTCTCACCGATTTTAGCAACCAGCGCAACACGCTCTTCTTCGAACTGTGCTTTCAGCACTTCAACGTCAGTGATTTTGCCTGCAACCGCTGCGTCCAGAACTTTGTTAGCAAATGCCTGGAAACCAGCATCTTTAGCAACGAAGTCAGTCTGGCAGTTAACTTCCAGAATGATGCCGTAGTTGCCGTCGATTTTGGTGATGATCACGCCGTCAGCAGCAACGTTGCCTGCTTTCTTAGCTGCTTTGATCGCACCGGATTTACGCATGTTTTCGATTGCCAGCTCGATGTCGCCGTTCGCTTCGGTCAGCGCTTTTTTGCAATCCATCATGCCTGCGCCAGTACGCTCACGCAGCTCTTTTACCAGGGATGCGGTAATTTCAGCCATTCTTAAATCCTCGGGAGATGTGAACTGCCCGGCCGGGAGCCAAACAGTATAAATTGAAAAAAGGGGCCGATAATGGGCCCCTATTCATACACGGTACTAATAAGGGGTAAAACCTTATTATTCAGCTTCTACGAAGCTTTCTTCCGCCTGAGAAGCCAGATCCTGGGAACGGCCTTCACGAACGGTAGCAGCTACAGCGCTCAGGTACAGGCTAACAGCACGGATTGCGTCGTCGTTACCCGGGATAACGAAGTCAACACCGTCCGGATCGGAGTTGGTATCAACGATAGCGAATACCGGGATACCCAGGTTGTTAGCTTCTTTGATTGCGATGTGCTCGTGGTCTGCATCGATTACGAACAGCGCGTCTGGCAGGCCGCCCATATCTTTGATACCGCCCAGGCTGTTTTCCAGCTTGTCCAGTTCACGAGTGCGCATCAGCGCTTCTTTCTTAGTCAGCTTATCGAAAGTACCGTCCTGAGACTGGGTTTCCAGATCTTTCAGGCGCTTGATGGACTGACGAACAGTTTTCCAGTTGGTCAGCATGCCGCCCAACCAGCGATGGTTCACGAAGAACTGGTCGCAGCTGTTAGCAGCATCTTTCACAGCTTCGCTTGCAGCGCGCTTAGTACCAACGAAAAGAATCTTACCTTTACGGGAAGAGATCTTGCTCAGCTCAGCCAGGGCTTCGTTGAACATTGGTACAGTCTTCTCAAGGTTGATGATGTGAACTTTGTTACGTGCGCCGAAGATGAAAGGCTTCATTTTCGGGTTCCAGTAACGGGTCTGGTGACCGAAGTGAACACCAGCCTTGAGCATGTCGCGCATGGAAACAGTTGCCATGTTTAAAACCTCTATATTGAAAGTTGGGGTTATGCCTCCACGTATCCCATATTACCGACCCCGAAGGGCACCCCGGAATATGTGCCGATACGTGTGTGTTGTTACACAAAGTGAGATTTGTCGCTCCCGTCCAGCCTGTGTATCTGAGATGGATCGGAAGTCCGGCGCGCTTTATATCACAAAACACGGCCAGAAACCAATAATTGTTGGCGGAGTGTGCTGTTAATGATTCTCAATTTGGCACGGGGTGCGCCTGACTGATACCATTGACAACACTTACACTAGTATTGTCGAAAAAATCGACACCGATGGACAGATTACATGGCTATCTCTATTAAGACACCTGAAGAAATTGAAAAGATGCGCGTCGCCGGTCGTCTGGCCGCTGACGTGCTGGAAATGATCGAACCGTTTGTGAAACCGGGCGTCAGCACCGGCGAACTGGATCGCATCTGTAACGACTATATCGTCAACGAGCAGCACGCGGTCTCCGCCTGCCTTGGCTATCACGGTTTTCCAAAATCCGTCTGCATCTCTATTAATGAAGTGGTTTGCCACGGCATTCCGGATGACGAGAAGCTGCTGAAAGATGGCGATATCGTCAACATCGACGTGACCGTCATTAAAGACGACTACCACGGTGACACCTCTAAGATGTTCATCGTTGGCAAGCCAACGATTCTGGGCGAGCGCCTGTGTAAAGTCACCCAGGACAGCCTCTACCTGGCGCTGAAAATGGTGAAGCCAGGCATCCGCCTGCGCACCATCGGCGCCGCAATCCAGAAGTTTGTGGAAGCGGAAGGTTTCTCCGTGGTGCGTGAATATTGCGGTCACGGTATTGGTCGTGTGTTCCATGAAGAACCGCAAGTTCTGCACTATGATGCAGACGACGGTGGCGTAGTGCTGCAAAAAGGCATGACCTTCACTATTGAGCCAATGGTCAACGCGGGCGATTACCGCATCCGTACCATGAAAGATGGCTGGACGGTAAAAACCAAAGACAGAAGCTTGTCTGCCCAGTACGAGCATACTATTGTGGTTACAGACAACGGCTGCGAAATTATGACGTTGCGCAAGGATGACACCATCCCGGCGATACTGACGAACATTGAGTGATAAGAAGCCGGCGAATGCCGGCTTTTTTAATGGCGATAGCTTTTTCTTATGGGTGGCGCACGATGAGTAATCTCTTACCCGAACAGTATGCTAATACAGCACTTCCCACCCTCCCCGACCAGCCTGATAACCCGGGCGTCTGGCCACCGCATGAGCTGACCTGCGCACATATCAAATCCCATATGGCGGTTTTCCATCGCTGGCTGGGTAGCGCATTTGATGCAGGCGTCTCAGCCGAACAGCTCATTGAAGCGCGCACCGAATTTATCGACCAGCTCCTGCAACGTCTGTGGATCGACTACGGTTTCGGGCAGGTGAGCGACGTCGCGCTGGTTGCTGTCGGCGGATATGGCCGGGGTGAACTGCATCCGCTCTCTGATATCGACCTGCTAATCTTAAGCCGTAAAAAACTGCCGGACGATCGGGCGCAGAAAATCGGTGAGCTGTTGACCCTGCTCTGGGACGTGAAGCTGGAAGTGGGTCACAGCGTGCGCACGCTGGAAGAGTGTCTGCTGGAAGGGTTATCTGACCTGACCGTCGCCACCAATTTAATTGAAACCCGCCTGCTGATTGGCGACGTGGCGCTGTTCCTCGAACTGCAAAAGCACATCTTTAGCGACGGCTTCTGGCCTTCAGAAAAATTCTTCGCCGCGAAAGTCGAAGAACAAAACCAGCGCCACCAGCGCTATCACGGCACCAGCTATAATCTCGAACCGGATATTAAAAGCAGCCCCGGTGGCCTGCGCGATATCCACACGCTGCAATGGGTCGCCCGTCGCCATTTTGGGGCCACCTCGCTGGACGAAATGGTCGGTTTTGGTTTTCTGACCGAAGCCGAACGTAACGAACTCAACGAGTGCCTGCATCTGCTCTGGCGCATCCGTTTTGCGCTGCACCTGGAGGTCACCCGCTACGATAACCGCCTGCTGTTTGACCGGCAGCTTAGCGTGGCGCAGCGCCTGAATTACCAGGGCGAGGGCAACGAGCCGGTCGAGCAAATGATGAAGGATTTCTTCCGCGTCACTCGCCGCGTCTCTGAGCTGAACCAGATGCTGCTACAGCTGTTCGATGAGGCGATCCTCGCGCTGACGGCAGACGAAAAACCGCGTCCGATTGATGACGAATTTCAGCTGCGCGGCACGCTGATCGATCTTCGCGACGAAACGCTGTTCATCCGCGAACCGGAAGCGATCCTGCGAATGTTCTATACCATGGTGCGCAACAGCACGATCACCGGGATCTACTCCACTACCCTTCGCCATTTACGCCATGCGCGGCGTCATCTGAAGCAGCCGCTGTGTTACATCCCGGAGGCGCGCTCGCTATTCCTGAGCATGCTTCGTCATCCGGGCGCCGTCAGCCGCGGTCTGCTGCCGATGCACCGACACAGTGTATTGTGGGCCTATATGCCACAGTGGTCGCATATTGTCGGGCAGATGCAGTTCGACCTGTTTCACGCCTATACGGTGGATGAGCACACGATCCGCGTCATGCTGAAGCTGGAAAGTTTTGCCAGAGAAGAGACGCGATCCCGCCATCCGCTGTGCGTTGATTTGTGGCCGCGCCTCTCTCACCCGGAACTGATCCTGATCGCCGCCCTGTTCCATGATATCGCCAAAGGTCGCGGCGGCGACCACTCCGTACTCGGTGCCCAGGACGTGCTGAAATTTGCCGAGCTGCACGGCCTGAACTCACGTGAGACGCAGCTTATTGCCTGGCTGGTTCGCCATCATCTGCTGATGTCGGTTACCGCTCAGCGTCGTGATATTCAGGATCCGGAAGTGATCAAGCAGTTCGCCGAGGAAGTGCAAACGGAGAACCGCCTGCGCTACCTGGTCTGCCTGACGGTAGCCGATATCTGCGCTACCAACGAAACCCTGTGGAACAGCTGGAAGCAGAGCCTGCTGCGCGAACTGTACTTCGCCACCGAAAAACAGCTGCGTCGCGGGATGCAGAACACCCCGGATATGCGCGAGCGCGTGCGCCACCACCAGTTGCAGGCGCTTGCCCTGTTGCGCATGGATAACATTAACGAAGAGGCACTACATCAGATTTGGGCGCGCTGTCGCGCCAACTACTTTGTGCGCCACAGCCCAAACCAGCTTGCCTGGCACGCCCGGCATCTGCTGAAGCACGACCTGACGAAACCAATGATTCTGCTCAGCCCGCAGGCCACGCGTGGCGGGACGGAGATCTTTATCTGGAGCCCGGACCGGCCTTATTTGTTTGCGGCGGTCTGCGCCGAACTGGACAGGCGTAACCTGAGCGTTCACGACGCGCAGATTTTTACCACCCGCGACGGCATGGCGATGGACACCTTTATTGTACTGGAGCCGGACGGCAGCCCGCTGTCGTCGGACAGGCATGAGGGGATACGCTTTGGCCTCGAGCAGGCGATTACGCAGCGCAGCTGGCAACCTCCGCAGCCGCGACGTCAGCCAGCAAAACTGCGCCACTTTACCGTCGATACCGAGGTCAATTTCCTGCCGACCCATACCGACCGTAAATCGTTCCTTGAGCTGATTGCGCTCGACCAGCCAGGGCTGCTCGCCCGCGTCGGCCAGGTTTTTGCCGATCTGGGAATTTCGCTTCACGGCGCCCGAATTACAACCATTGGCGAACGAGTAGAAGATTTATTTATAATCGCGACGGCCGACCGGCGTGCCCTTAATAATGACCTGCAACTTGAAGTGCAACAACGGTTGACAGCAGCCCTCAATCCAAACGATAAAGGGTGACGTGTTTTTTAGTGAAATGGAAAGAGTAAACAATGCAGCAGTTACAGAACGTTATTGAGTCCGCTTTTGAGCGTCGCGCCGACATCACTCCGGCAAATGTGGATACCGTGACCCGTGAAGCGGTAAACCAGGTTATTTCCCTGCTGGATTCCGGCGCGCTGCGCGTGGCAGAAAAAATCGACGGTCAGTGGGTTACTCATCAATGGCTGAAGAAAGCTGTGCTGCTCTCTTTCCGTATCAACGATAACCAGGTTATCGACGGAGCAGAAAGCCGCTACTTCGATAAAGTGCCAATGAAGTTCGCTGACTACGACGAAGCGCGCTTCCAGAAAGAGGGCTTCCGCGTAGTACCACCGGCAGCCGTTCGTCAGGGTGCATACATCGCACGCAACACCGTGCTGATGCCATCCTACGTGAACATCGGCGCCTACGTTGACGAAGGCACCATGGTGGACACCTGGGCTACCGTCGGCTCCTGCGCGCAGATCGGTAAAAATGTTCACCTGTCCGGCGGCGTCGGCATTGGTGGCGTTCTGGAGCCACTTCAGGCAAACCCAACCATCATCGAAGACAACTGCTTCATCGGCGCACGTTCCGAAGTGGTTGAAGGCGTGATCGTCGAAGAAGGTTCTGTGATCTCCATGGGCGTGTACATTGGCCAGAGCACCCGTATTTACGATCGCGAAACCGGTGAAATTCACTACGGCCGCGTTCCAGCCGGTTCCGTTGTGGTTTCCGGCAACCTGCCGTCTAAAGATGGCAAATACAGCCTGTACTGCGCGGTCATCGTGAAAAAAGTGGATGCGAAAACGCGCGGTAAAGTGGGCATCAATGAACTGCTGCGCACCATCGATTAATCGGGTATAACAAAAAGCGGGGGCAACCCCGCTTTTTTTATATCCGAAGGTGGCGAAAATAGATTTTTTCGTTAATTATTCATAGGTTATGTTGAGATCAAGGGTACCGCTATGTACGATAATCTGAAAAGTCTGGGCATTACCAATCCTGATGAAATTGATCGTTATAGTCTCCGCCAGGAAGCCAATAACGATATTTTGAAAATCTATTTTCACAAGGACAAAGGAGAGTTCTTCGCCAAAAGCGTGAAATTTAAATACCCACGCCAGCGTAAGACCGTTGTCGCTGACGGTATCGGTCAGGGATATAAAGAAGTACAGGAAATCAGCCCTAACCTGCGCTACGTTATCGACGAACTCGATCAAATCTGCCAGCGCGATCGCAGCGAAGTCGATCTGAAACGTAAGATCCTTGACGACCTGCGTCACCTGGAAAGTGTTGTTACCCATAAGATCAGCGAAATTGAAGCTGATCTTGAGAAATTGACGCGTAACAAATGAGCCGTTTTATTGCCCGGTGGCGCTTCGCTTACCGGGCCTACGAACGCATGTAGGCCGGGTAAGGCGAAGCCGCCACCCGGCAAACAGCATCATCTTTGTTCATCCAGCTGCAACGCCACATACAGCAGTAGCCGGTCGTCAAAATTCCCTAAATCCAGCCCCGTCAGTTCCGAGATCCGGTTTAACCTATACTCCAGCGTATTACGGTGAATAAACAGCGCTTTTGACGTTGCCAGCGGCTGCACGTTATGCCGGAACCACGCCTGCAACGTGCGGCGCAGCAGCCCGTTGTTGTCCATCGCTTTCAGACGCACCAGCGGGCGCGCCAGCTCGTTGGCCTGCCAGCCACCGCGCAGGCTGTCGAGCAGGACCGGCAGCATCAGATCCTGATAGAAATAACTGCGGCTCTCCGGCATGCGCTGTTTACCCACCATCATGGTAGTGCGCGCCGTTCGCCATGAACGGGCGATACTTCCCGGCCCGGTAAAGTAATTTCCCAGCGCGACGCGAAAACGGAGCTGTCCGTTCTCCTTCATGCGCTCGATGAGCAGCTCAACGCGGCGACGATGATCTTCCGCGTCCCAGCGGCCAAACTGATTAAGCGCAGGCTTGAGCACCACCATTTCCGTCAAAGAGACGATTGCCACCAGGTTGTTACGCTCCGGCGTCGCCAGCATATTTTGCAGCTGCTGTAGCTCCACCATGGCGCTGTCCACGCCAAGCTGGCCGCTATCCACCTCAATAACGGCGACCACGCGCGGCTGATTCAGGTCGATACCCAGACGCTGCGCCCACTCGCTCAGGGCAGGCGTGTGCTCCTCCGCCTGGATCAAATTCATCACCAGCTCTTCACGCAGGCGGCTGTCCTGGGCGAGCAGGTGCATCAGACGCGACTGCTCCAGCATCATCTCCGCCGTCATGCAGACCAGCTCGCCGTATTTACGCAGCGATTCAGGATCGCCGGTCAGACCGATAACGCCAACAATCTCTCCTTCCAGACGCAGCGGCAGGTTGATCCCCTGACGGACCCCGTGCAGATGTTTCGCCACGGCGTCATCAATGTCGACCACGCGCCCCTGAGAGAGCACCAGCAACGCCCCTTCGTGCAATTCACCAATACGCTCACGATCGCCGCTGCCGATAATGCGCCCTCGGGCGTCCATTACGTTGATATTGGTATCGATGATTCGCATGGTGCGCGCCACGATATCCTGCGCCATTTTGGTATCAAGATGCCAGCCAGCCATATAACCCTCCCGTGAGCAGAGCTCAAGCATAGGGAAGTTCAGCTAAGGCTGCATTGTGCAGATGCCCAAAGGCAGAGAGAGATGTATGGAGTTGTGGGAAAGGTCACAGAAAAGAGAAAGCCCCTGCGAACAGGGGCTTAAGAAGATTACTGCATCAGGAGATAAATAGAGGTATCACCACGCTGAATATTCAGTGCCAGCACGGACGGCTTGCTGTCGAGAATTTTGCGCAGTTCAGCGATGTTTTTCACCGGCTGCTGGTTAGCGCCCATGATCACATCACCTTTTTTCAGGCCGATACGGGCAGCAGGTGAGTTCGCTTTCACGTTGTTCACCACCACGCCTTTATCTGCCCCTTTGTTGCTCATCTCAGCACCTTCAATACCGCTGAAGATGGTGCTGGAATCCACCTGATTCTGACTGCTCTGTTGCAGTTCCAGGCTCACGTTAACTGGCTTACCTTCACGCAGCAGGCCGAGGGTCACTTTACTGCCGATTGGCATAGAACCCACTTCCGCACGCAGGGCGGCAAAGCTGCTGATCGGTTTACCGTTCAGAGAGGTGATCACGTCACCCGCTTTAATGCCGGCTTTCGCCGCTGAAGAGTTCGGCATGACCTGGCTCACGAATGCGCCGCGCTGAGCGTCCACTTTCATTGCTTTCGCCAGCTCGGAGTTCAGCTCGGTCCCCATGATACCCAGCTCACCACGTTTCACCTGTCCATATTGCACCATCTGCGCAGTCAGGTTTTTCACCATGTTGCTCGGGATAGCAAAGCCGATACCGATGTTGCCACCGTCCGGTGCCAGGATAGCGGTGTTGATACCGATCAGTTCACCGTTCAGGTTAACCAGCGCACCGCCGGAGTTACCGCGGTTAATGGCCGCATCCGTCTGGATGAAGTTTTCATAGTTTTCCGCATTCAGGCCGCTACGTCCCAGCGCGGAGACGATACCCGAGGTCACGGTTTCGCCCAGACCAAACGGGTTACCGATGGCGACAGTGTAGTCACCCACGCGCAGCGCGTCAGAGTCGGCAAGCTTAATCGCCGTCAGGTTCTTCGGATCCTGAATTTGAATCAGTGCGATATCGGAGCGCGGGTCTTTACCGACCACTTTGGCATCGAATTTACGGCCATCGCTCATCTGAACCTTAATGGTGTTAGCATTATCTACCACGTGGTTATTGGTCACCACGTAGCCTTTCGCTGCATCAATAATAACGCCCGAGCCGAGTGCCATGAATTTCTGCTGCTGGCCGCCGCCCTGACCGTCATCCCCTGCGCCGCCCTGACAGAACGGGGAGCTCTGGAATGGCGAACCGTCCTGGCAGAATGGCGAATTGTCACCGAAGAACTGCTGGAAATTACGCGGCATACGCGGCGTATTGACGGTTGTGCTGCCCTCAACGTTAATACTCACCACCGATGGCATCACTTTTTCGAGCATCGGGGCCAGGCTTGGCATCTGCTGCGCAGTCGCTGCCGAGGAAGCTGTCTCGGCCGCCGTCGCCAGAGGGGACAACGCTAAACCTAAACTCAGAGCCAGTGCACTCATTGCTAATGTGGTTTTTTTCATGTTTCTCAATCTCGATTTACCAGATAACGCAAAATTGCTGTGTAACTCAGATTCGTTTTATACCGCTTAGTTCCGGGATTAAGTTTATGGAAAAAGTAAAAATTTATTGGTCGTCTTTACAAAACTCATGGCTTATTCAACGGCCATAAGCTTGCGGTATTCATCCCAGGCATACAAATCTGTCATCCCGCTGATATAGTCCTGGATAAGACGACAGCGATAATAATATTCCATGACTGGCCATTGGGAAGAATGACGATCTATTTTACTGACGGCCTCAATGTATGCCAGCCGGTGACGGGTTGAAAGCTTCTGATAGAGACGAGATTCAATCGGCAGGCGGCGAACACGTTCATTTTCGACCAGCTCGCAAAACTCATCGACCGTCAGCTGGAGCAGCGGGCCATAAATTTCCAGCAACCCGCTGATAACCCGGTATCCTTGCAGCTCCAGCTGTTCGACATCCGGGTGGCTGAAAACATGGCGAACAGCCACGTTTTTATATAATTCAAGCAGCTGACTAAAACTGCTCTCATCTTCCAGCAGGGCGTGATTAAATTCCCCGCTAAATATCATCGGCAAATTATCAATGAAACGGGCGGCCGCATACGGCACCAGTTTATTCAGCGTATTGACCCGCAAATACATAAAGAACTGATCTTCGGTACTGCGGCTCAGCGAATTTGAACGCGATTTATCCCAGGCATTCTCGACGACCTGTGCAAACAGAGAACCTTTTTCATGCTCTCCCCAGGCATCGTGAAGATGCTGATACAGCTCCTCGACGCTGAATATTCTTTTTTCCACTGCGTCTTCCAGATCGGCCACGCAATAAGAAATGTCATCAGCCGCTTCCATAATCCACGTCAATGGAAAACGGCCATTCGGCGTTAGCGAAAGTTCTTTACGCAACCGTTCAATGTACGCTTCTTCCGACAGGTAATAGCCCGGTTTTTTCATCAGGTAGCTATGGGTGGCAGGCGTTTCCCCCATCCACCACGCGGGACGCGTGTATTTGAGAATACAGCCCACCTGCGCCCAGGTCAGATTCATGCGCATCAGGGAGTGCACCAGACGGATCCCCTGCGCGTTACCTTCGAAATGACACAGATCCTGACGCACCTTGCGACGCAGATCGTTCAGGCTATCTTCGCCCTCACGCAGGCGTAAATCGCGTACCACACAGCGGTCATCGCTGAGCGGCTGGCTTATGGCGTCAGAGGGAAAAAGCCGCTGTTTAAACCAGTCATTGATGGCGGCCTCGCCGAAATGACCAAAGGGAGGATTGCCGATATCGTGCATCAGGCAGGCCATCTCAACGATGCTTTCGAACGGCCCGGTCAGTTCATCCAGCCCGTAGGTTTCCAGCAGACGTTGCTCTTTAAGACGGCTGAGGATCTCTTTTGCAATGTAGCGCCCCACCTGCTGCACTTCCATGGAGTGCGTTAACCGCGTACGCACCGCGGCGTTACGCTCCAGCGGGAACACCTGGGTTTTTTGCTGTAACCGGCGGATGGCGGGCGAATTGATGATGCGTCCGCGATCGCTTTCAAAAATGCGCAGGATCTCATGTTCGCTCTTATCGCCCTGCGGCGAACGGAAACGTCGGTGCCAGTTAATTTTGGTGCGAAAATCGATTGGTGCCATGTGCTCCCCCGCGTGAGAATGCGTTTCCCCTTAACCGCATGATAGACTATGCATCTTAACAAGGCACATCGCGAGTAAATCTATGAAAATCGGCATTATTGGTGCAATGGAAGAAGAAGTTACGCTGCTGCGTGACAAAATTGAGAACCGTCAGACCCTCTCCCTTGGTGGCTGTGAGATCTACACCGGCCAGCTGAACGGCGTTGACGTGGCTCTGCTGAAATCAGGCATCGGTAAAGTTGCAGCGGCACTGGGCGCGACCCTGCTGCTTGAGCGCTGCAAGCCTGACGTTATCATTAATACAGGTTCGGCGGGCGGTCTGGCGCCGACGCTGAAAGTGGGCGATATCGTGGTTTCCGACGAAGCGCGTTACCACGACGCAGATGTCACCGCATTCGGCTACGAATATGGTCAGCTTCCGGGCTGCCCGGCCGGGTTTAAAGCGGATGATAAGCTGATTGCCGCCGCTGAAAGCTGCATTAACGAGCTGAACCTCAATGCGGTGCGTGGCCTGATCGTCAGCGGCGATGCCTTTATCAACGGCTCTGTTGGTCTGGCGAAAATCCGTCATAACTTCCCGCAGGCTGTGGCCGTTGAAATGGAAGCCACGGCCATTGCGCACGTGTGCCATAACTTCAGCGTGCCGTTCGTGGTTGTTCGCGCGATCTCTGACGTGGCGGACCAGCAGTCCCACATCAGCTTCGACGAGTTCCTGGCCGTTGCGGCCAAACAGTCCACCGTGATGGTGGAAACCCTGGTGCAGAAACTGGCGCGTGGGTAAGGTGTCATTCAGGGCGCTGGTCGCCCTGCTTCTGCTCGCCCCGGCCTGGCTCATCGCCGCGCCGCGGGTGATCACACTCTCCCCTGCCAATACGGAACTGGCGTTTGCCGCCGGGATTACGCCCGTTGCGGTGAGCAGCTTTTCCGATTATCCACCGCAGGCCGCCCATCTCGAACAGGTTGCCACCTGGCAGGGAATGAACCTGGAACGCATCGTGGCGCTGAAGCCCGATCTAGTTCTTGCCTGGCGCGGTGGTAATGCCGAACGACAGGTGGACCAGCTCTCTTCGCTGGGAATAACGGTAAAATGGGTAGATGCGGTGAGCATCGAACAGGTGGCGCAAACCCTCCGTGACCTCGCGCCCTTCAGCCCTACCCCCCAACGCGCCGAGCACGCTGCACAGCAGATGCTCAACGACTATGCTGCGCTAAAAACCCGATACGGCACGCAACCGAAACAACGCGTTTTTCTGCAATTTGGCAGCCAGCCGCTGTTCACTACCGGGAAAGGCTCGATCCAGAACCAGGTGCTTGAGATCTGTGGAGGTGAAAATATCTTTGCCGAAAGCCGGGTCCCCTGGCCGCAGGTCAGTCGTGAGCAGGTTCTGGCGCGACAACCGCAGGCCATTGTGGTGGTCGGAAATGCGAGCGAGATTCCTAAAATAGAACAATTCTGGCATCGGCAGCTTAAAATTCCGGTCATCGCACTCAACAGCGACTGGTTTGAACGCGCCAGCCCGCGTATTATCCTCGCCGCAAAACAACTCTGCGCCGAACTGGCAGAGAGTCACTCAAACAGATAAATACCCTATTCGAGGATTTAACGATGCTCGTGTATTGGCTGGATATTCTTGGCACAGCCGTTTTTGCTATCTCCGGCGTTTTGCTTGCCGGAAAACTACGCATGGATCCTTTTGGCGTACTGGTGCTCGGCGTCGTTACGGCGGTAGGCGGCGGAACGATTCGCGATATGGCGCTGGCAAACGGCCCGGTATTCTGGGTAAAAGATCCAACGGATCTGGTGGTGGCGATGGTCACCTGCCTGTTAACCATCGTGCTGGTTCGTCAGCCTCGCAGACTACCAAAATGGATATTGCCAGTGCTGGATGCCGTCGGTCTGGCGGTCTTTGTGGGAATAGGCGTGAATAAAGCCTTTATTGCCGGGACTGGCCCGCTGGTGGCGATCTGTATGGGCGTGTTGACCGGCGTGGGCGGAGGGATTATTCGCGACATTCTGGCGCGAGAAGTCCCGATGATCCTGCGAACGGAAATCTACGCGACGGCCTGTATCATCGGGGGGATTGTTCACGCCACGGCGTATTACACCTTTGCTGTCCCGCTGGAAAACGCGGCGATGCTGGGGATGGTGGTAACGCTGGTGATCCGTTTAGCGGCGATACGCTGGCACCTGAAGCTGCCGACGTTTGCACTGGATGAAAATTCAAGATAGGTATCGTTTATAAGCCCGGTGGCGCTTCGCTTACCGGGCCTACAATTTGCATTCAGGTTAAATACTGAATGAAGAACCACACCCGCAGGTGCTGGTCGCATTCGGGTTAGTCACCACAAAGCGCGAACCTTCCAGACCTTCAGTGTAGTCCACTGAACCGCCCACCAGATATTGCAGGCTCATCGGATCAACCACCAGCGCGACGCCCTGTTTCTCGATAGTCATATCACCATCGTTAACCTGGTCGTCAAAGGTAAAACCATACTGGAAGCCACTACAGCCGCCGCCGGTAATATAAACACGCAGTTTCAGATCCGGATTGTCCTCGTCGGCAATCAGGGTTTTCACTTTTTTCGCTGCTGCTTCGGTAAATTCCAGCGGCAACGCTACGTCATCACTCATCTTATGCTCCCATGAATACTGCGACTGCTATTGGGTAAAAATCACCCAATTCTTTTTGTCATTATCTAATACCCTGGTAATTCATTCAAGTATTCTGCTTCAGGGCCTGTTCAGCTTCCTGTTTCGCCAGGGTACGGGCAAGAATGGTGGAGTATAGCGGTTTTCCACCCAGGAATTGGGCTAATAGTGTCGCGCCGAGGCAGGTAATGATCATTGGCAAAATGAGCTGGTAATTGTCGGTCATTTCCAGCACCAGCACGATCCCGGTCAGCGGCGCACGCAGGGAGGCCGCCAGCAGCGCCCCCATTCCCGCAACCGCAAACGTCCCCGCATCCAGATGGTAGGCCGGGAAGCCTGCCGCCGCCGCCATCCCGAACGCCGTACCCAGCAGCGTCCCCAGCGCCAGCATCGGGGCGAAAATGCCGCCCGGGGCACCAGAGGAGAAGCACAATACCGTGGTGATGACGCGTGAAATAAACATAAACAGCAGCAGGCCTACGCTGAAATTCCCCGCCGCGGCAATGGGAATCAGACCGAAACCGCCGCCCGCCGCATTCGGTTCGATAAAACCGAGGATCCCGCACACGCCACCAAGCAGGCCCCCCACCAGCACCCATTTCGTGGTATTTCCGCCATGGATGCGCTGAAACATATCCTGCGCCCGTAAAATCAGGGTGTTAAAAAGCGGGCCAACGACGCCAAAAATCATCCCAAGAATCAGATACAGCCACAAAGTATTGACCGGCGCATTAGTTAGCTTGCCAACTTCAATCACCGCCCCTTCGCCGTTAAAGACGCGAAAGACAATGCTCGACATAATCACGCCGGTAAACACCGCTTTAATGGAGATCAGGTTGTAGCGGAACTGGGCGCGCATCTCTTCAATGATAAACAGGATACCTGCCAGCGGCGCGTTAAACGCGGCAGACAGCCCGGCCGCCGCCCCCGTCGCCAGCAGCGTATGGCGCGCTTCGGCGCTGCGCATACGGAACAGATCGCCGACCATGCGCCCGACGTTACCGCCCAGCTGTACCGTTGGTCCTTCCCGACCGAGCACCATGCCCGCTCCGAGCGTTCCCATCCCGCCGATAAATTTCACAGGAAGCACGCGCCACCAGCGAACCGGGCGTAGCTCTTCCAGCGCCCCCTCAATTTCAGGGATCCCCGAGCCGCCTGCTTCAGGTGCGAATTTACGCACCAGAAAATAGCCCACCATGGCAAACAGGGCCGAAAGGCCAAAGGCCCACACCCAGACCAGCCATTCACGATCCGCGAAGCTGGCGACGGTACCTATGCGCCAGTTGAGCACCGCATTGACGGCTTTCTCAAACGCGACGCCTACCAGCCCGGCCAGCGTGCCCACAACGGCGGCTGCCACCAGAATGGCTAACGGGGTTTTGTCACGGTTGAGCAGCCGCCGGATACTGACCCGGTGCTTCGCGCGCGTAAACTGTTGTTGTTCAAAAGAAGGCGTGTTCTCGTTCATTACCTGTTCTGTTTCGTCATACAAAAGGCCGCAGGGATTCTACCAGAGACAATCCCCTCGTCCCCTGAAAAATACTTAACAATTGTTAAGCCTTCTATGGGGCAAAAATTTTATAACCTCTTCCGAATCACTTAGAATAGTTGCCTTAACTCATTTCTACGAACCAGGAACGACGCCATGAGCAAGTCTGAAAACCTCTACAGCGCAGCCCGCGAGCTAATCCCAGGCGGCGTGAACTCACCCGTGCGCGCCTTTACCGGCGTGGGTGGCACCCCGCTGTTTATCGAACGTGCGGATGGCGCATATCTGTATGATGTGGATGGTAAAGCCTATGTCGATTACGTCGGCTCCTGGGGCCCGATGGTACTGGGGCATAACCACCCGGCGATCCGCAACGCGGTGATTGAAGCCGCTCAGCGCGGCCTGAGCTTCGGTGCGCCAACCGAGATGGAAGTCAAAATGGCGGAGCTGGTCACCGAACTGGTGCCAACGATGGACATGGTGCGTATGGTGAACTCCGGTACCGAAGCGACCATGAGCGCTATCCGTCTGGCGCGCGGTTTTACCGGCCGTGACAAGATCATCAAGTTCGAAGGTTGTTATCACGGCCATGCCGACTGTCTGCTGGTGAAAGCCGGTTCCGGCGCGCTGACCCTCGGCCAGCCGAACTCCCCGGGGGTGCCGGCTGATTTCGCGAAACACACGTTGACCTGCACCTATAACGATCTGAACACCGTTCGCGCCGCGTTCGAGCAGTATCCGCAGGAGATCGCCTGCATCATCGTTGAGCCAGTTGCGGGCAACATGAACTGTATCCCACCGCAGCCTGACTTCCTGCCGGGCCTGCGCGCCCTGTGCGATGAGTTCGGCGCGCTGCTGATCATCGACGAAGTGATGACCGGCTTCCGCGTGGCGCTGGCGGGTGCCCAGTCTTATTATGGCGTGGAGCCGGATCTGACCTGCCTCGGCAAAATCATTGGCGGCGGCATGCCTGTCGGCGCGTTCGGTGGACGTAAGGACGTCATGGACGTGCTGGCGCCAACCGGTCCGGTTTACCAGGCGGGTACGCTCTCCGGTAACCCGATTGCGATGGCGGCGGGCTTTGCCTGTCTGACCGAAGTGGCGCAGCCGGGTATCCACGAAACCTTGACGGACCGGACGACGCAACTGGCAAACGGTTTGCTGGAAGCCGCAGAAGATGCGGGTATTCCACTGGTGGTGAACCACGTGGGCGGGATGTTCGGGATTTTCTTCACCGATGCGAAAACCGTGACCTGCTATCAGGACGTGGTGAAATGCGACGTGGAACGCTTCAAACGCTTCTTCCACCTGATGCTGGAAGAAGGCGTGTATCTTGCCCCGTCAGCGTTTGAAGCAGGCTTTATGTCCGTGGCGCACAGCGAAGAAGATATCAATAACACCATCGACGCAGCGCGTAAGGTATTTGCGAAGCTGTAAAATGTGCGGCTTGATGCCCTCACCCCAACCCTCTCCCACAGGGAGAGGGAGCAAACACTAAAACGGCAATCTAAGGATTGCCGTTTACTTTTATTACCGACTCTGCTTTCTCAACAGATAAATAAAGTAAGGCGCGCCGATAAAGGTCGACAGGAGGCCCGCCGGGATCTGATACGGGAACAGCACCATCCTTCCGCACCAGTCAGCAAAGACCAGGATCGCCCCGCCCGTCAGCGCAGAGATCACGATATGCGGCAAAGTCCTGCGGAAACCCATCATACGGGCGATATGCGGCGCCATTAATCCGACAAAACTGAGCGGGCCGATAGTCATGGTGGCCGTCGCCGTCAGGCACGCGGCCAGCAGCAACAGCGCAATGCGCGTTGGCGTCAGCGCCACCCCGACCGCGCGGGCGGTATCCCCACCCAGCGGCAGAATGGTCATCCAGCGGCGGCACAGCGGCACAATCGCCAGCAGCACGATCATCACAATCCCGGTATGCACCACCTGACTGCCGGTGGCGTTGTATGTTGAACCGGAAATCCATGTCAGGATCTGCGCCATGCGCGGATCGCCGCTCGCCTGCAACATCATCAGCAGCATAGTAAACGCGGTGCTGAGCGCCATCCCGGCCAGCAGCATGCGGTGAGGTGAGAAACCACCTCGCCCGGAGGCGATCAGGATAATCATCAGCGTGACTGCCGCACCGATACTCCCGGCAGGCATCAGCCAGCCGAACGCATTTCCCGGTACGAGGAACAACATCAACACTACGCCAAACGCGGCCCCGGAGCTGATCCCTAATACTTCCGGGCTTGCCATCGGGTTGCCGGTGAGACGCTGGATAATACAGCCCGCCACCGCCAGCATGACGCCCGCAATCAGCGCGGAGAAAATCCGCGGCCAGCGCCACTGCATGAGTTCATGCAGCAAATCCCCCGTTGCCCAGTGCCAGCCCGTGGCGTCGCGTCCCAGCGAGAGTGCGGCAAACGAGGCGATAACCAGCACTGCCAGCCCGGCAAGGCTGAACCACACCACCGACTGACGCTCGGCATGCACTTTATCGCCGGCATCCATCGCCGGAGCGCTAATGCTGCGCAGGTGCGGCAGCAGCCACAGCAGCAGCGGCGCGCCGATCAGGGCCGTCACCGAGCCCGTGGAAACTTCCATCCAGACGCGCGCCAGCCAGAGAATGAGCTGATCGGAAAGCCAGAGGATCAGCGCACCAATCAGCGGCGCCAGCATCAGACGCGCCAGCAGACGGCGCGCGCCGAGCATTTTTGCCAGCAATGGCGCAAACAGGCCGATAAAACCGATGATGCCGACGGCGTTAACCAGTAACGCGCTCAGCACAATCGCCAGGGTCAGGGCCGCCAGACGGGCCAGCGACAGCGCCAGCCCGAGATTGCGCGCCACGCCGTCATCAAGGCCCATCAGCGTGAGCGGACGCAGCAGCAGCAGCGTCAGCACCACGCCGCCAAACAGCTGCGGCCACAGGCGCTGGACGATACTCCAGTCGGTCTGGGTGAGCGTGCCGGTACTCCACATAAACATGCTTTGCAGCTGGTCGTGGTGAAACAGCACCAGCAGCTGGTTGATCGCCCCACAGTAGAGGCTGACGACCAGCCCCGCGAGGATCAGCGTGACCGGTGAGAGACGTTTTCCCCAGGCTACGCCAAAGACCAGCGCACCGACCACGCATGCGCCTGCCAGCGCGGCAAACTGCGAGGTTAACGCTCCCGGCAGGGTCCAGAGCGTGGTGATGGTGATCCCCAGCTGAGCCCCCGTCGCCACGCCCAGCGTGGTTGGCTCCGCCAGCGGGTTACGTAGCACCTGCTGAAACAGTACACCCACCAGTCCCAGTCCCGCCCCGACCAGCAGGGAGATAGCCAGACGCGGCAGCAGGCTGTAGTGGAACAGCATTTGCTGAATATTGTCGATATCCGGTGCGGCAAACGCGGCTGCCCACTGATCGCGCGGTAACGCCGTGGTCAGGTTAAAGCCGGTTAATGCCAGGGCAGCCAGAAAAATGAGCGCTAACAGTAACATCGGGAAACGGGCCATACGCGTGCTCATGCCTTGCCTCCCAGTGCATTGTCCAGCACGCGGGCAAAATGCATGGCCGACAGCGTCGCGCCGTAGAACCATACCGCTGGCGCGCGCAGGAAGCGCTGCTCGCGGACGAACGACATTGCCTGCCAGAGCGGAGTCGCCATCAGGGTTTGCATTTCGCGCTCATTGCCGTGGTCAAAGCACAGCACGTCCACATCACGAAACGCCGCCAGACGGTCAATCCCCACGGCGGTACTGCCCCAGAACGTCATCTCGCCTTCCCAGGCATTGCGAATGCCAAAGCTGTCGAGTACTTCCTGGAACAGACAGTTATTTCCAAAGACCAGCATATGGCGGGCATCCAGCAGGGTCACCATCAGCAAAGGCCGATCGCCACGCTGGGCAAAGCGCGGCTTAAGGGAATCAATCAGCGCATCAAATTCATTGAGATGTTTTTTCGCCTCAGCCTCACGGTTGAGGAACTGCGCCATCTCGTGGATGGAATTTTTTGCCATGGTCAGCGGCTTTTTACCGTCGCTAAAGGAAAAGCCCCGTCCGGGCGCAATCTTCGCCATGGTCTCTTCCGACGGGCCATACCCCGCAGACCAGAATAAATAAGACGGTTTCATCTGGGTGAGAAGCTCGAGGTTCGGCTCCGTACGCAGACCGATGTCGATGACGGAGTCCGGCAGTTTTGGCTCATTCACCCACAGGGTGTAGTTAGGAATATCGGCCACGCCGTAAGGCGTCACGCCCAGCGCCATCATCAGTTCGACGGGCAACCACTCCAGCGCCACGATGCGGTGCGGATCGACTGCGGCAGCGCGGGCCGGGCCCATCTTTAACAGCAGCGGTGAGAGTGCCATGGCCGTCAGCAGGCGACGGCGGCTAATTAATGTTGGATCCAGCATCAGTAGACAAAGCTCACGGGTGCAGCCCCGGCCGGGTGAGGCAGAATGCCCATAGGAATACCGTAGATATGTTCCAGCGTTTCGCTGCGCATCAGTTCGGCAGGCGTACCCTGAGCGATCATTTCACCGCCGCGCAGCGCTACCAGATAGTCGCAGTAGCGTGCCGCCATGTTGATATCATGCAGAACGGCAATCACCGTCAGGCCGCGCTGCTGGCTTAAGCGATGCACCAGCGCCAGGACGTCAACCTGATGAGCAATATCCAGCGCTGAAGTGGGTTCGTCGAGCAGCAGGCAGCGGCTGTCCTGCGCTACCAGCATCGCGATCCATGCGCGCTGACGCTCGCCACCGGACAGGCTATCCACCAGACGGTGCGCCAGCGGTTTTAACCCAACCAGCGCGATCGCCTCTTCCACTTTCTCTCTGTCAGCAACGCCAAAACGCCCGAGCGCACCGTGCCACGGATAACGTCCAATCGCCACCAGCTCGCGCACCGTCATCCCCTCCGCCTGCGGCAACTGCTGCGGCAGATAGGCCACCTTGCGGGCAAAGGCCTTACTGCTCCAGCTCGCCAGCGGCTGGTCATCCAGCAGAATGTCGCCCTCGGACGGCGGCTGATGACGGCCCAGCATCTTCAGCAGCGTCGATTTACCGGAACCATTGTGCCCGATTAAACCGGTCACTTTACCTGCGGGAAACGTCAAAGAGAGCGGATGCAGCAAGGTGCGCCCGGGTACGCGAAAGGAGAGATTGTTGAGCGTGAAGGTGGAGTCGGATTGCGTTTTAGTATCCTGCATGTCAGCCAACTTAAATAAAAAGGGCACGGCGAACCGTGCCCATAAAGAGGTTAGAAGCGGAAGGTCGCCGTGGCAACAACCTGGCGTCCTGCTCCCCAGTAGCATGCATACTCGCTGTAGCAGCTGGAGACGTATTCACGATCAAAGATGTTGTTCACGTTGACGCCGACGGAAGAGCCCGGCAGACCGAAGCGCGCCAGATCGTATTTCACGGTCGCATCCGCCAGGGCATAACCCGCGACGTTGAAGGACTCATAGGCTTTAGGCGACGCTGAGGAGTAGTACGTCACCGTGTTACCGATGTAGCGAGCACCCGCACCAACGGTCAGGCCACTTAGCGCCGTCTCGTGGAAGGTGTAATCCGCCCACAGTGATGCCATGTTGCGCGGTACTTCTGCCGGACGACGACCTTCATACCAGGTGTCGTGGGTGTATTGTGCATCAGTGTAGCTGTAGGCCGCCGTCACGTTCACGTTAGCCGACACCGCCGCTTTCGCTTCCAGCTCAAAGCCTCGGGAGCGAATTTCACCGCCCTGCACGCTAAAGCCGCTGGTCGGGTTCGCCGGATCGGCGGTCAGGTTATTGTTCTTGGTCAGCTGGTATACCGCTGCCGTCACTACAACAGGCAGATCTTTTGGAACATACTTCACGCCCGCTTCATACTGCTTGCCGCGCGCCGGATCGAACGGTTTGCCGCCCTGGGTGGTGCCAGAGAGCGGTTCAAAGGATTCACTGTAGCTGAAGTATGGTGTAATCCCGTTGTCGAACAGGTAGTTAATCCCCCCGCGCCAGGTAAATGCCTGATCGTTAATTTCCGCGGTGGTTCCGTTATTACGGTTAAAGGCAGACGTTTTCGCAAAGTCATAGCGGCCACCCAAGGTGAGTACCCACTTATCCCATTCAGCCTGATCCTGCGCATAGAGCCCGGTCTGCTCCTGACGATTGAGCATGGCATACGGGAAGTTCACATTGACGTTCGCATTGCCGTGCTGAGGATTGTTCATGCTGATCGGATCGGCGGTGCCGTAGTCAGCATCAATGTCATTTCGCATACGAAGGTAATCCACACCCGTCAGCAGGGTATGGTCAACGGCGCCGGTCGCGAATTTCGACTGGAGCTGTGTATCAACCGTGAACGAGTTGAGATCTTCATCTGAGCGCACGTAGGCACGGCTGATCTGGGCCGGGGCGATATAGCCGTTACCGTAAACTGAACGGTACAGCGTGTTGATTTTGGTATAACGCAGGTTCTGACGCACGGTGAAGGTGTCGTTGAATTCATGCGCGAAGCTGTAACCCACCATTTTCTGACGACGGGAGATCTTATTGTCTTCATCACCTTCGTTGAAGTCGGTCGGCAGTTTGTGCGCTTTTCCGTTAGCATCATAGTAAGGCACAACGGTACCTTCACGTGGCAGCCAGCCGTAGTAACCCGCATCCGGATCGCTCTGGAAGTTGCTCAGGAAGGTGAAATCGGTTTTATCATCAGGACGCCAGCTGAAAGACGGCGCAATCGCGTAACGAGTAGACTTCACCATTTCCTGCTGCGCGTTCTCACTACGTCCCAGACCGGTCAGACGGTAGGACCACACGCCGTCATCGTCAATCGCGTCGCTGAAATCAAACCCCGTCTGCCAGAGGTTATCCGTCCCCATTTTGAACTGAATTTCTTTCAACGGTTCCGTGGTTGGACGCTTGCTGACCATACTCACTACGCCGCCCGGATGGCTTTTGCCATACAGTACAGACGTCGGGCCACGCAGCAGCTCTACGCGCTCAAGGAAGTACGGGTCCATGGACGCTTCAGAGTAGTTGTCTCCCTGCAACTTCATCCCATCCAGATACTGGTTGGTATTCACGGTGCTGGAGGTCGTGAAACCACGAATCGAAACCACATCGTAAGTTGTTGAGGCGCCGCGCGTTGCGAAAACGCTTGGGGTGTAGGCCAGGGCCTGTTTAACCGTCCCCGGCTGTTTCATGTCCATCTCTTCACGAGTCACAACAGAAATAGACTGCGGGGTTTTCTCAATGGGTGTATCGGTTTTCGTCGCCGTTGCAGTGCGTTTTGCCGCAATCGTCGGTGCAGGACCCCAGGCACTTTCCTGTGCAGCCGGTGCGGCAGTCACGGTGATGGTTTCTTCTTTCTTGGGGGTTTCAGCGGCCTGTGCATAAGCAGACATGCCGGCAACCGCTGTGGCTACGACGGCTGCGATTTTACGCAGCGACGTGTTAATTGGCTGAGCAGTATTGGAAAGCGCCATGATGGATCTCTGATGAAAAAGGTGAATGATAACGTAAACGAGAATTATTATTATGACCGCAGAATAATATGCGAAACGCTGACGGCATAGCAAGCGATATGCGGCCCTACAAGAATTGAGGGTTTAAGAAATAATCAACGGAAAACGGGTCGTTAATAAGGATTGAAAACAGGGTTAAGGAAATGAGTTGCTGAGGTGAAAAAACACCCCCTTCCAGGGAAGGGGGTGTCATAAGGGCTAGTTGCCGCCGAACATATCCTTGATCCAACCGGCGACGCCGTCGCTGTCTTTCTTCTCTTCCTGCTGCTGCGGCTGCTGCTGCTGCGGCTGCTGAGGTTGAGAAGACTGATCGAACGGGTTACCTGTCGGTTCTTCTGGCTGGCTTTGCTGGCACAGCGCATCCGGGTTGGTCGTCCAGACCGGCAGCGAACGCACGCCGCCGCCACAGATGAAGTTACCCGAGCTGTCCACGCCCATATCGACGATATCTTCCGGGGCAACGAGGTTCAGCGGCACCGGAGACTGATTGGCCAGATAACGCTGGTAAATCGACATCGCGCCGCTCGCACCATACAGTTTGGTCGGCTGGTTGTTATCGCGGCCCACCCAGGTGATCACCACTTCACGGCCATCAATACCGGCGAACCAGGTATCGACGTTGTTGTTGGTAGTCCCGGTTTTACCCGCCAGATGCAGACCAGGATACTTCGCCCCCAGCTGACGCCCGGTACCGCGCTGGACCACCTGCTGCATGGTCCACAGCGTCATATAGGCCGCCTGCGCCGGAACAGCGCGCTCCGCCTGCGGGAAGCTCTGATACAGCACGGAGCCATCTTCGGCAATCACCGAACGCAGGGCGGAAAGCGGCGCTCGGTTACCGCCGCTGGCGATGGTCTGGAACGCCTGGGCCACTTCGATTGGCGTCAGGTTAAGCGCCCCCAGGATCATCGCTGGCACAGGGTGCAGCTGATCTTTCGGTACGCCCAGCTTCTGCCAGGTGTCGGTGATGGCGGGGAGGCCCAGCGCCATGCCGAGGTTAACAGTCGGCACGTTCATCGAGCGGGTTAACGCATCCACCAGCATCACCTGGCCGCTGAACTGCTTATCATCGTTCTGCGGAGACCACACCTGGCCGTTAGGCTGGCGCAGGGAGATTGGCGCATCGGCAATCCAGGTGTTCAGTCGATAGAGATTCGGCTGGCTCAGCGCGGTCAGGTAGGTTGCCGGTTTTGCCAGAGAACCAATCGAACGACGCGCCTGCATCGCGCGGTTATAGCCCGCATACTGCGGCTCGGCGCCGCCCACCATGGCGCGAACTTCGCCGGTGTTGCGATCAACTACCACCATCGCGGTTTCCAGATCGCTCAGCTTACGCTGCTTCTTCAGAACCGGAATACCTTCAACCGCCGCTTTTTCTGCCGCATCCTGCGCCACGGAGTCAAAGGTGGTGAAGATCTTCACCCCGGAGAGATCTTTCACTTTATCTCCGAGCTTAGACTGCAACTCCTGACGTACCATCTGCATAAAGGCAGGCTGCGGAGAGATCACCCCACCGCGCGGCTGAACGCCCAGCGGACGCGCGCTCAGCATGTCGTACAGCTCCTGGTCAATCACCTGCTGTTGTTGCAGCAGACGCAGCACCAGGTTACGACGCTCCAGCGCCAGTTTCGGGTTACGCCACGGGTTGTAGATCGACGCGCCTTTTACCATGCCCACCAGCAGCGCCTGCTGGTCAAGGCTCAGCTCTTCTACCGGACGGCCAAAGTAGTACAGGCTCGCCAGCGGGAAGCCGCGGATCTCGTTATCGCCGCTCTGACCGAGGTACACCTCGTTCATGTACAGCTCAAGAATACGATCCTTGCTGTAGCGCGCATCCATCAGCACGGCCATGTACGCTTCGTTGGCTTTACGCCAGTAAGAGCGCTCGCTGGAGAGGAACAGGTTTTTCACCAGCTGCTGGGTCAGGGTACTCGCCCCCTGCACCGTACGCCCCGCGGTCAGGTTAGCCAGTACCGCACGACCAATGGAGTAGAGGCTAATCCCGTCGTGCTCGTAGAAGTGGCGGTCTTCGGTTGCCAGCAGGGTATCCACCAGCAGATCCGGGAAGCCGTTACGCGCCACGAACAGGCGCTGTTCGCCGTTTGCGGACGACAGCATGGTGATGAGACGCGGATCGAGACGGAAGAAACCGAACTGGCGATCGTTATCCATGTTCTCAATGGTTTCCAGGCGATCGCCGTCAAAGGTCAGACGCGCGCGCACCTGCCCCTCTTTACTGTCCGGGAAGTCGAACGGACGGCGGATCATCTCAATGCTTTTCGCCTGGACGGTAAATTCACCCGGACGGGTCATTTTCGTGACCTGACGATACTGCGTGGCTTGCAGCAGCTTCACCATCTCATTCTTGCTGATGGACATGTCCGGCTCAAGGTTCACCATGCGGCCGTACACTGCCGCAGGCAATTGCCAGACTTTCCCGTCGATACGGCTGCGGATCTTCTGATCCAGATAAACGCCGTAAATCGCGATCAGGACAACAAAAACAATAAACAGCTTCAGCAGCAGCCAGAACCAGCCGCGCTTACCACGAGGCTTACGCCCTTTGCCTTTCCCTTTACGCGGCATCGGTTCTTCATCCTCATAATCGTCTTCATAGTCATCGTCATACTCCTCATCTCTGAGGCGACGACGGCTTACCTTTTCTTTCGCCGGACGCGTCGGCTTTCCCTTACGTCCTATTGGCTCGCGGTCATTCCCCGCCATGCTTTTTCTCCGCAACATTCAGGCGCAAAGGCCAGATTTTCTTATCTTGCACAGGTCAGTGAAAGAAGAAATCTCTCAAAATAAACAGCAAGACTTTCCTGACAGGAAAGTCTTTAGTGTTTTCTCCCTCTCCCTGTGGGAGAGGGCCGGGGTGAGGGCATCAGGCCGCACTTTACCTTTCAGGCCGCACTCCCCCATTACGAATATTTCTTCGTGCGCCGTGTCGGCGCGGTATTCGCCGGATCGTCCGGCCAGACGTGTTTGGGATATCGCCCCTTCATCTCTTTCTGCACTTCACGATAGCTCCCCGCCCAGAACGCACCCAGATCGCGGGTGATCTGCAAGGGACGATGCGCAGGCGAAAGCAGCTCAAGCACTAACGGCACGCGCCCTTCAGCGATGGACGGCGTGGTGGCCTCACCAAACATCTCCTGCATCCGAACCGCCAGCGCTGGCGGATTATCCTCATGATAACGAATGGCAATCCGACTCCCGGTTGGCACAGTGTAATGCCCAGGCAGTTCACTATCCAGACGTTGACGTAACGACCAGTCCAGTAAATTCTGTAACGCTGCCTTAACATCAAGCGCCTTAAGGGCGCGCAGGGAGTGTACGCCGCTCATCTGCGGCAACAACCACTGTTCAAGCGTCGCGAGCAGCGTCTCATCATCCACCGCTGGCCACCCCTGTTCCGGCAGCCACTTCGCGGCGCAGTGCAGACGTATACGATATTGTTCAGCCTCAGGCGTCCAGTTCAATACGCTCAGCCCTTTTTCCCGAATGCCGTTCAGCATCGCCTGGTGTAACTCTTCCTCCGACGGCTTAGCCAGCGGTTTTGTCCCGAGCGTCAGTTTGCCAATCTGGCTACGACGGAACGCCTTCAGCGTGCCCTGGGCATCATCCCATTCGACGATGTCAGATTGCTGAAGCAGCTGCGGGCAGGCACGCGTCAGGGCGTCAATATCTACGGCAACCGCCTGCAAGATGCGCGCATCCGGGGAGTGACTGCCCTGGAGTAAGAGCGGCGCGATCAGCCATTCATGACGCGTCAGAGCATCATCGCTGTCAAGCATCGCGCCCATCCCATTTGCCAGTTGATAACGACCATCCAGCCCGCGACGGCGCGCGATTCTGTCCGGGAAGGCCTGGGCCAGAAGAGGGATAACTTTATCGCTGTCAGGCGATCCTCCCCGGCTCTTCAGGCGGTGACACAACTGCTGCGCGCGCTGTTGCCAGTTTCCCTGCTGGCGTGAAAAGGCCTGTCCCAGATCGCTGCTGCCACCGCGCGGCGGCTCCTCAAGAATAGCCGCCAGTTTTGCCGCCGTGGCAATTTCATCGTCGCCTTGTGCTGCCACCAGCATCACTGCCAGACGCGGATCGTTGCCCAGCGCCGCCATTTTCTGGCCGCGCGCCGTCAGTCGCTCGCCTTCCAGCGCGCCAAGCTGGGTCAGCAGGCTGCGCGCGGCGGAAAGGTTCACAACAGGCGGAGGATTAAGCCAGGTGAGCTGGTCAGGGTCCGGGCAGCCCCACTGCATCAGATCCATTACCAGCCCGGAGAGATCGCTTTGTAAAATCTCAGGCGTACTCTGCAATGCCGCACGCTCCGCCTGCTCGGCGCTGGTTAAATGCAGGCAAATACCCGGCTCAAGACGCCCAGCTCGGCCTGCGCGCTGCACCATTGAGGCCTGGCTGATGCGCTGCGTCAGTAGCCTGGTCAGCCCGGTACGCGGATCAAAACTGGCCACCCTCTCCTGCGTACTGTCCACCACCAGGCGAATGCCTTCGATGGTCAAACTGGTTTCGGCGATATTGGTCGCCAGTACCACTTTGCGCTGCCCCGCCGGTGCGGGAAGGATCGCCTTGCGCTGGTCAGCCAAATGCAGCGCGCCGTAGAGCGGGCACAGCATAACGTCACTGCTCACCCTGGATGCCAGTTGCTCCTGTACGCGCTGGATTTCGCCTACGCCGGGTAAAAACAGCAGCAGCGAGCCGGGTTCCTGACGGAGCAATTCGGCGGTGGCGATGGCAACGGCTTCGTCAAAACGCTGATGGCCAGGCAGCGGCTGATAGCGGCGCTCGACCGGGAACGCACGCCCTTCAGAGGAGATCATCGGCGCGTCAGGGAGCGTCTGCCGGAGCCGCTCGTTATCCAGCGTCGCCGACATAATCAGCAGCCGAAGGTCGTCGCGCAGCCCCTGCTGAACGTCGAGCAGCAGCGCAAGGGCCAGATCGGCCTGGAGGCTGCGCTCGTGAAATTCATCAAGGATCACCAGCCCGACGCCGCTCAGCTCCGGATCGTTTTGCAGCATACGGGTAAGAATGCCTTCAGTGACCACCTCCAGCCGCGTAGACGGGCCAATGCAGGTTTCGGCGCGCATCCGGTACCCTACCGTCTCGCCCGGTTTTTCATTCAGCAGTTCCGCCAGGCGCTGCGCCACATTGCGCGCCGCCAGCCTGCGCGGTTCCAGCAGGATAATTTTCCCGCTGATGCTCCCCTCGCGCAGAATTTGCAGGGGCAGCCAGGTGGATTTACCCGCTCCGGTGGGCGCGCTGAGCAAAACCTGTGGCGCATGTTCTAAGGCTGCGAGAAGCTCAGGAAGGACGACGGCGACGGGCAAAGAGGACACTTACGGCTCCAGAGGGTTAACATTAATCGGCGTACATTGTAGCATCGGCGCATATCATCACCGAGTCTTGCGCATGTCTGAGTCAAAACGGCTATTCTTCGCCATTGAATTACCCACCACGCTTCAACGGCAAATTGTTCGCTGGCGCGCCAGCCACTTCCCCGCGAAAGCGGGCCGCCCTGTCGTCGCCGCCAATATGCACCTGACGTTAGCTTTTCTTGGCGAGGTGAGCGCAGAAAAGCAGCGCGCGTTAAGCGCAATGGCCGGACGCATTTCTCAGCCGGGTTTTACGCTGCATCTTGACGATGCCGGGCAATGGCTGCGCTCTCGGGTGGTCTGGCTGGGGACGCGGCAACCCCCTCGCGGACTGCTCCAGCTCGCCAACATGCTGCGGGCACAGGCCGCGCGCAGCGGCTGTTATCAGAGCCCGCAGCCGTTTCATCCCCACATTACCCTGCTGCGCGATGTGGGTCAGGCTGTTGCCATCCCGCCACCGGGCTTTCACTGGTCTTTTCAGGTGAATGAATTTGCGCTGTACGAATCTGCCTTTGTACAAGGACGCACCCGCTACACTCCGCTCCAGCGCTGGACGCTGGGCGACACGTTAAGGAATCCTGATGAAGTTTAGCCCTGCACTCCAGCCCGCCACGCTGATCCAGCGTTACAAACGCTTTCTCGCTGACGTGATCACGCCTGAGGGCGAAACGCTCACGCTGCATTGTCCTAACACCGGCGCCATGACCGGTTGCGCCACGCCGGGTGACACGGTCTGGTATTCCACATCAGAAAATACTAAACGCAAATATCCTCATACCTGGGAAATGACCGAAACGCAAAGCGGGGCATTTATTTGCGTTAATACCCTGCGCGCAAATCAGCTGGTTAAGGAAGCCCTGACAAATGGAATCCTTCCTGAACTGGTGGGTTACGGCACGCAAAAAAGCGAAGTGAAATATGGCGATGAAAGCAGCAGAATTGATTTTATGTTACAGGCGGAAGACCGCCCTGAGTGCTATATTGAAGTGAAATCAGTGACGTTAGCGGAAGAGGAAAACGGCTTCTTTCCGGATGCGGTAACGCTACGTGGCCAGAAG
The DNA here is from genome assembly GCF_020224095.1 of Enterobacter sp. CCUG 70166. NCBI lineage: Bacteria > Pseudomonadati > Pseudomonadota > Gammaproteobacteria > Enterobacterales > Enterobacteriaceae > Enterobacter > Enterobacter sp. CCUG 70166. The sequence continues at coordinate 60,386 of NZ_NRIQ01000036.1, forward strand.
CATCTGCGGGAGCTAATGAGTGTAGCGGCGGCGGGCAAGCGCGCCGTGTTGCTGTTTGCGGTTCTGCATTCAGCCATTGAACGGTTTTCCCCGGCCCGTCATATTGATCCTAAATACGCGCAATTGTTGAATGAGGCACAAAAGCAGGGGGTAGAGATTTTCGCTTATAAAGCGGAACTTTCTGCCGATAATATGACTCTGAGATCCTCTCTTCCCATTGTCTTATAAGGGATTAGACGATTGACTAATAAGTGTTCTGGCCGCGTGCGCAAATACGCTTTTCCTCACAGGGTTGTCAAGTGTTACGTTTAGATAATTGCCATACGGAAAAGCATCTGCTATTTATAGCGACCTGATTTTTCCCCCAACACGGGGATCGATAGTGCGTGTTAAGGAGAAGCAACATGCAAGAAGGGCAAAACCGTAAAACATCGTCCCTGAGTATTCTCGCCATCGCTGGGGTGGAGCCGTATCAAGAGAAGCCGGGCGAAGAGTATATGAACGAAGCCCAGCTGTCGCACTTCAAGCGTATTCTTGAAGCATGGCGTAATCAACTCAGGGATGAAGTCGATCGCACCGTTACACATATGCAGGATGAAGCTGCTAACTTCCCGGATCCGGTCGACCGTGCCGCTCAGGAAGAAGAGTTCAGCCTCGAACTGCGTAACCGTGACCGCGAGCGCAAACTGATCAAAAAGATCGAGAAAACGCTGAAAAAGGTCGAGGACGAAGATTTTGGCTACTGCGAATCCTGCGGTGTTGAAATCGGTATTCGTCGTCTGGAAGCGCGTCCAACAGCCGATCTGTGCATCGACTGTAAAACGCTGGCAGAAATCCGCGAAAAACAGATGGCTGGCTAACGCCTTCCCTCTCACTACTCTGCTAAGGCGGGAGTTTCTCCCGCCTTGTTACCGTTGATATGTCTGAATCTCACTATATCGGGCGCTTTGCGCCATCTCCCTCCGGTGAATTACACTTCGGCTCATTAATTGCCGCGCTCGGCAGCTACCTACAGGCTCGCGCCCGTCAGGGTAAATGGCTGGTTCGCATTGAAGATATCGATCCTCCGCGTGAAGTTCCCGGTGCGGCAGAAACTATTCTGCGTCAGCTGGAACATTACGGTCTTCACTGGGACGGCGACGTACTCTGGCAGTCTCAACGCCATGATGCCTACCGTGAACGTCTGGCGTGGCTTGCTGAACAGGGCCTTTCCTATAACTGCACCTGCACGCGTGCGCGAATTCAGAGCGTGGGTGGCGTTTACGACGGCCACTGCCGTACGCGGCACAACGGCCCTGAGAATGCCGCCGTACGGCTGATACAGCGCGCTCCGGTGACGCAGTTTACCGATGTCCTCTCAGGAACCATTCAGGCGGATGATCGTCTGGCGCGTGAAGATTTTATTATTCACCGTCGCGATGGCTTGTTTGCCTATAACCTGGCGGTGGTTGTCGATGACCATTTCCAGGGCGTCACGGAAATCGTGCGTGGGGCGGATTTGGTTGAGCCTACCGTGCGGCAAATATCGCTTTACCAGCAGTTTGGCTGGACGGTGCCGGATTACATCCATCTGCCGCTGGCGGTCAATGAACAGGGGAGTAAGCTGTCAAAACAGAATCATGCCCCGGCGCTGCCTGACGGCGATCCGCGCCCGGTATTGATCGACGCGCTGCGATTTCTCAACCAGAATGTAACGCAGGAATGGCAGGATCTGAGTCTGGATGAATTGCTGAAAACGGCCATTGCTGACTGGACGCTTATGGCCGTGCCAAAAATCCAGCATTCTCAAATGCGTTGCGCTGAGCTATGATTAGCCGCTTTTTTGATAACAAAACACACTACGAGGTGTACTATTTTTACCCGAGTCGCTAATTTTTGCCGTAAAGTGCTGAGCCGCGAAGAGAGCATGGCGAATGATGCTATTGCACAGCCACACATGTCGGTCATTCCGCGTGAGCAGCACAATATTTCCCGCAAAGATATCAGTGAAAATGCCCTCAAGGTGCTCTATCGTCTGAATAAAGCAGGCTACGAGGCCTATCTCGTCGGCGGCGGGGTGCGCGATTTACTGCTGGGCAAAAAACCAAAAGATTTCGACGTGACGACCAGCGCCACGCCTGAACAGGTGCGTAAATTATTCCGCAACTGCCGTCTGGTTGGTCGCCGTTTCCGTCTGGCGCACGTGATGTTTGGACCGGAAATTATTGAAGTGGCGACCTTCCGCGGTCACCACGAAGCGGGCGTCAACGATCGCACAACTTCCCAGCGCGGCCAAAACGGCATGCTGCTGCGCGACAACATCTTCGGCTCTATTGAAGAAGATGCTCAGCGTCGCGATTTCACCATCAACAGCCTTTACTACAGCGTGGCGGATTTTACCGTGCGCGATTACGTCGGCGGTATGCAGGATCTGAAAGACGGCCTGATTCGCCTGATCGGCACGCCGGAAACGCGCTATCGCGAAGATCCGGTCCGGATGCTGCGCGCCGTGCGTTTCGCCGCCAAGCTAAACATGCGTATCAGCCCGGAAACCGCAGAGCCGATCCCGCGCCTGGCGACGCTGATTAACGACGTCCCCCCTGCCCGTCTGTTTGAGGAGTCGTTAAAGCTGCTCCAGGCAGGCTACGGGTTTGAAACCTACAATTTGCTGCGTGAATACAACCTGTTCCAGCCGCTGTTCCCGACCATTACCCGCTACTTCACCGAAAACGGTGACAGCGCAATGGAGCGGATGATTGCACAGGTGCTGAAGAACACGGATACCCGTATTCATAACGATATGCGCGTGAATCCGGCGTTCCTGTTCGCGGCCATGTTCTGGTATCCGCTGCTGGAAACGGCGCAGCGCATTACCCAGGAGAGCGGCCTCGCCTATTATGATGCGTTCGCGCTGGCGGCAAACGACGTGCTGGACGAAGGCTGTCGCACGCTGGCGATCCCGAAACGTATTACCACGCTGGTGCGTGATATCTGGCAGCTTCAGCTGCGTATGTCCCGCCGTCAGGGTAAACGTGCCTGGAAACTGATGGAGCATCCTAAGTTCCGCGCCGCGTTCGATTTACTCTCTCTGCGTGCTGAAGTCGAAAGAAACCAGGAGCTACAGCGCCTGGCGCAGTGGTGGGGAGAATTTCAGGTCTCTGCACCACCGGAGCAAAAAGATATGCTCACGGATCTGGATGACGAGCCGGCACCGCGCCGTCGTCACCGTCGCCCGCGCAAGCGCGCGCCGCGTCGTGAAGGCACAGCATGACCCTTGCGTATATTGCCATCGGCAGCAATCTGGCCTCTCCGCTTGTGCAGGTTAACGCTGCCGTTCAGGCGCTGGGGGAGATCCCGCAAAGCCATATCGTGGCGGTCTCCTCCTTTTACCGTACGCCCCCGCTCGGCCCGCAGGATCAGCCTGATTATCTGAACGCCGCCGTGGTGCTGGAAACAGCCCTTGACGCAGAAACGCTGCTGGATAATACCCAGCGTATTGAGCTACAGCAGGGTCGCGTACGTAAAGCCGAACGCTGGGGACCGCGCACGCTCGACCTCGATATTATGCTTTTCGGCCACAAGGTGATTAACACCGAGCGCCTCACCGTTCCGCACTATGACATGAAAAACCGTGGGTTTATGCTCTGGCCACTGTTTGAAGTCGCCCCCGATCTCACCTTCCCTGACGGCACCTCGCTGAACGCCGTTCTGCAAAGCCTCAACGCGGAAAAACCGGTCCGCTGGTAATCCCGTGTCACCCCCGATTTGCCATGTGTCAAATATGGTTAATCGATTGCCTAAAATCATTGTTCCCTCGAATGTTACTGTTAGAATGCGCAAAGATCCGCTTTTGGGCCATCAGGAAACAGTATGAAACCAACTACCATCTCCTTATTGCAGAAATGCAAACAGGAAAAGAAACGCTTCGCCACTATCACCGCGTATGACTACAGCTTCGCAAAACTGTTTGCCGAAGAAGGGATCAACGTCATGCTGGTCGGAGACTCGTTAGGGATGACGGTACAAGGACATGATTCTACTCTGCCGGTCACGGTCGAGGATATTGCTTACCATACCCGCGCCGTGCGCCGGGGTGCGCCCGCCTGCCTGCTACTTTCCGATCTGCCGTTTATGGCGTATGCCACCCCGGAACAGGCCTTTGAAAATGCGGCAACTGTGATGCGCGCCGGCGCCAATATGGTCAAAATCGAAGGCGGCGACTGGCTGGTCGATACGGTGAAAATGCTCACCGAACGGGCCGTGCCAGTTTGCGGGCACTTAGGGCTGACGCCGCAATCCGTGAATATCTTTGGCGGTTATAAAGTTCAGGGGCGTGGCGATGCGGCGCAGACGCTGTTTGATGATGCCCTGGCGCTGGAAGCCGCTGGTGCACAGCTGCTGGTGCTGGAGTGTGTGCCGGTTGAGCTGGCTAAGCGTATCACTGAGGCGCTGTCGATTCCGGTGATCGGCATCGGCGCGGGCAACGTCACCGATGGCCAGATTCTGGTCATGCACGACGCCTTCGGGATCACCGGCGGTCACATTCCAAAATTTGCTAAAAATTTCCTGACAGAAGCAGGCGACATGCGTGCTGCTGTGCGGCAGTATATTGCCGAGGTTGAGTCCGGCGTTTATCCGGGCGAAGAACACAGTTTCCATTAAGGAGTCCAGGTGTGCTAATCATAGAAACTCTGCCGCTGCTGCGCCAGCATATCCGCCGTGCACGTCAGGAAGGTAAACGTATCGCCCTGGTCCCGACCATGGGCAATCTGCACGACGGCCATATGAAGCTGGTCGATGAAGCGAGAGCCCGTGCAGATATCGTGGTAGTCAGTATCTTCGTTAACCCGATGCAGTTCGATCGCGAAGACGATCTGGCGCGCTATCCACGTACCTTGCAGGAAGATTGCGAGAAGCTCAAAAAACGTCATGCGGATATCGTCTTCGCACCGGCCCCCGCAGATGTTTATCCTCAGGGTACCACTGAAGCGACCTACGTCGACGTACCGGGTATTTCGACCATGCTGGAGGGTGCCAGCCGTCCGGGCCATTTCCGCGGCGTTTCCACCATCGTCAGCAAGCTGTTTAACCTGGTGCAGCCGGACATCGCCTGCTTTGGCGAGAAAGATTTCCAGCAGCTGGCGCTGATCCGCAAAATGGTTGCCGATATGGGCTACGACATAGAGATTGTCGGCGTGCCGATTGTACGTGCGAAAGATGGCCTGGCGCTTAGCTCCCGTAACGGCTATCTGACTGCGGAACAGCGTAAAATTGCGCCAGGCTTAAGCAAAGTCATGAATACCATGGCAGAGCAACTGCTGGCAAAAGAATTAACCGCAGAAGAAATCATCGCTCTGGCTGAACAGGCGCTGAACGAGAAAGGTCTTCGTGCTGACGACGTTCAAATTCGGGATGCCGATACGCTTCTGGAACTCTCAGATACCAGCAAACGTGCGGTAATTCTGGTGGCGGCTTGGCTCGGCCAGGCCCGCCTTATCGACAACAAAGTGGTTGAACTGGCGTAGTTTTACTACCCGGAAGTGAAAGGTAAACGTAATGATTCGCAAAATGCTACAAGGTAAGCTTCACCGTGTGAAAGTCACCCAGGCCGACCTGCACTATGAAGGCTCCTGCGCGATCGACCAGGATTTTCTCGACGCGGCGGGTATTCTCGAAAACGAAGCTATTGATATCTGGAACGTTAATAACGGCAAACGCTTTTCAACGTACGCGATTGCCGCTGAACGCGGGTCTAAAATCATCTCCGTTAATGGGGCAGCGGCGCACTGCGCGGACGTGGGTGATATCGTCATTATTGCCAGCTTTGTGATGATGTCTGACGAAGAGGCACGTCGCTGGCAGCCAAAAGTGGCATACTTTGAAGGCGATAATGAAATGAAACGTATTGCGAAGGCAATTCCGGTTCAGGTTGCCTAAGCCAATAGTACTGTTATAAATTACCCGACAAATAGGTTGGGTAATTTATACATAATTAAAATGAATAGCGTTCTTTTTATATATTTTTATTAATATATTCAAGTCACCCTGCCGAACACCTGCTCATCAAAATGATGAACAATTATTATCATTCACTATTAAATAATCATATTGACTTAAAGATCGTTTAAGTATTTCTAATGCCTAACGGCTTCTCACAACCATTACTCATCACTTAGAATCCTTTTCCCGAAGCATCTGTTCGGAACGAACATAAGCCTTGCTTATGTTCACTTTTCTAGCATTTAAATATGGATATAAAAAATGTCTTTTAATAAATTAGGTCTGGCAACTGTAGTAGCAATGGTTCTGAGTGCGGGTTCTGCAATGGCAGCTGATATTCCTTCAGATACAGGCACTATTACTTTCCACGGTATGGTTTCTAATAACACCTGTAAAGTATCCCTGGATCAGAAGATTGACCAGGATGGTAATGATTTTGACGTTAACCTGGATACCGTGTTTGTAAAAGACTTCGCTAATGCGCTGGGTACCACCAGCACCCTGGGAGAAAAGAAATTCTCCCTCACCCTGACAGGTTGTGATTCTGCTACCGTCAACCAGGCATCTGCTCAGTTTGATTCCTGGGCGGGTTCTTCTTCAACTTCCGGCGGTCTGCTGGTTCCACCATCAAATACTCAAGGCGCCGCTAAAAACGTCAATCTGGTACTGTCAAACGATGGCAACTCCGCTACCGATCAGATCAAACTGGATCAGACCAACAATACCCAGAAAGCAACGATTGATACCACAGGCGCAGGCGCACTTTACTACCGTGTAGCGTATACCCAGGGTCAGAACTGGGATGCGGCCAACAACCCAGTGTCAGCTGGTGTGGTTCAGGCACAAGCTGCATTCACCATGATCTACGAGTAATTTTAAGCGCATAAATAAAATGCTCATATTATCCCCTGACGTACGTCAGGGGACTATTGATATCATTCCAACAGGAAGTGGAAAAATGTTAAGCACATCATTTTATAAAGGATTTAAAGCTGCCTGCTTTACAGCTGCTGCTGTCGCGTCATTCCAGGCAAGCGCAGATATCGTTATTTCGGGAACACGTATTGTTTATCAGCAGTCGCAAAAAGATGTCATCGTTTCTTTAGACAACCGTGGCAAAAAACCACTATTAGTTCAATCATGGCTGGATGACGGTCGCGATGACACCAACCCACAGGAATTAAAATTACCGTTTATTATTACTCCACCAGTATCCCGAATTGATCCGCAAAAAGGTCAATCCGTTCGGATCTCATACCTGGGTGGTTCATTGCCGCAAGATCGCGAATCCCTATTCTGGTTCAATGTGCTCGAGATTCCACCGAAGTCAAAAGTGAAAGACGGTGAAAATCCTAACCAGCTCCAGCTGGCATTCCGCACACGTATTAAACTCTTTTTCCGACCTGACGGCCTGAAAGGTACGCCAGGAGATGCAGCCGCCAAAGTAACGTGGTCACAACAAAAACAAGATAATACGCTAAACCTGATCGCACACAATGATTCCCCTTACAACGTTTCTATTTCAAATGTAAAGCTGAAATCAGCAAATAAAGAGTACCAGGTTGAGCATAAATCCATTTTACCGTTTAGTACTCAAATTATGCAGGTAAAAGGTTTAGGTAGTACTGCCACCGGCACTGTTGCTTACGAAACCATTAATGACAATGGCGGCTCTGATACTTTTGAAAGCAAAGTAAATTAATAACCGCACCACCGCCACATTATAAATATAACACGTATGAATGATTCATAGCATTCATACGACGACTTGTCTGGATGAAGCATGCTATTTCAACGATCAATTTTATGTCTCGCAATCTGTGCAGCATTTCCTCTGCATGCCAGCGAGACTGAAAAAAAAGCTGTAGACACCTCATCCGAAACAGAATCGGCCATTGAATTTAATGACCAGTTCCTTATCGATAATGGTGGAGGTATCAATGTCGATCGTTATGCTTATGGCAACCCAGTTCTGCCAGGTACTTACCGTGTAAAAGTGAATTTGAATGGCAATTCAAAATCCACGGTCGAGATGACATTCATTGATAACAAAACGCCACGTGCCTCAGCATGTCTGACTAAACTCACGCTGACACAGGCAGGCGTTGATACCAGCATATTAGGCGATGATGTCAAAAACGACGAAACGTCTTGCGTAGATATCAAAAAATATTATCCCGGTGCTTCTGAAAATTTTGATAGTAGCAAGCAGGAAATGGATCTTAATTTCCCGCAAATCTACGTGCTTAAGCTTCCAGCAGGGTATGTCGATCCTTCATTATGGGATAATGGTGTTCCGGCCGGATTACTCTCATACGATCTTAATACCTGGCACAGCGAGTCAAACGGCACCAATTCAGATACCGCTTATGCGGGCTTGCATTATGGCCTGAACGTGGGGCCGTGGCGTTTACGTTCTCGCGGCAGTCTGAACTGGGACAGCGATAATGGCACACATTATTCCAGCCAGGATATCTACCTCCAGCGAGACATCACACCACTTAACGCACAGATGGTAATGGGTGATTCCTACACACGCGGTGATGTCTTTGACTCGGTGAGCCTGCGTGGTGCGCGTATGTATAACGATGACCGCATGCTCCCGGAAGGCACCTCTGGCTACGCGCCAGTAATTCGTGGTGTGGCAAACAGTAACGCCAAAGTTAGCGTAACGCAAAGCGGCAATAAAATTTATGAAACCACCGTTCCACCCGGTGCTTTCGAGATCAATGACCTCAGTACAACAGGCTATGGCAATGATTTGATTGTCACTGTAGAGGAAGCCGATGGAAGTAAACGGACGTTTACCGTTCCGTTCTCCTCAGTTACACAAATGCTCCGCCCAGGCTCCAGCCGCTGGGATGTGGGTTTAGGTGAGCTGAATGATGATTCATTGCACGATAAGCCAAACGTTGGCTACGCAACTTACGCGTATGGTCTGAATAATACCTTTACCGGTTACGTGGGTGCGCAATATACGGATATGGATTTCTACGCCGGCCTGCTTGGTCTGGCTATGAATACCCGTATTGGTGCATTCGCATTAGATGTTACCGGGTCCTATGCCGATATCGACGGGCTGGACACGCTTAAAGGGCAAAGTTATCGGCTGACCTACAGCAAAATGCTTGAAGCTACTAACACATCTCTTAACGTGGCAGCTTATCGCTTCTCTACAGAAGATTATCTCAGCCTTAACGATGCCGCCTCATTGCAGGACAGTATTCATCACGAGGAATATGGCAATCGATCTTATGACAGCAATGCCGAGCTTTATGCTGATTATCAGCGTACCAAAAACCAGATACAGGTCAGCCTGAACCAGCCATTGAATGTTAACGGTGATGAATACGGCTCACTCTATATTAGCGGTACCTGGCAGGATTACTGGAATGACTCCAGCTCCACCTCCGACTACAGCGTGGGTTACAACAATAGTTTTGCTTACGGTAGCTATAGCGTTTCTGTGCAACGCACGTACAACGAAACAGGGGAAAAGGATGACAGCGTTTATTTAAACGTCAGTATTCCATTCAGCATATTCAATAAAGATAGCGCGCAGTCAGGCGGATTCAATAACGTCAACATGAGCCTGCGCACTGATTTAAAAGGCGGTACCAGTTTTAACTCTACGGCAAGCGGCAACTCCATAAACAGTGAAGTGAGCTATTCCGTTAGCGCCTCATCAAGCGGGGGCAACTACGGCAACCTGAACCAGGTCAGTGGCTATAGCTCATGGAACAGTCCTTACGGGCCGCTCGGTGTCTCAGCGTCCTTTGGCGATGACAATAGTAAACAGTATTCCGCGAGTTATAACGGCGGAATGGTTGTCCACTCGGGTGGCGTTGTATTTACATCCGGCAGTATCGGCGAAACGGATTCACTTGCGCTGGTAAAAGCAAGTGGCGCAACGGGTGCTCGGCTGGGTTACGGCCAAAGCCGCATTAACAGCTCCGGGTACGGGATTATGCCGTATATGTCAGCCTACAGAGAAAACCGAGTATCGCTCGATATCAGCACTCTCGAAGCAGACGTTGAAATCAAAAATACCAGCGCTGTTGCCGTACCTCGCAATGGCTCCGTTGTATTAGTGAATTTTGAAACGGATGAAGGTCGTTCGCTTGTTCTGGAATTACAACGTTCTGATAACGGCTTTATTCCGTTAGGTGCAGACGTTCTGAATGAGAAAAACGAATCTATCGGAACGGTAGGCCAGGCAGGACAAGCTTATGTACGCGGTGTGGAAGACAAAGGCGCTCTCCGGGTGGTATGGGGAAGCGATGGATCCAGCTCTTGCACGGTGCATTATCAGATTCCTGAAAATGCGAAGAAAGCAGGCTTAACCACGATTCTGAGTAATCAACAGTGCCAAATGTAATGATGTTAAAACAGGGAATCACACCCATGGGAAATAATATGAAGAAAAATCATTGCGGTTATTCATTAATCGCATTAGCAATGTTAGCGATGTCAGGTTCTGCTGCGGCAGCCGATCTCAATGTTAACTTCACTGCCAATATCCGCGAAACCACCTGCGATATGAAACTGGTCGGCGGTACGGGTTCAGATACGCAGCAAACGCTGACTATCGGTAATAACGGTCAGGTACGTTTAGATGATGTCAAAGCCGGAACGGCAAATGCCAATTTCAAAATCGTGCTCGTTGAATGCCCGGCATCACTGACCTCATTGAAAACCAAAGTATCGGGAACAAGATCTGGATATTTATACTCAGGCCTTGTTAACCAAATACAAAAAATCGACGGAGGTGCAGACTTCTCTGCTGTTGAGATTGCCAGAGCCAGCGCACCGGATGCCCCGTTTATCATTAACTCTGAGGACGATAACGAGCGCCTGGTCTGGAGTCCAACAGAAATCCAGAATAAGGAAGTTGCTCTGGTGGCCACCTTACGTGAAACACAGGAAAACAGGATGACCATAGGTGATTTTCAGGCCGTGGCGACCTTTGAATTTATCTACGAGTGATTAGTGCAGGAAAACGGAGCAACATTATGAAATTCAATTCTACTTTTATCGCCCTGTCCGTTTCTGCTCTTCTGTTCTCGGGAATGGCAAGCGCAGCTATTACAGGCACCCCTAGTGTCGAATTAACGATTAAATCAAAAATTGTATCAGGCACATGTACCGCAAAAGTACTTAACGATGCAGGAACAGCCTCCACTGAAATTGCGTTCGGCGACGTATACAAATCCGATCTGGTGAACAAAACCCGTGTCGAGCCGCTCAAGATTAGTTTCACCAACTGTTCTGGAGTAACCAAGGCAACGGTGTCCGCTGCGAAAGGCGCTGGTGGTGAATGCAGTGGCGTCAACAAGACGGGTGATTCTTACTCTGGCGGCTTAGCAACGGGCTTTGAGATCTGGTCGGGTGTTGTCGATACTGGCGAGCTTATGAGCTGTAACACGCCTCCGGCTGCTAAGGATGTCACCATTACTGATGGTACCGGTGAATTCCCGATGAATTCCCGTATCGTTATCGGGCAAGGCCAAACCATTGCTGATGTAGGCGCGGGGGCGGTTACTGCGCCAGTCACGTTTACTATCGCTTATCCATAATACCAGGAACCAGTATGCAACAATCACCGTTTATTTTATACCAGCCCGGTCTTGTGTTGCTTATGGGCTTGGCTGGTGGCATCTTGCCTGGCGTAAGCCAGGCAAGCTCAGGATTAGACGTAAATATTACCGCTAACATTGTTAATAGCACCTGTAAGATGACCGTGGAAAATGACGGCGAAATTTATCTCCCCAATGCGATGCGCAGTTGGTTTTATAACCCGGATGGTAGCGATCGTTTTACTGCAACCGATGATGCAGGCGGTACGCCTTTTAAGATCCATGTAGATGATTGCTATGGAGACAGCGGTACGGCTAAAAAGCTGAGTTTTAGCTTTTCGCCGCAGTCGGGTTTCTGGCCAGGACAAAATCAGGTTTTCAAAAGTGATGATACCGCCGCAGGCGCGGCAAAAAATGTCGGCGTCGTCGTTTTCTCTGAAAAATATAAAAAGAATGTTTTAAACAACGACGGCACGTCAAAAATCACTTATGACGTAAGCGGTCAGGATACTGCATTTTTAACGGATTATCAGTTCTATGCCCGATATCAAAATATTGGCGTAGTGGCTGGTGGTGTCGTTACCAGTAAAGTATTGGTTGACGTCACTTACGAATAATAATCAGAACAGGAAAAAGGATGAGAATGTTCAACTTTATAAGACAGGGTTTCAACGTGAAAGGCACAATGGCGTTTGCCATGGCGAGCGCGTTATTAACCCTCAGCCACTCCTGCTGGGCAGATGAGTGCCGCATGAATAATGGAAAAGGCGGCACAACCACGCTGATCAATTCTGACTACTCAGGTGGCACCGTACGTCTTCCCCCTCCGGGTAATTATGCCAGTACTCTTTTTAACGTTAACCTGACACCAGGCATTCAGGCCGAATGTGGTATGGGGGACGATGGTTTTAACCTCGTGTCACAAACAAACCCGACCTTGCTGATGGGGAGCAGTTATGGCAGGGCTATGTTTGAAACAAATATTCCGGGGATTTATTATTCCGTAAGGGTGCACACCGCAGAAAGCGATGGAGGCATGGGTGGTTACTTCGCTATGAATACTACTGGCTGGACTACCGTTGCATCCTCAGGTAAGTCTGACCCCTGGGATAGAAAATGGATAAACACCTCAGTTCAAATTTATATTGATGAAGGTTACAGAGGCAACCCGAACAAAGAAACCGCAATCAGACCCAAACCCGGCACTCTGGGTAAAATGGCTATTGGTAATCCAGATGATACTAACAACCGACCATGGACATTTGTGGTCAACGAGGACTCATTCCAGATCCCGATCGTTCTTCCAACCTGCGACATGGCCATGCTATCGGATGGTACTAATAATGTTAACCTGGGAGAATATTATGTTTCAGACATTAAAAACAATCGGGTTAAGGATATCCCTTTTTCCATTAGCTTAAGCAATTGTACCGGTGTGGCAAATATCACAACCAAACTCACCACCTCAAAGCTAACCGGAAAAAATAATGATCTTCTTGGTAATACGCTTTCGTCCGGAGCTGAGGGCGCAGGCGTGAAAATCATGTATAACGGAACCTCTCAACTTCTGCCGAATAATCCTGACTCATCCTATGTCATAACGGATTACCAAACCCCTGAATCCAAGCAAATTAATTATGTTGCTCAACTGGTAGCAAACGGAAACACAGTGAAACCGGGGTCGTTTAAAGCCACCGGCGTATTCACCCTTTCATACGACTAACCGCTATCCCTGCGGCTGATTACTGATCAGCCGCGACATCGTCTCCAGTGAGTCCGTTCTTAAGATATACAAACGCTTCAACAGGAACGGATTATCCCCCGGCTTCACCTTCCCCTTCATCGTCGTCACTGCCAGATGAAAACCAGCGTCATTCGCTGCCTTTATCGCTTTATTGTCATAGCCGCCAAACGGATACGAAACATACAACACGCGCGGGTTGAACTGCGCCAGTGCACGACGTGAGCGTTCAAAATCAAACAGGATCACGTGATAGCTACGGCTCAACAGGATGGGGTGTTTATAGCCATCCACGCGATGCAGGAAATGAGTGTGAGACTGAATGTCGAACACATCCTGGATGCCCTTGATTTCCTGAACGCTCATAAACTGTAGCGATTTTGGATCCCACTTCTGCGGATGGCCTTTGATTCGGGATGAAATTATAAACGCCGTCGCGTTGAAGCCATATTCTTTCAGCACCGGATACGCATAGCGGCTCACCGATTTCAGGCCATCATCAAAAGTGATCACCACCGCTTTCGCGGGCAGGTTCATCTTGTTACGTACGTACCCTTCAAGCTGGTACATCGTCAGCGTGGTATAGCCCTGATCGCGTAACCAGGCCATCTGATTATTAAACGCACGTACGCTGGTCGTCGTGGAGGTATGTCGAAAACGGGTGTTCTCTTCATCACGCAAAATATGATGGTAGGTCAGAACCGGTAGCCCGTTATCTTCCTGCGCATCCAGGCTGCTTACCCATGCCAGACGATTACCGATACGGATCTGGAACCAGGTCTGGTTCAGGCGGTCTTTCAGCTTATTCAGAATCGGATAGCGAAGATTAGCGCTTAAGGTGCCAAAGGGCGCGCTTCCGATGCTGGGGGCGTTATACACCGGCGTGTCTTTCCAGGTAATGAGGTTTTGATTACTGAGCGGCTTGTTCAAGTCACCCAGGCTATCCTCAACGCGTTGTTTGCCCTGAACTTTTTCAAGGTGGTCTTTATCAATAAACCCCGTACCGAATCCGAAACGAAATTCATAGTAATCCGCCGCGGCCGGAAAGACAGCGAGGATCTGCCCGGCGCGGACATTCCCCACATTCACAACGGCATTTCCCACCTGCGCCCAGATGGCCGCATCTTCGGTGGTTTGCATATACTGAGCAGGAAGGACTTGCTGGCTGGTCAGGCTGGCAGATGCACCACCGGAAACCACGAGCAGAAGGATAAAGATAACGCGCTTGAGCATGGAATATAAATCGACACAGAAAATCAGCCGCCATTGTAACAAAAGCGGCATCAATACCAATGTTTAATGCTTATACAGATCGTGAAGCAGAACAAAAGGCGGGTTCTTCTGCTGCTGGTGCCACAAGCTGCTGACGCCCGGCGAGCCCTGCGCCACAATGGCGTGACGAAACTCAGCGCTGCTCAACGTTGCGCGCAGCGGATACATCGCTTCGAGTAAAGGCAGGCTGATACCGGAGATTACTTCACAGTTATCGTGCTTATGGCTCATTAGGGCAGCCGCACGGTATGGCGCCGCGCCGGATCTGTCAGTGAGAAAAATCACGCCATCGCCGGTGTCGGTTTCATGCAGCGCGTCACACATCATCCGGCTGAGCATATTGGTGCTCAGCCCTCGCCAGTAATTTACCGCACGACATTGCGCCAGGGGGCCAAATCGGGCCTCCAGCTTAAGCAGCATTTCCTGTGCCTCTTCATCGTGGCAGGTGATCACCCATCCCAGCATAACGTCTCTCCTTAGCAGGCGAGTAGTTTATCCAGGTGAAGGTTAGTTTACGGTGATAACTGTCAAAGAAAGTGCCCGGCAAACAGAACGTCGCCGGGACATACTATTAGCTACGCAGCCCGCGTCCGCGCTGGATCAGATACCAGCACAGCAGATAGAATGCCACGATAAACACCACCAGCACCACAACGGTGGTGAACAGCGGGACATCGGCAATGCCGAGGAAGCCAAAGCGGAAGCCGCTGATCATGTAGACAATCGGGTTCAGGTGCGACAGCGCCTGCCAGAACGGCGGCAACAGCGTCAGGGAGTAAAACACCCCGCCCAGATAGGTCAGCGGCGTCAGCACGAAGGTCGGGATCAGGCTGATGTCATCAAACGTTTTAGCAAACACCGCGTTCAGCAGCCCGGCGAGGGAGAACAGGATCGCCGTCAGCAATAATGTGAGCGCCACGAACAGCCACGAATGCACCTGGAACGGGACGAAGAACAACGAAATCGCCGTCACCAGAATCCCCACGCACAGCCCGCGCGCTACGCCGCCGCCCACGTAACCGGCGATGATCACATGCGTTGGCACCGGGGCCACCAGCAGCTCTTCAATGTTGCGCTGGAACTTGGCGCTAAAGAACGACGACGCTACGTTCGCGTAAGCGTTGGTGATCACCGCCATCATGATCAGGCCCGGCACGATAAACTGCATATAGGTAAAACCGTGCATCTCACCAATGCGGGAGCCAATCAGGTTACCGAAAATGATGAAGTAGAGCGTCATGGTGATCACCGGCGGCACCAGGGTTTGCACCCAGATACGCATAAAGCGGTTAATCTCTTTTGCCCAGATGCTTTTCAGCGCGACCCAGTAAAGATGCGTCATGCCTTGTCTCCTTGTTTGTCGTGCACCAGAGAGACAAACAGCTCTTCCAGTCGGTTTGCTTTGTTACGCATGCTTAATACCTGAATGCCCTGCGCACTCAACTGTGAGAACACGCTGTTGATACCCTGCTCGCGCAGCACTTCTACCTCCAGCGTCGAGGTATCGACCAGGCGATAGTTGTAGCCCTCCAGTTTCGGCAGCGCGCTTTTCGCCGCCAGATCGAGGATAAAGGTCTCTGATTTGAGCTTGGAGAGCAGATTCTTCATCGAGGTGTTTTCCACCAGCTCACCGTGCTGAATGATGCCGATATTGCGGCACAGCATTTCCGCCTCTTCCAGATAGTGCGTGGTCAGAATGATGGTGGTGCCTTTATCGTTCAGATCTTTCAGGAAGCCCCACATGGAACGACGCAGTTCAATATCCACGCCAGCAGTCGGCTCATCAAGGATAAGCAGCTTTGGCTCGTGCATCAGCGCGCGGGCAATCATCAGGCGGCGCTTCATCCCCCCGGACAACATCCGCGCGCGTTCGTTACGCTTCTCCCACAGGTCGAGCTGTTTCAGATACTTTTCGCTGCGCTCAAGCGCCTCTTTGCGCTCAACGCCATAGTAACCCGCCTGGTTAACAACAATCTGCTGTACCGTCTCAAACGGGTTGAAGTTGAACTCCTGCGGCACCAGCCCCAGCTGACGCTTGGCGTTGACCACATCTTTTTGCAGATCGTAGCCAAACACGCTGACGCGGCCGGAGGTTTTGTTGACCAGCGAGCTGATGATCCCGATGGTGGTGGATTTCCCCGCCCCGTTCGGCCCCAGAAGCGCGTAGAAATCTCCCGCTTCGACTTTAAGATCTATCCCGCGCAGCGCCTGAACGCCCCCCGGGTAGGTTTTTTTGAGCTGTTCAAGCTCCAGTGCAATCGCCATGAATTCAACTTACCTTAAGTTCTGACACACGTTGTGTGGTTTCATTAAAAGTCGGGTTACCCTATAGTAGCGCAACGCAATCACTTGGTTACAGGTCGCTAACCTCCATGAACGACATAGATACACTCATCAGCAACAATGCACTATGGTCAAAAATGCTGGTGGAGGAAGACCCCGGATTTTTTGGAAAACTCGCGCAAGCGCAGAACCCGCGCTTTCTCTGGATTGGATGTTCTGACAGCCGTGTCCCCGCCGAACGTCTGACGGGTCTTGAACCTGGCGAACTGTTTGTTCACCGCAATGTGGCTAACCTGGTTATTCATACCGATCTCAACTGCCTTTCGGTTGTGCAGTACGCCGTTGACGTTCTTGAGGTTGAGCACATCATTATTTGTGGCCACTACGGCTGCGGCGGCGTGCAGGCGGCGGTCGAAAACACAGAGCTGGGGTTAATCGATAACTGGCTGCTGCACATTCGTGATATCTGGTTCAAACATAGCTCACTGCTGGGCGAAATGCCGCAGGAGCGCCGTCTCGACACCTTGTGTGAGCTGAACGTAATGGAGCAGGTCTATAACCTGGGCCACTCGACGATTATGCAGTCTGCCTGGAAACGCGGGCAGAAGGTCTCCATCCACGGCTGGGCGTACGGTATTCACGACGGTCTGCTGCGCAATCTGGAAGTGACCGCCACCAACCGCGAAACGCTGGAACAGCGTTACCGCTCGGGAATTGCCAACCTCAAGCTTAAGCATGTGAACCATAAATAACAAAGCCGGGGGTTTTCACCCTCTCCCTGTGGGAGAGGGCTGGGGTGAGGGCATCAGCCCGCAATTATTCGTCCAGAATCACTACTTTCCCAACATACGGCAGATGGCGATAACGCTGCGCGTAATCAATGCCGTAACCCACCACGAATTCGTCCGGGATGGAGAAACCAACGAACTCCACCGGCACCTGCACTTCACGGCGCTCAGGCTTATCCAGCAGGGTACAAATCGCCAGTGATTTTGGTTCACGCAGGCTCAGGATCTCACGCACTTTAGAGAGCGTGTTACCGGAGTCAATGATGTCCTCAACAATCAACACATCTTTGCCACGAATATCTTCATCCAGATCTTTCAGGATTTTCACATCACGGGTTGTGGACATGCCGCTGCCGTAACTGGAGGCGGTCATAAAATCGACCTCGTGCGGCACCTGCACTTCACGGCACAGGTCTGCCATGAACATGAAAGAACCACGCAACAGACCGACCAGCACCATTTCGCTGCCGCTGTCCTTGTAATGTTCGGTGATTTGACGACCCAGTTCGGCGATACGCGCTTTGATCTCGGCTTCCGGGATCATCACTTCAACAGTATGTTTCATATTACTAACCAAATGATTTTAGTGAAAATCTCTCAATGCGGATGAATCTCGCTCCGGCATCGATACGCAAGCCAGCCATTATACCAGTAAATGGATTGCCCTGGCGTATGAGTTATAAAAAGCAATATTTGTGATTCCGATCACAGTTGTTAATACCTATAATTAATTGCTAGCAAATAATTAACAAAACTGACGAGTACTTTTCTATGGCTGAAACAAAAACTAAACAGCCGCGTCTACTGGTGACATTAACAGCCGCGTTTGCCGCATTCTGCGCGCTGTATTTGTTAATCGGTGGCGTATGGCTGGTCGCGATTGGCGGCTCCTGGTACTACCCGATTGCGGGTCTGGTTATGGTTGGCGTAACCGTCCTGCTTTTACGCAGAAAACAATCTGCTCTGTGGCTGTACGCAGCGTTACTGCTCGCAACCATGATCTGGGGCGTCTGGGAGGTCGGGTTCGACTTCTGGGCGTTGACGCCGCGCAGCGACATTCTGGTCTTCTTCGGTATCTGGCTGATCCTGCCGTTTGTCTGGCGTCGTCTGATCGTCCCTTCCAGTGGTGCTGTAGCCGGTCTGGTCGTTGCCCTGCTGATTAGTGGCGGCATCCTGACCTGGGCCGGATTCAACGACCCGCAGGAGATCCACGGTACGCTGAACACTGAATCCACACCGGCTGCGGCTATTTCGCAGGTGGCTGACGGCGACTGGCCAGCCTATGGTCGAAATCAGGAAGGTCAACGTTACTCCCCGTTGAAGCAGATCAACGCGGACAACGTGAAAAACCTGAAGGAAGCCTGGGTATTCCGTACCGGCGACCTGAAGATGCCAAACGATCCGGGTGAGCTGACCAACGAAGTGACCCCGATTAAAGTGGGCAACATGCTCTACCTGTGTACGGCGCACCAGCGTCTGTTCGCGCTCGACGCGGCCACCGGTAAAGAGAAATGGCACTTTGATCCACAGCTGAACTCCAACCCGTCGTTCCAGCACATCACCTGCCGCGGCGTCTCTTACCACGAAGCGCGCGCTGATAATGCCAGCCCGGAAGTCATTGCCGACTGTCCTCGCCGCATTATGCTGCCGGTGAACGATGGCCGCCTGTTTGCCATCAACGCTGAGACCGGTAAGCTGTGCGAAACCTTCGCTAACAAAGGCATTCTGAATCTTCAGACCAACATGCCGGACACTACGCCGGGTCTGTATGAGCCGACCTCCCCGCCAATCATTACCGATAAAACCATCGTGATTGCCGGTTCGGTAACGGATAACTTCTCTACCCGCGAAACCTCCGGCGTTATCCGTGGTTTCGACGTGAACACCGGAAAACTGCTGTGGGCCTTCGACCCGGGCGCGAAAGATCCCAACGCGATCCCATCGGATGAACACACCTTTACCTTTAACTCACCGAACTCCTGGGCACCGGCAGCGTATGACGCGAAGCTGGACCTGGTTTACCTGCCGATGGGCGTGACCACGCCGGATATCTGGGGCGGTAACCGTACGCCGGAGCAGGAACGTTACGCCAGCTCCATCGTGGCGCTGAACGCAACGACCGGTAAACTGGCATGGAGCTACCAGACCGTTCACCACGATCTGTGGGATATGGATATGCCGTCCCAGCCGACGCTGGCGGACATTACCGTTAACGGTAAAACCGTTCCGGTGATTTACGCCCCGGCCAAAACCGGCAACATCTTCGTGCTGGATCGCAGCAACGGTAAGCTGGTTGTTCCTGCGCCGGAAAAACCGGTTCCGCAGGGTGCGGCCAAAGGCGACTACGTTACCAAAACGCAGCCGTTCTCTGATCTGAGTTTCCGTCCGGAGAAAGACCTCAGTGGTGCAGACATGTGGGGTGCCACGATGTTTGACCAGCTGGTATGCCGCGTGATGTTCCACCAGCTGCGCTATGAAGGCATCTTCACGCCGCCGTCAGAGCAGGGCACGCTGGTCTTCCCGGGTAACCTGGGGATGTTCGAGTGGGGTGGGATCTCCGTTGACCCTAACCGTCAGGTCGCCATCGCTAACCCAATGGCGCTGCCGTTCGTTTCCCGTCTGATCCCACGCGGTCCGGGTAACCCAATGGAGCAGCCTAAAGATGCGAAAGGCAGCGGTACCGAAGCCGGTATCCAGCCGCAGTATGGCGTTCCTTATGGTGTGACCCTGAATCCGTTCCTTTCTCCGTTCGGTCTGCCGTGTAAACAGCCTGCCTGGGGTTACATCTCCGGTCTGGATCTGAAGACCAACAAGATCGTCTGGAAGAAACGTATTGGTACGCCACAGGACAGCATGCCGTTCCCGATGCCTGTTCCAGTGCCGTTCAATATGGGTATGCCAATGCTGGGTGGCCCAATCTCCACCGCCGGTAACGTGCTGTTCATCGCGGCAACCGCAGATAACTACCTGCGCGCCTACAACATGACCAACGGTGAAAAACTGTGGCAAGGCCGTCTGCCAGCCGGTGGACAGGCAACGCCGATGACCTATGAAGTGAATGGCAAACAGTACGTTGTCATCTCCGCAGGTGGTCACGGTTCGTTTGGCACGAAGATGGGCGACTATATTGTCGCGTATGCACTGCCTGACGACGCTAAGTAATGAAAAAGCCCGGTGGCGCTAACGCTTACCGGGCTTTCGGGTGTCCTATGTAGGCCGGGTAAGGCGAAGCCGCCACCCGGCTTTTTTTATACGTAAAGCCCAGCATCATCCCCGTATCTTCATGCTCCAGCAGATGGCAGTGGGCCATATAGGCAAACTCTTTCGGCGCTTCGTGGTCGAACTTCACCAGCACCTCGCTGACACCGCCTTCCACCCTCACCGTATCTTTCCAGCCCCGGCGATGCGCGTCCGGCGCTTTACCGTTCTCAGAGAGAATACGGAACTGCGTGCCGTGGATATGGAACGGGTGCAGCATCATGTCGCCTTCGCCTGAAATTACCCAGCGTTCAAACTGCCCTTTCGTGGCGGCGAACATGGGCGTGTTCATATCGAACGCTTTGCCGTTGATGCGGTTGGCGTTGTGGAAATCGAAACCATGGCCGCCGTGATCCATGCCGCCCATTTTACCGTGGTCCATATTCATATGGCCCATCATCTGGCCGTGGTGCATTCCCGCCATGGCCTGATTGCCGTACTTCTTCATCAGCGCCTGCATGCCCATCATGTCGAGCATCGGGTCCATGGAGAGCTGAAGTTTACGCTGCGTAAGCCCGTCCAGCGACGGGAGTGCGGGTAGCGTGGTGAGGGCGTCCGGCAGCGTACCGGAAGCGGCGATCTGTAGCGGCTGAATGCGCAGGACCGGATGGGGTTTATCAAACGGCGCAACGGCCATCCCCATCTGGCTGACCGGCAGAGTCACTAGGTCAAACGCTTTGCCATCGCTGATATCCACCAGCACCTCGAAGCGCTCGCCCATCAGCATCGGCAGCTCGCTCACCTTCACCGGTTCCGGCAGCAGGCCGCCGTCGCTTGCCACCACATACAGCGGGCGTTTATCGCTGGTGGCGAAGTTCAGCGAGCGGGCGTTACAGCCATTTAGCAGGCGTAAACGCAGCCAGCCTTTTGGCGCGGCATGCTGCGGGTAGATTGCGCCGTTGGTCAGCAGCGTATCGCCAAACCATCCTACCGCCGCGCTCATTACGTCCAGCTGATAGTCAATTTGCCCGTCAGCGCTGAATTTTTTGTCCTGCACAATCACCGGGACATCGTCGATACCCCACTGTTTTGGCAGGCGCAGCAGGCGGCTTTCATCGTCTTCAATCAGCACCAGACCGGCCAGCCCCATCGCCACCTGATGGCCCGTTTTGCCATGCTGATGCGGGTGGAACCAGCAGGTCGCCGCACGCTGGTCAGGAGTAAAGGTGACGCTGCGTTTACCACCAGGCCTGATGACGCCCTGAGGCCCCCCATCCACTTCGCCCGGGACTTCCAGCCCATGCCAGTGCAGCGTGGTCTCTTGCGCTAGCGTGTTATGAATGTCTACCGTCACCGCCTTCCCTTTGCGTAACTGCAACGCAGGGCCGAGCAAATTGCCGTTATAACCCCACGTCGTGGCGGCGTGCTGACCGAACGTGGTTTTACCGGCCTGCACCACAAGCTGAATGCGGCTGCGGGCATCTGCGGCGAGTAATTCAGGTATGGGTAAAGCAGGTCTGTCGGCGGCAAAAACGGCGCGGCTCCAGAGCGGTAACGCGCTGGCAACCCCCAGCGCGGCAGAAAATTTTAAAAAATCACGACGTTGCATGTGCATTTCCTTATTTCCAGCAGGCGATCTTTTGAGCATAAACCCTCCCCTTACCGGAAGGTCAAGCACGGCGGCAATAATAAAGATCGTCGGCCTGGCATCAAGTATGCTAACGTTAATTTTCCGTGATGCAGTGGTAAAGGCAATGAAGACGTTTTTCAGAACAATTTTGTTCGCCAGCCTGATGGCGATGTGTGCGAACAGTTACGCGCTAAGTGAAAACGAAGCGGAAGATATGGCCGATCTGACGGCAGTTTTTGTTTTTCTGAAAAACGATTGTGGTTACCAGAATTTACCCAATGGGCAAATTCGTCGCGCACTGGTCTTTTTTGCCCAGCAGAACCAATGGGACCTCAGCAACTACGACAGCTTCGACATGAAGGCGCTCGGTGAAGACAGCTACCGTGATTTAAGCGGTATTGGCATTCCCACTGCTAAAAAATGCAAAGCGCTGGCTCGCGATTCACTCAGCCTGCTCGCCTACGTGAAGTAACCTTCCCGACGCCCCTTGTTGACCCGCTAACCGCTTCACGGCGGTGTTGTGTTGCGCCCATCTGCCGGATGTAATGGATGTTAACGAAGGAGGTGCTCCCCATGACCGAAAAAAGGGTATGGCAAGAAACGCTGCATGACCAGTTTGGTCAGTATTTTGCCGTGGATAACGTGCTCTATCATGAGAAAACCGATCATCAGGATCTGATAATCTTCGAAAACGCCGCCTTTGGCCGCGTAATGGCGCTGGACGGCGTGGTGCAAACCACCGAGCGCGACGAGTTTATCTATCACGAAATGATGACCCACGTCCCGCTGCTGGCCCACGGCCACGCGAAGGACGTGCTGATTATCGGCGGCGGCGACGGCGCGATGCTGCGTGAAGTCTCTCGCCATCAGAATGTCGAAACCATCACCATGGTGGAAATCGACGCCGGTGTGGTGTCGTTCTGCCGCCAGTATCTGCCCAACCACAATGCTGGCAGCTATGACGATCCGCGGTTTAATCTGGTTATCGACGATGGCGTCAATTTTGTTAACCAGACCACGCAAACGTTTGATGTCATTATCTCTGACTGTACCGACCCTATCGGCCCCGGCGCGTCGCTGTTTACCTCGTCGTTTTACGAAGGCTGCAAGCGCTGCCTGAAGCCTGGCGGGATTTTTGTGGCGCAAAACGGCGTTTGCTTCCTGCAACAGGATGAAGCGCTTGATAGCCACCGTAAGCTGAGCACCTATTTTGCTGACGTCAGCTTCTACCAGGCGGCGATCCCCACTTATTACGGCGGGATCATGACCTTTGCCTGGGCGACGGATAACGACGTCCTGCGCCATCTCTCCACCGAAATTATCCAGGCCCGCTTCCACCAGGCCGGACTCAAATGCCGATACTACAACCCGGCGATCCACACCGCAGCCTTTGCGTTGCCTCAATATCTGCAAGACGCGCTGTCCTCAAAGGAGGTGAAATAATTGAAAAAGCTTAAACTGCATGGCTTTAACAATCTGACCAAAAGCCTGAGTTTTTGTATTTACGATATCTGCTACGCCAAAACAGCAGAAGAGCGCGATGGTTATATCGCCTATATCGATGAACTCTACAACGCCAACCGTCTGACCGAGATCCTGACAGAGACCTGCTCGATTATCGGCGCCAACATCCTGAATATCGCGCGCCAGGATTACGAGCCGCAGGGAGCAAGCGTCACCATTCTGGTCAGTGAAGAGCCGGTTGACCCGCAGCTTATCGACAAAACCGAGCACCCCGGCCCACTGCCAGAAGTGGTTGTCGCCCACCTGGATAAAAGCCATATCTGCGTGCACACCTACCCGGAAAGCCACCCGGAAGGCGGACTGTGTACCTTCCGCGCGGATATTGAAGTGTCGACCTGCGGCGTGATTTCACCGCTGAATGCGTTGAATTATTTAATCCACCAGCTGGAATCCGATATCGTCACTATTGATTATCGCGTACGCGGTTTTACCCGTGATATCAACGGCATGAAGCACTTCATCGATCATGAGATCAACTCCATTCAGAACTTCATGTCCGACGACATGAAGTCGCTATACGACATGATGGATGTGAACGTCTATCAGGAAAATATCTTCCACACCAAAATGTTACTTAAGGAATTCGACCTTAAGCACTACATGTTCCACACGAAGCCGGAAGATTTAAGCGAAGAAGAGCGTAAGGTCATTACCGACCTGCTCTGGAAAGAGATGCGCGAAATTTACTACGGCCGTAACATTCCGACCGTGTAATCGTGGCCCGAAGCAGGGACGCTTCGGGGAGTTACTTCTGTTTCATAAAGTCGCGGTAGGCGTTCACCACTTTCAGGAAATCTTCCACACCGCACAGCGACAGGCTTTCTTCGTCGTAGTAGCTCATCCCCTCTTCCATCTCATCACCCGAGAACTCAAGCTGGTTGGCACGCACCATCACCTCTTCGCCATCCATCCACAGGGTGTATTCGTGTCCGGCGCGTTGCCAGGAGCGTTCACTGCCTTTCACCGTTTCCGCTGCCTGTTCGACTTCATCCAGCAGCGCGAGGTTCTCTTTCACCTCTTCGTTAAACCAGTGTCCAACGGCTTCGTGCCCCATCGACATTCGCACTTTCACCACGCCGGTGATGTCGCGCAAAAATTCGTAATCCATAGCGTTTTCCTCTGCAAAGCCATTAGGGTAATTATCGCAGCAGAGAGGAAGAAAAAAAGCGGGAGAGGTGGGAGGAATGAAAATAAAAAGGTGAGAGCAAGACCTGCGGCCTGATGCCCTCACCCCGTCCCTCTCCCACGGGAGAGGGTGCAAACACTAAAAACCGTCTCGTAGAGACGGTTTTGCTGTTTATACCGCCGTCTGGAAGATCACCCCGTCAGCCTTCTCGGTGTACTGAGAGAGCTGGTCGAAGTTCAGATAGCGATAGGTGTCCACCGCCGTCTTATCTACCTGAGCCACAAAGGTCTGGTACTCTTCCGGCGTTGGCAGTTTGCCAATCAGCGCTGCAACCGCTGCCAGCTCCGCAGAAGCCAGGTAGACGTTCGCCCCGGTACCCAAACGGTTCGGGAAGTTACGGGTGGAGGTGGAGACCACCGTCGCACCGTCGGCCACGCGCGCCTGGTTGCCCATGCACAGGGAGCAGCCCGGAATTTCAATACGCGCCCCGCTCTTACCGAACACGCTGTAGTAGCCCTCTTCGGTCAGCTGCGCCGCATCCATACGGGTTGGCGGCGCCACCCACAGACGGGTCGGCAGCTGGCCTTTGTGAGTATCCAGCAGCTTACCGGCAGCACGGAAGTGGCCGATGTTGGTCATACAGGAGCCGATGAACACTTCGTCGATCTTATCGCCCTGTACGTCAGAGAGCAGACGCGCATCGTCCGGATCGTTTGGCGCACACAGGATTGGCTCTTTGATATCCGCCAGATCGATGTCGATCACCGCCGCGTACTCTGCGTCAGCGTCAGCTTCCAGCAGCTGCGGATCCGCCAGCCATTTTTCCATGCCCTGAATACGACGCTCCAGCGTACGGCGGTCGCCGTAGCCTTCCGCAATCATCCACTTGAGCAGCACGATGTTGGAGGTCAGATACTCAATAATCGGCTCTTTGTTCAGCTTGATGGTACAGCCCGCCGCAGAACGCTCGGCAGAGGCATCGGTCAGCTCGAACGCCTGCTCAACTTTCAGATCCGGCAGACCTTCAATTTCCAGAATGCGGCCAGAGAAGATGTTTTTCTTGCCCTTCTTCTCAACGGTCAGCAGACCCTGTTTGATGGCATACAGCGGGATTGCGTGCACCAGATCGCGCAGAGTGATGCCCGGCTGCATTTTGCCTTTGAAGCGCACCAGCACGGATTCAGGCATGTCGAGAGGCATCACGCCGGTCGCTGCGGCAAACGCCACCAGACCGGAGCCCGCAGGGAAGGAGATACCAATCGGGAAACGGGTATGAGAGTCACCGCCGGTACCCACGGTGTCCGGCAGCAGCATGCGGTTCAGCCAGGAGTGGATAACGCCGTCGCCCGGACGCAGGGAGACACCGCCACGGTTCATAATGAAGTCAGGCAGCGTGTGGTGCGTAGTGACGTCAACCGGCTTCGGATATGCCGCAGTGTGGCAGAAGGACTGCATCACCAGGTCAGACGAGAAGCCCAGGCACGCCAGGTCTTTCAGTTCATCACGGGTCATTGGACCGGTGGTGTCCTGAGAGCCCACGGAGGTCATTTTCGGCTCGCAGTACGCGCCAGGACGGATACCAGCGACGCCGCAGGCGCGACCGACCATTTTCTGTGCCAGCGAGAAGCCGCGATTGCTTTCCGCCACGTCTTTCGCCTGACGGAACACGTCACTGTGCGGCAGACCCAGCGCTTCACGCGCTTTGGTGGTCAGGCCACGGCCAATGATCAGCGGAATACGGCCACCGGCACGCACTTCGTCGATCAGCACGTCGGTTTTCAGCTCGAAGCTTGCCAACAGTTCGTTGGTTTCGTGGTTGCGCACTTCGCCTTTATACGGGTAAACGTCAATCACGTCGCCCATGTTCAGGTTGCTCACGTCCACTTCAATTGGCAGAGCGCCCGCATCTTCCATGGTGTTGAAGAAGATTGGCGCAATTTTGCCGCCGAGGCACAGGCCGCCGCCGCGCTTGTTCGGCACGTGCGGAATGTCGTCGCCCATGAACCACAGCACGGAGTTGGTGGCGGATTTACGGGAAGAACCGGTACCAACCACATCACCGACGTAGGCCAGCGGGAAACCTTTCTCCTGAAGCGCTTCGATCTGTTTAATCGGGCCAACGCTACCCGGCTGATCCGGCTCGATGCCTTCACGGGCGTTTTTCAGCATCGCCAGGGCGTGCAGGGGGATATCAGGACGAGACCACGCGTCCGGAGCCGGAGAGAGGTCATCGGTGTTGGTTTCACCGGTAACCTTAAAGACGGTCACGGTAATTTTTTCAGCAAGCGCAGGGCGGTTCAGGAACCATTCGGCATCGGCCCAGGACTGCATAACCTGCTTCGCGTAAACGTTGCCTGCTTTGGCTTTTTCTTCTACATCGTAGAAGTTATCGAACATCAGCAGCGTTGAAGAGAGCGCTTTGGCAGCAATCGGTGCCAGCTTTTCGTTGTCCAGCGCGTCAATCAGCGGATGAATGTTATAGCCGCCCTGCATGGTGCCGAGCAGTTCAATGGCTTTTTCAGGAGTAACCAGTGGGGAGGTGGCTTCGCCTTTGGCGATAGCAGCAAGGAATCCGGCTTTTACGTAGGCAGCTTCATCTACGCCAGGCGGTACGCGGTTGATCAGCAGATCTAACAGGAATTCTTCTTCGCCCTCAGGCGGGTTCTTCAGCAGCTCGACGAGCGCGGCCATTTGGGTTGCATCTAAAGGTTTGGGTACAATTCCCTCGGCGGCACGTTCTGCTACGTGCTTACGGTATTCTTCTAGCACGACGGTTCTCCTCGCTCTCATTGTCATATGCGGCGGGCGTTCTCTTCACGCTCCTGTGAGACAGCAGTTTGTAGGGTAAATGCCCGATACCGCGTCGGGCAGCATAGCAGGATTTCTGCACAGTGTTAATCTGTTTACAAAAAAGCAACATTAAATTATTTGCTGAATCGTTAAGCATGGTGTAGCGGGGAGACGAGGCGAATCTTGTGCTCTTTCCCGTCGCCTTTTCAGCTATCCGATATAATTGTGTAATAAATACTCACACTCTTTATCCGGACGCTCAGGTTGGTTTCCCAACAATAGTCAAAACTGTAAAACACGAGTGAATGATACTCGCGGCAACAGCAACGCCTCACGGCACTGCACTCGTCTCGTTGGAGTCAATCTATGAAGTTGCCTTTTAAGCCACATCTTCTTGTTCTGCTTTGCAGTGCGGGGCTGTTTGCCGCCTCGGGTGTCATGTACGTTAAAAGCCGCGCAACGGAACCTGCTACGCCTGCTCCGGTTACACAACAACCTGGCGCACCGGTAGCCCAGCCTGCGCCCGTCGCTGCCCCGGTCTACACTGCGGCGCAAATCGACCAATGGGTTGCCCCTGTCGCGCTTTACCCGGATGCCCTGCTGTCGCAAATCTTGATGGCGTCGACCTACCCGTCAAATGTTATTCAGGCCGCGCAGTGGTCGAAAGACAATCCTAAAATGCAGGGTGATGCCGCCCTGCAGGCGGTAGCCACCCAGCCGTGGGATCCCAGCGTAAAATCCCTGGTTGCGTTTCCTCAGCTGATGTCGTTGATGGGCGAAAATCCGCCATGGGTACAAAATCTGGGAGACGCCTTCCTTGCACAGCCGAAAGATGTGATGGATTCCGTACAGCGGCTGCGCCTG
This sequence comes from Enterobacter sp. CCUG 70166, assembly GCF_020224095.1. NCBI lineage: Bacteria > Pseudomonadati > Pseudomonadota > Gammaproteobacteria > Enterobacterales > Enterobacteriaceae > Enterobacter > Enterobacter sp. CCUG 70166. The sequence continues at coordinate 89,157 of NZ_NRIQ01000036.1, forward strand.
CTGGCCCAACAAACGGGTGCGCTGCAATCCACACCGCAGCAGACGGTCACCACCGTCACGAAACCTGCATCGACAAAAACCACGACAACCGCAACGCCTACCAGCCCAACGGTGATCAAAATTGAATCCGCCGATCCACAGGTGGTTTACGTCCCTACGTATAACCCGAATACGGTTTATGGTACCTGGCCTAACACCGCTTACCCGCCTGTCTATCTTCCGCCTTCACCCGGCGAGCAATTCACGGACAGTCTGGTTAAAGGATTAGGTTTTAGCCTCGGGGTCGCTACAACCTACGCCATTTTCAGCAATATTGACTGGGATGATGACGACTGGGATCACCATCATCACGATGATGACTGGGACAATCACGGCGGTTATAACCGCAACGGTGATAACAACATCAATATCAACGTGGATAATTTCAACAGAATCAGCGGGCAGCACCTGAACGGTAATAACCACACCTGGCAGCACAATCCTGCCTATCGTGAAGGCGTGCCTTACCCGAATAACCAGCTGGCTAACCGCTTCCACTCTACACAGACAGCCACCGGGCTAAGCGCGACGCAGCAAAAACCAGTCAATCGCGACAGCCAGCGCCAGGCCGCTCTCAGCCAGATGGAAAAATCAACGGGTAAAACCCTCCCACACTCAGTACATACAGCCACGCGGGACGCACAACGTCTGGCCTCAACGCAACAGTTGAAGCAGATCTCGCAGCGAAATAACTATCGTGGATATGACACCAGGCCGCAGGCCGTAAAACGGACGAGCACGCCGCAGCGTGTACATCATCAGACTGACATGCACAGACAGGAGAAGCGGGTTTCACAGACGGTACAGCAGCCAGCCAGGCTGCATCGGGCCAATGCCCTGAGCGGCAACGACAGCCGCTCCGCGAACTGGCAAGCCCAGCAGCAGCGCGGGGCGCAAAGCCGGCAGCTCGCTACTCGTCAACATCAGCCGCGCCAGCTCACTGGCGAACGCGCTGAACGCCATGAATTCCGTCATCGTTAAGGGAGCCGACATGAAACGTCAATTACTCAGTGGAATGGTGTTGTTCATGGTCTCGGCGACCGTCATGGCACAGCAATCGTTCAGTTCGCCAGAACAGGCGACCAGTGCGCTGGCAAGCGCCATCAGCGAGCAAAATGAAAGTGCGATGAACAATTTGCTCGGTGAAAACTGGCGCGATTTTCTGCCGCCCGAAGGCGTTGATCCTGATGCGGTCGATCGCTTCCTGCGCGACTGGAACGTTCATCATAAAACCGTCATCAGTGGCAACGTGGCGCACCTGGTGGTGGGCGATAACGGCTGGCAGCTACCGATCCCGGTGGTCAAAACGGCATCTGGCTGGCAGTTTGATATGCAGGAAGCCGCAGAAGAGATCCTGACCCGCGAAATCGGGCGCAACGAACTCGCAGCCATCGAAGCGCTTCACGCCTATGTTGATGCCCAGCAGAGCTATTTTGCGATGAACCAAAAGTACGCGCAGAAGATAGTCAGTTCTGAAGGTAAAAAGGATGGACTGTACTGGCCCGTCGCTCCCGGTGAAACGCCCAGCCCACTGGGTCCGGCGTTCAGTCCTCCACAGTCGGGGGCGGGTTACCATGGTTACCGATTCCGCATCCTGCCGGATAAAAATGGCTTTGCCATGGTCGCCTGGCCGGTGAACTACGGGCAGACGGGGGTAATGAGTTTTGTAATTAACCAGGATGACGCGGTTTATCAGGCAGATCTCGGCAACGATTCGGCGCAGAAAGCGCAGGCTCTTAGTGAATACCAGCCGGATAAGACCTGGCAGCCTGTCACACCCTGAACGCAGCGCATAAAAAAAGCGGCCTGAGGCCGCTTTTTTCATCTGAAGAAACTTATTTCTTCTTCGCTTTCGCGTTTGGCAGGTCAGTAATGCTACCTTCAAACACTTCTGCCGCCAGGCCCACGGACTCATGCAGAGTCGGGTGTGCGTGGATGGTCAGCGCGATGTCTTCTGCGTCGCAGCCCATTTCGATAGCCAGACCGATTTCACCCAGCAGCTCGCCGCCGTTGGTACCGACAATCGCACCACCGATGACGCGGTGAGTCTCTTTGTCGAAGATCAGTTTGGTCATACCGTCTGCGCAGTCGGACGCGATAGCACGGCCAGAAGCAGCCCATGGGAAGGTGGCAGTTTCGTAGCTGATGCCTTTCTCTTTCGCTTCTTTCTCAGTCAGACCAACCCATGCAACTTCTGGCTCGGTATACGCGATAGATGGGATCACTTTCGGATCGAAGTAGTGCTTCATGCCAGCGATAACTTCAGCGGCAACATGACCTTCGTGAACACCTTTGTGCGCCAGCATAGGCTGACCGACGATATCGCCAATAGCAAAGATGTGCGGCACGTTGGTACGCAGCTGTTTGTCAACGCGGATGAAGCCACGGTCGTCCACTTCCACGCCAGCTTTGCCCGCGTCGAGGTTTTTACCGTTCGGCACACGGCCAATAGCCACCAGCACGGCGTCGTAACGCTGTGGTTCGGATGGGGCTTTTTTGCCTTCCATGGAAACGTAAATACCGTCTTCTTTCGCTTCAACGGCAGTCACTTTGGTTTCCAGCATCAGGTTGAATTTCTTGCTGATGCGTTTGGTGAAGACTTTAACGATATCTTTGTCGGCTGCCGGGATTACCTGGTCGAACATTTCAACCACGTCGATCTCTGAACCCAGCGCATGGTACACAGTACCCATTTCCAGACCGATGATACCGCCGCCCATAACCAGCAGACGCTTAGGAACGGTTTTCAGCTCCAGCGCATCGGTGGAATCCCACACGCGTGGATCTTCATGTGGAATGAATGGCAGTTCGATTGGGCGAGAGCCTGCCGCGATGATCGCGTTGTCGAAGTTGATAACGGTTTTGCCGTTTTCGCCTTCCACTTCCAGGGTGTTCGCACCGGTGAATTTACCCAGACCGTTTACCACTTTCACTTTACGGCCTTTGGCCATACCCGCCAGACCGCCGGTCAGCTGAGTGATAACTTTCTCTTTCCAGGTACGAATTTTGTCGATATCGGTTTTCGGCTCGCCGAAGACGATACCGTGTTCAGCCAGCGCTTTGGCTTCTTCGATAACTTTCGCTACGTGCAGCAGCGCTTTAGAAGGGATACAGCCGACGTTCAGACAAACACCGCCGAGGGTGCTGTAACGTTCTACGATGACGGTTTCCAGACCTAAATCCGCGGCGCGAAATGCTGCGGAGTAACCTGCCGGGCCTGCCCCAAGTACTACGACCTGAGTTTTGATTTCTGTGCTCATCATGACCTCTTAATGTATACCCGTCGTCCACCGGGTCGTTCTATCCGCCCGTATTTTACAAAATTGTTAACAATTTTGAAACAACAAACGGCTCACGAATTATCGCTTTCACCAATAACCTCAAAAACCCCATGAGATTATCAGAAAAAAGCCGGCCGACTGGCCGGCTTTTCGATTACATCACCAGGCGGCGAATGTCGCTCAGGGTGTTGTTGATGATGGTGATGAAACGCGCACCATCAGCCCCGTCGATTACGCGGTGGTCGAAGGACAGAGAGATTGGCATCATCAGACGCGGCACGAACTCTTTGCCATTCCACACCGGCTCCATCGCGGACTTGGACACACCGAGGATAGCCACTTCCGGCGCGTTTACAATCGGCGCGAAGTGGGTGGTACCCAGGCCGCCGATGCTGGAGATAGTGAAGCAGCCGCCCTGCATTTCGCCGGCAGTCAGCTTACCATCACGCGCTTTTTTGGAGATGGTGGTCAGTTCACGGGACAGCTCGGTAATGCTCTTCTTGTTCACGTCTTTGAAGACCGGAACCACCAGACCATTTGGCGTATCAACCGCAACACCGATGTTGATGTATTTCTTCAGCGTCAGCTTCTGGCCGTCTTCGGACAGGGAGCTGTTGAAGCGTGGCATCTGCTCAAGAGCAGCGGCAACGGCCTTCATGATAAAGACCACTGGGGTGAACTTCACGTCCAGCTTACGCTTCTCAGCTTCGGCGTTCTGCTGTTTACGGAACGCTTCCAGATCGGTGATATCGGTCTTATCGAAGTGCGTAACGTGCGGGATCATCACCCAGTTACGGCTCAGGTTAGCACCAGAGATTTTCTGGATACGGCCCAGCTCCACTTCTTCGATTTCACCGAACTTACTGAAGTCCACTTTCGGCCATGGCAGCATGCCCGGGATACCGCCGCCAGCGGCTGCCGCAGGTGCAGCTTCGGCGCGTTTCACCGCGTCTTTCACGTAAGCCTGAACGTCTTCGCGCAGGATACGACCTTTACGGCCGGTGCCCTTCACTTTCGCCAGGTTCACACCGAATTCGCGCGCCAGGCGACGAATCAGCGGAGTCGCGTGGACGTAAGCGTCGTTTTCAGCGAACTCAGATTTTTCTGCTTTAGCAGCAGGGGCAGCAGCAGGTTTAGCAGCCTGAGCCGGTGCAGCAGCAGGTGCCGGAGCAGCCGCGGCAGCCGGAGCGGCGGCAGGCGCTGCGCCTTCCACTTCGAAGACCATGATCAGAGAGCCGGTAGACACTTTGTCGCCGGTGCTGATTTTGATCTCTTTAACGGTACCGGCGAACGGCGCAGGCACTTCCATAGAAGCTTTGTCGCCTTCAACGGTGATCAGTGACTGTTCAGCGGCAACTTTGTCGCCCACTTTCACCATCACTTCGGTCACTTCAACTTCGTCACCGCCGATATCCGGTACGTTAACGTCTTTCGCGCCGCCAGCAGCCGCTGGTGCAGCGGCCGGAGCCGGAGCAGCAGCCTGAGCAGGCGCAGCGGCAGGTGCTGCACCCGCCACTTCAAAGACCATGATCAGCGAGCCGGTAGACACTTTGTCGCCGGTGTTGATCTTGATCTCTTTAACGGTACCGGCGAACGGTGCTGGCACTTCCATAGAGGCTTTGTCGCCTTCTACGGTGATCAGTGACTGCTCAGCCGCAACGGTGTCGCCCACTTTCACCAGGATTTCGGTAACTTCAACTTCGTCACCGCCGATGTCAGGCACATTTACTTCTTTCGCTGCCGCGGCCGCTGCTGGAGCAGCAGCAGGAGCGGCTTCTTTCTTCTCTTCCTGCGCAGGTGCAGCAGCTGCTGCACCGTCGGCGGAATCGAAAATCATGATCAGTTTGCCAGTCTCGGTTTTATCGCCAACAGAGACTTTGATCTCTTTAACGATGCCAGCCTGAGGAGACGGGACTTCCATAGAGGCTTTGTCGCCTTCTACGGTGATCAGCGACTGTTCAGCTTCAACTTTGTCGCCTACTTTGACCAGGATCTCGGTGATTTCAACTTCATCAGCCCCGATGTCCGGTACATTGATTTCGATAGCCATTATTCTTTTACCTCTTACGCCAGACGCGGGTTAACTTTATCTGCATCGATGTTGAATTTGGTGATTGCGTCCGCAACCACTTTCTTATCGATTTCGCCACGTTTAGCCAGTTCGCCCAGTGCTGCTACTACCACGTAGGAAGCATCAACTTCGAAGTGGTGACGCAGGTTTTCGCGGCTGTCAGAACGACCGAAGCCGTCAGTACCCAGTACGCGATAATCATCAGCTGGAACGTAAGTACGAACCTGCTCAGCGAACAGTTTCATATAGTCAGTAGACGCCACCGCTGGCGCGTCGTTCATCACCTGAGCGATGTACGGAACGCGTGGGGTTTCCATTGGGTGCAGCATGTTCCAGCGCTCACAATCCTGGCCATCACGCGCCAGTTCAGTGAAGGAGGTCACAGAGTACACATCGGAACCCACACCGTAGTCTTTCGCCAGGATCTGCGCTGCTTCACGAACGTGACGCAGGATAGAACCGGAGCCCAGCAGCTGAACTTTACCTTTGCTACCTTCGATGGTTTCGAGTTTGTAGATACCTTTACGGATACCTTCCTCGGCACCTGCTGGCATTGCCGGCATGTGGTAGTTTTCGTTCAGGGTGGTGATGTAGTAGTAAACGTTCTCTTGCGCTTCACCGTACATGCGCTGCAGACCGTCATGCATGATGACTGCCACTTCGTACGCGTAAGACGGGTCGTAAGAGATACAGTTAGGGATAGTCAGAGACTGAATGTGGCTGTGACCATCTTCGTGCTGCAGACCTTCACCGTTCAGGGTCGTACGACCAGAAGTACCACCGATCAGGAAGCCGCGAGCCTGCTGGTCGCCTGCCTGCCAGCACAGATCACCGATACGCTGGAACCCGAACATGGAGTAGTAGATGTAGAACGGGATCATCGGCAGGTTGTTGGTGCTGTAAGAGGTCGCAGCAGCCAGCCAGGATGCGCCTGCGCCCAGCTCGTTGATACCTTCCTGCAGGATCTGACCTTTCTCGTCTTCTTTGTAGTATGCAACCTGCTCACGGTCCTGCGGGGTGTACTGCTGGCCGTTCGGGCTGTAGATACCGATCTGACGGAACAGACCTTCCATACCGAAAGTACGCGCTTCGTCGGCGATGATTGGAACCAGACGATCTTTGATTGACTTGTTCTTCAGCATCACGTTCAGGGCACGAACGAAAGCGATAGTGGTAGAGATCTCTTTGTTCTGCTCTTCCAGCAGCTGAGAGAAGTCTTCCAGGGCTGGCAGTTCCAGCTTCTCGGTGAAGTTAGGCTGACGAGCAGGCAGGTAGCCTTTCAGCGCCTGACGACGTTCGTGCAGGTACTTGTGCTCTTCAGACCCTTCAGGGAAGGTGATGTAAGACAGGTTTTCTACCTGCTCATCGGTCACTGGAACGTTGAAACGGTCGCGGATATAACGCACGCCGTCCATGTTCATTTTCTTAACCTGGTGAGCGATGTTTTTACCTTCTGCGGTATCACCCATGCCGTAACCTTTGATGGTGTGGGCCAGGATCACAGTCGCTTTACCTTTGGTTTCCTGCGCTTTTTTCAGTGCAGCGTAAACTTTCTTCGGATCGTGACCACCGCGGTTCAGCGCCCAGATCTGCTCGTCAGTCCAGTCTGCAACCAGGGCTGCGGTTTCAGGATATTTGCCGAAGAAGTGCTCACGAACGTAGGCACCGTCTTTGGATTTGAAGGTCTGGTAGTCGCCGTCAACGGTTTCGTTCATCAGCTGGATCAGTTTACCGCTGGTGTCTTTACGCAGCAGCTCATCCCAACGACCGCCCCACATGACTTTGATCACGTTCCAGCCTGCACCCGCGAAGATGCCTTCCAGTTCGTTAATGATCTTGCCGTTACCGGTTACCGGACCATCCAGACGTTGCAGGTTACAGTTGATGATGAAGCACAGGTTGTCCAGCTTCTCACGGGTCGCGATGGTGATCGCGCCTTTAGATTCTGGCTCATCCATTTCACCGTCGCCCAGGAAGGCGTAAACGGTCTGCTCAGAGGTGTCTTTCAGACCACGGTGTTCCAGGTACTTCAGGAATTTAGCCTGATAGATTGCACCAATTGGGCCCAGACCCATAGATACGGTCGGGAACTGCCAGAACTCAGGCATCAGTTTAGGGTGCGGATAAGAAGACAGACCCTTACCGTGAACTTCCTGACGGAAGTTGTTCATCTGCTCTTCAGTCAGACGACCTTCCAGGAAGGCACGTGCATAGATGCCCGGAGAGATGTGGCCCTGGAAGTACACCAGATCGCCGCCGTCTTTCTCGTTGGCTGCACGGAAGAAGTGGTTGAAGCACACTTCGTAAACGGTCGCAGAGGACTGGAAGGACGCCATGTGGCCACCCAGTTCCAGATCTTTCTTGGATGCGCGCAGAACGGTCATGATAGCGTTCCAGCGGATAGCAGAACGGATACGGCGTTCCAGATCCAGATTGCCCGGGTATTCCGGTTCGTCTTCGACGGCAATCGTGTTTACGTAGTTGCTAGCCCCTGCACCTGAAGCCACTTTCACGCCGCCTTTGCGCGCTTCTGAAAGCAGCTGATCAATCAGATACTGAGCACGCTCAACACCTTCTTCACGGATGACCGATTCGATCGCCTGTAGCCAGTCGCGAGTTTCGATCGGATCCACGTCATTTTGGAGACGTTCTGACATGGGGGTATTCCTTATCTATCTAATACGTTGATTTGTCTGGAACCTGTCCCATTGTGCTCTCGGTTAAGAGCACAATAAGACAGGTTCTGCGTTTAGTTGCCGCGCTCTAAAAGTACCTGGCGCTTAATCCTTTCGTTGCTGTATGCGGCGCAATGAACGCTCGCGACGCGATTGTTCACGGCTGCGGTCCAGCAAGATTTCCTCAATGAAAGCCAGATGGCGGTGCGACGCTTCACGCGCCTGCTCCGGTTCCCCGGCCATTATCGCCTCGAATACTCGGGTGCGATGGTTGCTTACCAGCGGGAGCATCTCCCGACGGGCATACAACAATTCAAAATTCTGACGAACGTTCTGGGCCAGCATGGGCTCCATGCAGCGTAGCAGATGGAGGAGCACCACGTTGTGCGCTGCTTCGGTGACGGCAATTTGATACTGGACAACGGCGCTGGATTCGGCGTCTAAGTCGCCGGACTGCTGTGCCCGTTCAATGGCCTGATGCAGCTCGCGAATACGTACGCGGTCTTCATCAGTGCTGCGAAGGGCGGCGTAATAGGCCGCGATACCTTCCAGCGCGTGACGGGTCTCAAGCAGATCAAACTGGGATTCTGGGTGGTCAGAGAGAAGTTCTACCAGCGGGTCGCTGAAGCTCTGCCACAGGCTGTTTTGCACAAAGGTTCCGCCACCCTGACGACGGAGCAACAGGCCCTTTGCTTCGAGACGTTGAATCGCCTCACGCAGAGAGGGGCGTGAAACGTCGAACTGTTTTGCCAGCTCGCGTTCTGGCGGGAGTTTCTCGCCCGGGCGCAGTGTCCCTTCGAGAATCAAAAACTCCAGCTGCTGCTCAATCACATCGGAAAGTTTTGGTTGGCGAATTTTGCTGTAGGCCATATTCCCTGTCTTACGCCTTTTTGCCCGGAGTCAATTGGTCTTACCAATTTCATGTTCGTATCGCTAAAGTAACAAAGTATTCACCTTCTGTCCATATTGGTTTTGATTGAAATCAGGAAACCCGGCACATTTTAACAACCTTACAGAACTAACGTTTCAGGAATGTAACTTTGCACAAATGAAATGGTTACTCCCAAAGGGGCAGTTTTAACCATATTTAAACGAGGGATTTTGCAATCTGAAGCGATTCAACAAGGCAAAATATGAAAATTCGCCCACTTATGACGCATTTCTATTCTATAGGTTGGGGTATGAGGGGTTAACGTACCGATTTACAATTGGTTTCTTTTTATTCAAGTCGTCATCAGCCCTTCATAAAGCAGGTGCATTCGCTGGCACTTACCACTATTCTGGCGCTAACGGAAGCCATCTCCGCTTTTTTCGGTATCGTTAACCGTAAAGAAATAAATACAGAATATGGACTTTCATAATTACACACGCACAGCGTGAACATAACAACCACACACGAGGTTTCAAATGGAAGCTCAACAGCATGGCGATCAGCTAAAGCGCGGTCTTAAAAACCGCCATATTCAGCTCATCGCCCTGGGCGGTGCTATTGGTACTGGCCTGTTTCTGGGCAGTGCGTCCGTTATCCAGTCGGCCGGTCCGGGCATCATTCTGGGTTACGCGATTGCAGGTTTCATTGCGTTTTTGATTATGCGCCAGTTAGGGGAAATGGTCGTTGAGGAGCCGGTTGCAGGCTCTTTTAGCCACTTTGCCTACAAATACTGGGGCAGCTTTGCGGGTTTCGCCTCTGGATGGAACTACTGGGTTCTTTACGTGCTGGTTGCTATGGCGGAACTCACCGCCGTCGGTAAATACATTCAATTCTGGTACCCGGAGATCCCCACCTGGGCGTCTGCGGCAGTCTTCTTCGTGCTGATCAACGCCATTAACCTGACCAACGTGAAAGTGTTTGGGGAAATGGAGTTCTGGTTCGCCATTATCAAAGTAATTGCCGTTGTAGCGATGATCATATTTGGCGGCTGGCTGCTCTTCAGCGGCAACGGTGGCCCGCAGGCAACCGTACGCAACCTCTGGGAACAGGGCGGGTTCCTGCCGCACGGCATGACCGGCCTGGTAATGATGATGGCGATCATTATGTTCTCCTTCGGCGGTCTGGAGCTGGTGGGCATCACCGCCGCGGAAGCCGACAACCCGGAGCAGAGCATCCCGAAAGCCACAAATCAGGTTATCTACCGTATTCTGATCTTCTACGTGGGCTCCCTGGCGGTCCTGCTCTCCCTGCTGCCATGGACACGCGTCACGGCGGATACCAGCCCGTTTGTGCTGATCTTCCACGAGCTGGGCGACACCTTCGTGGCGAACGCGCTTAACGTCGTAGTGCTGACCGCCGCGCTCTCTGTTTATAACAGCTGCGTTTACTGCAACAGCCGTATGCTGTTCGGCCTGGCGCAACAGGGCAACGCACCGAAAGCGCTGCTTACCGTTGATAAACGTGGCGTACCGGTTAACACCATTATCGTGTCGGCGGTCGTGACGGCGCTTTGCGTTCTGATTAACTACCTGGCACCGGAATCGGCCTTCGGCCTGCTGATGGCGTTGGTGGTTTCCGCGCTGGTGATCAACTGGGCGATGATTAGCCTCGCGCACATCAAGTTCCGCCGCGCCAAGCAGCAGCAGGGCGTAACCACGCGCTTCCCTGCCCTGCTCTATCCGCTGGGGAACTGGGTTTGCCTGCTGTTCATGGCGGCCGTGCTGGTCATCATGCTCATCACGCCAGGCATGGCGATTTCCGTCTACCTCATCCCGGTGTGGATTGCGATCCTCGGCGTGGGCTATATGGTGAAACAGAAAAATGCCAAAACGGTGAAAGCGCACTAAGTGTTTTCTCGCTGTACCCGCGGTTGCGGGTACAGCGTCTTGTTACCTTCCTCACAAATTCACGCCAACAGCAAAATCCTCCATATCACCGCCCTTATATTGCAACGCATATATCCGTTTGCCAGCGAATAATTCTCTCCATACCGAAACCCGGAGATCTGTCGATGGATAACAACAAACTGTCAGTAAAAGAAAAGATCGGCTATGGCATGGGTGACGCCGGATGCAACATTATCTTTGGCGCCATCATGTTATTTGTTAACTATTTTTATACGGATATTTTTGGTCTGGCGCCTGCGCTGGTTGGGGTACTGCTGCTGTCCGTTCGCGTGATTGACGCCGTAACGGACCCAATCATGGGCGCGATTGCCGACCGTACCCGCAGCAAATATGGCCGATTTCGTCCATGGCTACTGTGGATTGCCTTCCCCTATGCGCTGTTCAGCATCCTGATGTTCACCACCCCAGAGTGGAGCTATAACAGCAAAGTTATCTATGCATTTGTCACCTACTTCCTGCTGTCGCTGACCTATACCGCCATCAACATTCCGTACTGCTCGCTCGGTGGCGTGATCACCAACGACCCAAAAGAGCGCGTAGCCTGCCAGTCCTATCGTTTTGTTATGGTCGGTATCGCCACGCTGCTGCTGTCGCTTACGCTCCTGCCAATGGCTGACTGGTTCGGTGGGGATAACAAAGCCAAAGGCTACCAGATGGCGATGACCGTGCTGGCGCTGATAGGTACCTGCATGTTCCTGTTCTGCTTCGCCACGGTGCGCGAGCGCGTTCGCCCGGCTGTACAAACCCACGACGAACTGAAAAACGACCTGAAGGATGTGTGGAAGAATGACCAGTGGGTGCGCATTCTGCTTCTGACGCTCTGCAACGTCTGCCCGGGCTTTATCCGCATGGCGGCCACCATGTATTACGTCACCTGGGTAATGGGGCAAAGCACCCATTTCGCCACGCTGTTTATCAGCCTGGGCGTTGTCGGCATGATGTTCGGCAGTATGCTGGCGAAAGTGCTGACCGACCGCTGGTGCAAGCTGAAGGTCTTCTTCTGGACCAACATCGCGCTGGCGATTTTCTCCTGCGCCTTCTACTTCTTCGACCCGAAAGCGACGACAACCATTGTTGCGCTTTACGTCCTGCTGAATATCCTGCACCAGATCCCATCCCCTCTGCACTGGTCACTGATGGCCGACGTGGACGACTACGGTGAATGGAAAACCGGGAAACGTATCACCGGGATAAGCTTCTCCGGCAACATCTTCTTCCTGAAGCTGGGTCTGGCGATTGCCGGGGCGATGGTTGGCTTCCTGCTCTCCTGGTACGGTTATGACGCGGGCGCAAAAGCGCAGAGCGCGGATGCCATCAACGGCATTGTGCTGCTCTTTACCGTCATTCCTGGCATTGGATATTTAATTACCGCGGGCGTTGTACGTCTGCTGAAAGTGGACCGTGAGACCATGAAGCAAATCCAGTCCGATCTGGAGAAGCGTCGCACCAACTATCGTGAACTGAGCGACTATCAGGAATTTAAAGCCGCTGAGACTAAATAAGGAAAGCCGAATGCAAACCTGGCCAAACCCGTTTATTGAACAACGCGCCGACCCGTATATCCTGCGTCACGAAGGACAATATTACTTTATCGCCTCCGTGCCGGAGTATGACCGGCTGGCGATCCGCCGCGCGGACTCGCTGGAAGATTTAGGCAATGCCGAAGAGGTAGTTGTCTGGCGCAAGCCCGACACCGGCCCGATGAGCCAGCTGATCTGGGCACCGGAACTGCATCATATCGACGGCAAGTGGTACATCTACTTTGCCGCCACACATACCCAGGCGCTCGACGAACTCGGGATGTTCCAGCATCGCATGTTCGCCATTGAATGCGCAGATCGCGATCCGCTCACCGGTACATGGGTGGAAAAAGGGCAAATCAAAACCCCGTTTGACACCTTCGCGCTGGATGCCACTACCTTTGTGCATCAGGGCAAACGCTGGTATCTGTGGGCGCAAAAAGCCCCGGACATTTCCGGTAACTCCAATCTTTACCTGTGTGAAATGGAAAATCCGTGGACGCTGAAAGGCGAGCCGGTAATGCTCAGTAAACCGGAATATGACTGGGAGTGCCGCGGATTCTGGGTCAACGAAGGCCCGGCGGTGCTGTTCCATGGCGATAAGCTATTTATCAGCTATTCCGCCAGCGCCACCGACGAGAATTACTGCATGGGATTACTGTGGATAGACGTAGATGCCGATCCGCAAAACCCGGCTAACTGGCATAAATCCCCGCGCCCGGTGTTCGTCACCAGCTACGAAAACCGTCAGTATGGACCAGGCCATAACAGCTTTACGCAGACGCCGGAAGGCGACGATGTGCTGGTCTACCACGCGCGAAACTACACTGAAATTGAAGGCGATCCGCTTTACGATCCGAATCGCCACACTCGCCTGAAGCTCGTCCGCTGGGACGACAACGGGATGCCTGATTTCGGCATCCCGCCTGCGGATACGCTGTAACGGCTTCGGCGCGCTGGGTCAGACCAGCGTGCCGTAAATCGTCAGCAACGCCACAATCACCACCACCACAAACGACGTTTTTTTCGCCATCGAGACGGCAGCTTTAGGCGTTTCGACTTTATTCGTGTGCGGCTCGCGAGCCAGCGAGAATTGAGCCAGTCGGGTTAAGACATGATACTGCGCGGTATGGCGGTCTGCAAGGGAGGCAAACCACGCTGGCAACGCCTTTTCACCGTGACCGATGAGGGCATAGACCACGCCGACCAGTCGCACCGGAAGCCAGTCGAGCACGTGCAGAATGGCATCAATGCCGGACTGGAGACGTTCATGCGGCGTAAGGTAGCGGGCAAGCCAGGTCTGCCAGGCGCGCAGAAAAGCATAGCCCATCAGCAGTACTGGTCCCCATGGACCGCCCACCACAAACCAGAACAGCGGCGCCAGGTAGTAACGGAAGTTAATCCACAGCAGCGCGTTTTGTAGCTCGCGCAGAAATTCGCGTTCATCGCAGTCCGGCGGTACGCCGTGGATCATCGTCAGCTCGCTCGCCATCGCGCCGCGCGCGTGGACATCATCCCGGGAAGCAGCTTTCAGATACGCGTGATAGTGCAAACGCACCTTGCCCGCGCCAATACACAACACGCCCAGCAGTATCCATACCACCAGCAGCGGCACGTTGAAAAAGAGGCCGTAAAGTGAGCGTAGCAACAGGAACGTAATCACCATCACACCTGCCGTCATAAGCAGCGTGCGTAGCATGGAAAAATGCCTGATCCGGCGGAATAACACTTCCAGCCGATGATCCAGATGCCAGTGCTCGCCGAGCTTAAACAGGCGTTCGGCGATCATAACCAGCAGCATGGTAAACAACGTCATGTTATCTCCTTATCTGACGACGTGGTAAGCATGGCGTGAAACCGGGACCAGTCAAACGCCGGGCCGGGGTCGGTTTTCCTTTCGGGGGCGATGTCGCTGTGCCCCGTAATGTTGTCTGCAATGGCGGGATAAAGCCCCACTAAAGTTTGCGTCACAGCAACCAGTTTCTGATATTGCGCATCGGTGTAAGGCGTGGTGTCCGTTCCTTCCAGTTCAATTCCAATGGAGAAATCATTGCACCGCTCGCGCCCCTGATACATCGACACGCCGGCATGCCAGGCTCGCTTATCAAAAGGAACATACTGAACCACTTCGCCATCACGGCGGATCAGGCAGTGCGCCGATACGCGCAAATGCGCAATCTCAGCAAAGTAAGGATGAGCATCGGGATCTATCGTTCCCGTGAATAACGCGTCGATCCACGGACCGCCAAACTCACCTGGCGGGAGACTTATGTTGTGAACCACCAGCAGTGTGGGCTTTTCATCCTCCGGGCGGCAATCGTGGTGCGGCGACGGTACATGTCGCGCGTCCACCAGCCATCCGTTTTCTAACAACATGCTGGAACTCCTTATCTATGGTGCTGTTACTCGGTTCAGAGTAGCATGTTTCAATATTATGATTCGTTACCAATTTGGAGTTTTATCATGCCGCCTCGCCGCTATAACCCCGACCACCGACGTGACGCGCTTCTGGAACGTATTAATAGTGATATCCCGGCAAGCGTTGCCCATGCCCTGAGAGAAGACCTCGGCGGTGACGTCAGCGCCGATAACGATATTACCGCCCAATTGTTGCCAAAAGAGACACGGTCGCACGCGGTAGTCATCACCCGCGAAGCGGGGGTTTTCTGCGGCAAACGCTGGGTTGAGGAGGTCTTTACCCAGCTGGCGGGCGACGAGGTGCAGGTAACATGGCACGTTGAGGACGGTGATGCGGTCACGGCAAATCAGCCACTGTTCGAGCTGGACGGCCCGTCCCGCGTCTTGCTGACCGGTGAACGCACCGCGCTCAATTTTGTGCAAACGCTCTCTGGCGTTGCCAGTGAAGTACGCCGCTACGTTGACCTGCTGGCAGGCACCCGCACGCAGCTGCTGGATACCCGTAAAACCCTGCCGGGCCTGCGCACCGCGCTGAAATACGCCGTGCTCTGCGGCGGTGGCGCCAACCATCGTCTGGGGCTATCCGATGCCTTCCTGATCAAAGAGAACCACATTATTGCCTCTGGCTCGGTACGTCAGGCCGTGGAAAAAGCCTTCTGGCTGCATCCGGATGTGCCGGTCGAAGTGGAAGTGGAAACGCTGGATGAGCTGGACGAGGCCATTAAAGCGGGGGCTGACATCATCATGCTCGATAACTTCGACACGGAGCAGATGCGTGAAGCGGTCAAACGCACAAACGGCCAGGCGCAGCTTGAGGTGTCCGGCAACGTGACGTTCGACACCCTCCGCGAATTTGCTGAAACCGGCGTCGATTATATCTCCGTGGGAGCCCTGACCAAGCACGTACGTGCCCTGGACCTCTCGATGCGCTTCAAATAACTGATCTTCCCCTCTCCGCCCGGAGAGGGGAAATACGAAACCGCTCGCAATTACGCTGTCCTTCTCTGCAACACTGAATCATTTCCCTGAAAGCCCTTTCACGTTCGCGCTTTTGCCCCTCGTTTCTGCGCGCCGGTACTGCCACAGTAGCGCCACTTAACGTAAGGAGCAGATATGAACAGACAACAAGGATTTACCCTGATTGAGCTAATGGTGGTCATTGGCATTATTGCCATCCTGAGCGCGATTGGCATCCCGGCCTATCAGAACTACCTGCGAAAAGCAGCGCTCACCGATATGCTGCAAACGTTCATTCCCTACCGCACCGCTATTGAGCTTTGCGCCCTGGATCGTGGTGGTGTGGATCGCTGCGACGCAGGAACCAATGGCATCCCCTCCCCGACTACCACGCGTTACGTTTCAGCGATGAGCGTGGCGAAGGGGGTCGTATCGTTAACAGGGCAGGAAAGCCTTAACGGACTTGAAGTGCTCATGACACCGATCTGGAGCGACGGTAACGGTATGACGGGCTGGACGCGCGCCTGCAACATTGCGTCCGACACGGCGCTCAGACAAGCCTGTGAAGATGTTTTCCGCTTCGACAACAACTGACAGGAGTGGACAATGAACACCGAACAGCTTATGACGCTCTGTCAGCGCCATCACGCACTGCTACTCGCAAGCGACACCGAGATGATCAGCATTGCGGTGGTGGGTAATCCTGCCTCTGAGCTGATGGAAGCGTTACGCTTCGCCACACAGAAACGTATTGATATTGAGTGCTGGACGGCCGAACGGATGGAAAAACGGCTTCAGTCCCTCTCATCATCACACCTGCCGGGAATAGTGCCAAACTCAGCCGCTGACGTGCTCAGTACAACGTTGCAGCAGGCAGTGAACCAGCGGGCTTCTGACATCCATATTGAACCGACGGAGCACGGCTACCAGATCCGTTTGCGAATCGACGGTGTTCTCTACCCGCAACCGCCGGTTTCCGCCGCCCTCGGTACGACGCTTGCCGCACGCCTGAAGGTGCTGGGCCAACTGGATATTGCGGAGCGCCGCCTACCGCAGGACGGTCAGTTTACGGTGGAGCTGGCAAGCGTCCCCGTCTCTTTTCGTATCGCAACCCTTCCCTGTAGCGGTGGAGAAAAAATCGTGCTTCGTCTGCTTCACCAGGTGCAGCAGGCACTGGAGCTTGAACTGCTGGGGATGAGTGCAGACCAGCAGGCCCGTTTTGCCGGGGCGCTTAACAGCCCTCAGGGGTTGATTCTGGTCACCGGCCCGACCGGTAGCGGGAAAACGGTGACGCTGTACAGTGCGTTACAGGCGCGAAATACCCCTGACGTTAATATTTGCAGCGTGGAAGATCCCGTTGAAATCCCGCTTGCAGGCTTAAACCAGACGCAGATTAATCCGCGCGCGGGGCTGACCTTCCAGAGCGTGCTGCGTGCCCTGCTCAGGCAGGATCCTGACATCATTATGGTGGGTGAAATTCGTGACGGCGAAACGGCAGAAATTGCCATTAAGGCGGCGCAAACCGGGCATCTGGTGCTGTCCACCCTTCATACTAATTCGACGACTGAAACGCTGGTACGGTTGCAACAGATGGGCGTCGCGCGCTGGATGATCTCTTCGGCGCTCTCGATGGTGATTGCCCAGCGGCTGGTGCGTCGTTTATGCCCGTACTGCCGACAGGAAGCCAGCCGCCACACCGAATTACCTCGCACGCTGTGGCCCCGGCCGCTTCCTCGCTGGCAACCCACCGGTTGCGAGCGCTGCTACCACGGTTTTTATGGTCGCGTAGCCATTTTTGAAGTGCTCGTCATCGACGACACGCTGCGGCAGGCCATCGCCAGCGGAGCAAGCACGGAGGTGATTGGGTCCAGCGCTCGTCAGGCGGGAATGACCTCTTTGTTTGAGCACGGCTGCATGGCCGTGGAGCAAGGGCTGACCACGCTCGAAGAGTTGTTGCGCGTCCTGGGAATGCCCGATGGCTGCTAATTCGCTCTGGCGCTGGCGTGCCCTGACCACCGAGGGGGAGGTGCAAACCGGCACCCTCTGGGCCATCGACCGTAACGCAGCTTACACGGCTCTGGTGCTTAAACAGCTGCACCCGCTGGCGCTAAAACGCTGCCAGCAGCGACACCGATGGCAGGTACAACACTGCTACGATATTTTTCGCCAGCTCGCCACGCTGCTACAGGCCGGACTCACGCTGTCCCAAAGCCTGCACATGCTGGCGGAACAGCATCCTTTGAAGCACTGGCAGGCGCTGCTGCACAGTCTTGCTGATGACCTGAGCGAAGGTTGCGCCCTGTCAGAGGCCATGAAGAAATGGCCAGAGGTGTTTAGCCCCCTTTATGTCTCGATGGTGAAGACGGGTGAGCTGACGGGTAAGCTCGAAGCCTGCTGCCGTCAGCTTGCGCTGCAGCAAAAATCCCAGCAGCAGCTCAGTGCAAAGGTGAAGAAAGCGCTGCGCTATCCGCTGATCATCCTGACGCTGGCCGTTTTCGTGGTGCTGGCGATGGTCACGCTGGTGTTGCCTGAGTTTGCTGCAATCTACAAAACGTTCAACACCCCGCTCCCTTTGCTCACGCAGGCAGTCATGGGGCTGGCGGCCCTGGTTCAGGCGCATATGCTCACCCTTTTGGCCCTGCTCGTGGCAATGGTTGTCATCGCCTGTAAGCTGCGGCGGCATCCGCGCTGGCAGTACGTCCTGTTACATGTACCTGTGATGGGCACGCTGATGCGTGGGCAAAAACTGGGGCAAATTTTTACAGTGCTGTCATTAACCCAGCAGGCTGGAATTGCTTTTTTACAAGGAGTGGAGAGTGTGGAGGAAACCGTTGAGAGTGGCTATTGGCAGGAGAAACTCCGTGAGATACGCAGCGATATCGAACAGGGGATGCCCGTGTGGTCCTCCTTCCAGAAGGCCTCTGTTTTTACGCCACTGTGTATTCAGCTCATTCGCACCGGAGAAGTATCGGGTTCACTGGATGTGATGCTGATGAATCTGGCCCGCCATCATACGGAACAGACATTTCAGCAGGCAGACAATCTGGCGGCGCTTCTTGAGCCTTTGCTACTGGTCGTGACAGGTCTGATTATTGGCACGCTGGTGGTGGCGATGTATCTGCCGATTTTCCATCTGGGGGATGCAATGAGCGCGGGGTAATGCTGGCGCACGGACGCGCGCCAGCCGTAGCCGTCAGAGGCTATTAAATACGCGGTTTTCCTGCTCCTGAACGCGGATAAACGTCGTGCGTTTAGTCAGCTCTTTCAGGCGGGAAGCCCCCACGTAGGTGCAGGCAGAACGCAGACCGCCGAGGATATCGCGCGCCGTGTTTTCGACCGGGCCACGCAGTGGCAGCTTAACGGTTTTGCCTTCCGCCGCACGGTATTTCGCGACACCACCCACGTGACGGGTCATCGCAGATTCAGAGCTCATTCCGTAGAACAGCATGAATTTCTCACCGTTCTCTTCCACCACGGTACCGCCGCTCTCTTCGTGGCCGGCCAGCATGCCACCGAGCATCACGAAGTCCGCGCCGCCGCCGAAGGCTTTCGCCACATCGCCTGGCATGGTGCAGCCACCGTCGCTGATGATCTGGCCGCCCAGACCGTGCGCGGCGTCAGCGCATTCAATTACCGCAGACAGCTGCGGATAACCCACACCGGTTTTCACGCGCGTGGTGCAAACGGACCCCGGGCCAATGCCTACTTTCACAATGTCGGCCCCGGAGAGGATCAGCTCTTCACACATTTCACCGGTCACCACGTTGCCCGCGATGATGGTTTTGGTTGGCCAGGCTTCACGCGCCTTGCTGACGAACTGGACGAAATGCTCGGAATAACCATTTGCCACGTCAATGCAGACAAAATTCAGCGCCGGATTGGCGTTCAGGATCTGTTTGGTTTTCTCGAAATCTGCATCAGACGTACCGGTCGAGACCATCACATGCTTCACCACGTCAGCCGAGGCGGAGGCGACAAACGCATTCCACTCCTCAGGGCTGTAGTGTTTATGTACCGCAGTAAGGATGTCGAATTGCGCCAGCGCGGTCGCCATCTCGAAGGTCCCGACGGTGTCCATATTGGCCGCGATAATCGGCACGCCAGACCACGTCTGACCGGAATGCTTAAAGGTGAATTGACGTTCGAGTTCAACGTCTGAGCGACTTTTCAGTGTAGAGCGTTTAGGGCGGATAAGAACGTCTTTGAAACCTAACTTCAGATCTTCTTCGATACGCATGTGCGGATTCCTGGGGTTAGAGGCAAATATATTAAAAGCACAACTCCAGTGACGCTATCATACGCACTAATACCTGCTCCGCAAGACTGCGAAATTCTCTTTTTTTACGCTACAATCCTATAAATTTACCTGGTAAAAAGCGGGTAAAGAGAGCTAAACATTGGCTGTTGTAAGTTTGAATTTTAAGCAACTGATTTTAAAACTGAATAATTCCCAGGATCTGATTTAATGGGGTATATCGTCGCATTAACCGGCGGCATCGGTAGTGGTAAAAGCACCGTTGCGCACGCGTTTGCTCGTCTCGGCATCACGATTATCGACGCCGATATCATTGCCCGTCAGGTGGTAGAACCCAATACACCCGCCTTAAACGCCATCGAAGCGCATTTTGGTCGCCGAGTGATACAGGCTGACGGCACCCTGAATCGTCGGCAGTTGCGTGAGTGCATATTTTCCGATCCGGCGGAAAAAGCCTGGCTTAATGCCCTGCTCCACCCCATTATCCACCAGGAAACTCAGCGTCAGATTGCCGCAGCCAGTTCGCCCTATGTGTTGTGGGTGATCCCGTTACTGGTGGAAAATCAGCTTCAAAATAAAGCAGACAGAACGCTGGTGATTGACGTTTCCCGCGAAACGCAAATCCAGAGAACCATGGCGCGTGACCATGTTTCACGCGAGCATGCTGAACAAATTCTTGCCGCACAGGCCACGCGCGAAGCGCGCCTCGCCGTTGCGGATGATGTTATTGATAATAACGGCGCACCAGATGCCATTGCATCGGATGTTGCTCGTCTGCACGCGCAGTATCTGACCTTCGCCGCGCAGGCCGTTGCACAGGAAAAACCATAATGTCGACTCATATCCTTTTTGAGCATCCGCTTAACGAAAAAATGCGTACCTGGCTACGCATAGAATTTCTTATTCAACAACTTTCACAACATCTGCCCGTCAACGATCACGCCACCGCGCTGCATTTTTTCCGCAACGTGGGCGATCTGCTGGATGTGATTGAACGCGGCGATGTCCGCACTGAGCTGTTGAAAGAGCTGGAGCGCCAGCAGCGTAAATTACAGGCCTGGGCCGAAGTACCGGGCGTAGATAAAAGTCGAATTGACGCTTTACGCCAGCAGCTAAAAAACAGCAGCGCGACGCTGATGGCCGCGCCGCGCGTTGGACAATTTTTACGCGAGGACCGTCTGATTGCGCTGGTGCGTCAGCGTCTGAGCATACCGGGCGGTTGCTGTAGCTTTGACCTTCCAACGCTACATATGTGGCTGCACATGCCGCAGGAACAGCGCGATCGCCAGGTAAACAGCTGGATGGGCAGTCTGGAGCCGATGAATCAAACGTTATCCCTGATCCTCGATCTTGTGCGTAACTCTGCCCCGTTCCGCAAGCAGACCAGTCTCAACGGTTTTTATCAGGATAACGGCGACGACGCCGATCTTCTGCGTTTGAATCTCTCTCTTGGCGAGCAGCTTTACCCGCAAATTTCCGGACATAAAAGCCGTTTCGCGATCCGCTTTATGCCGCTGGACAGTGAGCATGGCACCGTGCCGGAACGCCTCGATTTTGAACTGGCCTGTTGTTAAGGAGTGCCGATGTCTGACGTAACCACCGTAAACTGCCCAACCTGTGGGAAAACTGTCGTCTGGGGAGAAGTGAGTCCATTTCGCCCATTCTGCTGCAAACGCTGTCAACTTATAGACCTGGGCGAATGGGCGGCGGAAGAGAAACGCATTCCGAGCGAAGGCGATCTCTCGGATAGCGATGACTGGAGCGAAAACCAGCAGTAACATTTAAAGCCTGCTGGCGCTTCGCTTAGCAGGCCTACGGTTGTGCGACCAGCCGGAGGATCACAGGCTCATTGGCAGGCGGGAATTTTTCCGCATCGCTGGCCTGAAGCTCAATCCAGTTACCCGGCTGCCCCTCTTTTCCCCATGGCTCACCTTCCCAGTTTTCCACCAGCCAGAACCAGAGCGTGATGTGCCTGTCCGGAAACTGGTACTCCAGCTTATCGAACAGCGTTGCGTCAAGCGGGGTGATCCCCACCTCTTCCTGAAGCTCACGCACCAGCGCCTGCTCCGGCGTTTCACCTGATTCGATTTTCCCGCCGGGGAATTCCCATTTGTTGGCCATATGCGCATCGGCGGCACGTTGGGTAATGAAGATCTGGTTTTGCGGGTTGCGAATGATCCCGACAGCAATTTGCAGTGTTTTCATCATGTCACGTCCATAAAAAAGGCGCAGATATCTGCGCCTTTTCGGTTTGTTATGTTCTTAGCTCAGGCGGCCGTGGCACGCCTTGTATTTTTTGCCGGAACCGCATGGGCACGGATCGTTACGACCGACTTTACGATCGCCCGTCTGCGCTGCGATTGCCGCTGCGGCTTCGCTCTCATCGGTCTGATGACTCAGCTGCTGCATCTGTGCCAGACGCTCAGCTTCTTCACGACGCTGCTGCTCCATCGCTTCCACTTCTTCCGGCATACGCACCTGAACTTTGCTCAGAGTGCTGATGACTTCATACTTCAGCGACTCCAGCATGGCAGCAAACATGGAGAAGGATTCACGCTTGTACTCCTGCTTCGGATCTTTCTGCGCATAACCACGCAGGTGGATACCCTGACGCAGGTAGTCCATCGCCGCCAGGTGCTCTTTCCACAGGGAGTCCAGGGTCTGCAACATTACGCCTTTCTCGAAGTGACGCATCATCTCAGCGCCAACCACTTCTTCCTTACGCTTGTAGACGTCCAGCGCGGTTTCGTAGATACGCTCGCGCAGGGTCTCTTCGTGCAGCTCAGGCTCTTTGTCCAGCCACTCTTTGATTGGCAGTTCGAGGTCGAAGTCGTTTTTCAGACGTTCCTGCAGGCCTTCGATATCCCACATCTCTTCCAGAGACTGCGGTGGAATGTGCGCGTCGATAGTGGCTTTGAACACATCTTCGCGAATGCTGTTAATGGTTTCGCTCACGTCGGACACGTCCAGCAGTTCGTTACGCTGGGTATAGATTGCACGACGCTGGTCGTTGGCAACGTCATCATATTCCAGCAGCTGCTTACGAATATCGAAGTTGCGGCTTTCTACTTTACGCTGGGCGTTGGCAATCGCTTTGGTAACCCACGGGTGCTCGATCGCTTCGCCTGGTTTCATGCCCAGTTTACGCATCATGCCGGACACACGGTCAGAGGCAAAAATACGCATCAGCGCATCTTCCATGGACAGATAGAAGCGGGAAGAACCGGCATCACCCTGACGGCCCGCACGACCGCGCAGCTGGTTATCGATACGACGAGATTCATGACGCTCGGTACCAATGATGTGCAGACCACCGGATGCCAGCACCGCGTCGTGACGCACCTGCCAGTCGGCTTTGATCTGCGCGATTTGCTCCGGGGTTGGGTTTTCCAGCTCGGCCACTTCGGCCTGCCAGCTACCGCCGAGCATAATATCGGTACCACGACCCGCCATGTTGGTAGCGATGGTTACGGCAGCCGGGTAACCCGCCTGCGCAACGATATCTGCTTCTTTAGCGTGGAACTTGGCGTTCAGCACGTTGTGCTTGATGCCCGCCTTGGTCAGCTCGTTAGACACCACTTCAGATTTCTCGATGGAGATGGTCCCCACCAGAACCGGCTGGCCCTTCGCGGTACGATCGCGAATATCTTCGATGATCGCCTGGATTTTTTCCGCTTCGGTCATGTATACCAGGTCCGGCATATCCTTACGGATCATTGGACGGTTGGTTGGTACAACCACGGTATCCAGCTTATAGATGGAGCTAAACTCAAACGCTTCGGTATCTGCGGTACCGGTCATCCCCGCCAGCTTCTCGTACAGACGGAAGTAGTTCTGGAAGGTGATAGAGGCCAGCGTCTGGTTTTCGTTCTGAATATCCACGCCTTCTTTCGCTTCCACGGCCTGGTGCAGACCATCGGACCAGCGACGTCCCTGCATGGTACGACCGGTGTGTTCATCGACGATGATGACTTCACCGTCTTTAACGATGTAGTCAACGTCGCGGGTGAACAGGGCGTGCGCGCGCAGTGCAGCCGTTACGTGGTGCATCAGCATAATGTTGCTCGGGGAGTACAGAGACTCGCCCTCTTCCATAATGCCTTCAGCCACCAGCAGCTCTTCGATTTTCACCAGGCCGCGTTCGGTCAGGTTGACCTGACGCGCTTTTTCATCCACGGAGAAGTGACCTTCACCCTGGAAAGTATCGGAGTCTTCTTTCTCCTGACGCAGCAGGTGTGGAATGATTTTGTCGACTTTACGGTACATCTCGGAGCTGTCTTCGGCCGGGCCGGAGATGATCAGCGGGGTACGCGCTTCATCGATCAGAATGGAGTCAACCTCATCCACCAGCGCATAGTGCAGTTTACGCTGGACGCGCTCTTCAGGGCTGAACGCCATGTTGTCACGCAGGTAGTCGAAGCCGTATTCGTTGTTGGTGCCGTATGTGATGTCCGCGTTGTAGGCTTCACGCTTCGCAGGTGCCGGCAGGCCGGACATGTTAATGCCCACGGTCATGCCGAGGAATTCGAACAGTGGACGGTTATTTTCGGCGTCGCGCTGCGCCAGATAGTCGTTGACGGTAACAACGTGAACGCCCTTACCCGTCAGCGCATTCAGGTAAGCCGGCAGCGTTGCAGTCAGGGTTTTACCTTCACCGGTACGCATTTCCGCGATGCAGCGCTCGTTGAGCACCATCCCGCCCAGCAGCTGCACGTCGAAGTGACGCATGCCGAACACGCGTTTACTGGCCTCACGTACTACGGCAAAGGCTTCCGGGATCAGGCTTTCTAAGGTTTCGCCTTTCTCCAGACGCGCACGGAACTCCGCGGTTTTTGCTTTCAGTTCATCATCAGAGAGCTTCTCCATCGCCGGTTCCATACCGTTGATGACGTTCACAGCTTTGCGCATGCGGCGCAGGGTACGATCGTTACGACTACCAAAAACTTTGGTTAACAATTTGATTAGCATAATAAATTCTCAAACGCCCCAGTCGGGCAGATAAATTAAGGTATTGAAAAAGGGTTAATTTAGCTGAGGCGTTGAGGTCCGGCACGGATGCCGTGAACCTGGCTAATCCAGGTCGAAACAGAGAAGGATGCGGGGGAAACAAAAGCAGTTTGCGCCGTCTGACTCACGGTCACAGGCGGCTGGTTGTCCTGCGTCAGAAGCGCATTGAGCGTATCGAGCAGAGCAAGGTGCTGAGCCTGGACCGGCAGCGTTTCTTCAGCAACAGGCATCGTCTGCGGCGCCATCGCGAACGACAGATGGCGAATAACCGTGCGAATCGCGTGTTGCTGCCAGTAATCAACGGAGAAATTGGGACGACGGCTGGCTTCAAGCCATGCGAGATTAGTGAAGTTAACCCGCGTGGTGAGATCGTGCTTGGTCGTCGTGGAACGTGCTGGGGTTGCCGCGTCTGCGCTGTTGCTGAGCACAGGCAAGCCGAGACTCGCCGCGACCATCCCCAATAAGAGATGCGGCCAGAAGTAACGTCTGCCAAATTGTCGCCAGCGCGTCAGTATTCCGCTCACTTGCTCCACCACGTTCGCCCGCCAGTGCAGGCTGAGTTCAGTTATTCTTTTTTAGCGCCCAGATATTACCACTAAAGCCAATACACGACAGCAGGAATGACACCTTGCAGCAGGTAAAAACGGTCATTAATGCAGCGAACACACCGTTATTTGGCACCCAACACAGGCCAGGGGTGAGAGAGACAAATCCAGAAAGGGCAGAAATAAAAACGACTGGCTTCCCTGGTCGGAGAGAGTACCAGGTGAACCAGTCGCTTTTCTTACGAAACGGCTTTAACCGTTACGCCAGGACCATAGTCGGGGCTTTGAACGCCAGCGGCAGTTCAGCTTCGTCTTCGAAGGTCACATATTCCCAGGCTTCCTGTTTTGCCAGGACGGCCTGCAACAGTTTGTTGTTCAGTGCATGACCGGATTTAAACGCGGTAAAGGCACCAATGATGTTGTGACCACACATGAAGAGGTCGCCGATCGCGTCCAGCATTTTGTGACGAACAAATTCATCTTCAAAACGCAGACCGTCTTCGTTCAGTACGCGATAATCGTCAACAACGATGGCACAATCGAAGCTGCCGCCCAGGCACAGGCCGCGGGATTGCAGATATTCGATATCACGCATAAAGCCGAAGGTACGTGCTCGGCTGATCTGACGCATGAACGCATCCGCAGAGAAGTTCATCGCATAGCGCTGGGTGCTGGAGTCAATCGCCGGATGGTTAAAATCGATGGTGAAGTCCAACGAGAAACCATTGTACGGTTTGAATTCAGCCCATTTGTCGCCATCTTCGACGCGAACGGTCTCTTTAATGCGAACAAATTTCTTCGCGCAGTTCAGTTCTTCGATGCCGGCATCCAGCAACAAATAAACGAACGGAGCAGCACTCCCGTCCATGATCGGGATTTCTGGCGCATCGACTTCAACCATAATGTTGTCGATACCCAGACCCGCCAGGGCGGCGTTCAGGTGCTCTACGGTAGAAATCCGCACGTCATGCTCGTTCACCAGACAAGTACAGAGCATAGTATCACGCACAGATTTGGCATCGGCCGGAAAATCTACCGGTGGATTCAAGTCGGTGCGACGATAGATGACCCCGGTATTGGCCGGCGCAGGGCGTAACGTCAGTGTGACTTTCTTGCCGGTATGTAAACCGACACCCGTCGCCTGAACGATACGTTTAAGTGTCCTTTGTTTGATCATCGTATAATCTCGCCAAATTAACTATCCAACCGAGAGTGTATATCACTAACGGTGGGCCAGTTTAGCACAAAGAGCGCAAATCCCCAAATTCCAGCCAATTCTTAGTCAGCTTGCTTACGCAGGAACGCCGGGATATCCAGATAATCTGGCTCTTTTGCCGTTTGTGGAGTCGGGTCGTTCACCACTTTCGCAGCCGGTTTTTGCTCCTGAGTCAGAGGCGACATACCGTGCTGCTGGTAACGATCCATCACCGGTTGCTGAGTCTGTTTGTTGGTCACGAGGGTGATCTCAGGACGCTTGTCCATACCGATACCGGTGGCCACAACGGTCACACGCAGTTCGTCGTTCATTTCCGGGTCAAGGGACGTACCGATAACAACGGTAGCGTTGTCAGAGGCGAATGCACGGATGGTGTTACCCACGGTTTCGAACTCATCCAGACGCAGGTCAAAGCCAGCGGTAATGTTGACCAGCACGCCGCGCGCGCCAGACAGATCGATATCTTCCAGCAGTGGAGAAGAGATCGCCATTTCAGCGGCTTCTTCCGCACGGTCTTCACCGCTCGCCACGCCAGAGCCCATCATCGCGTAGCCCATCTCGGACATCACTGTGCGAACGTCTGCAAAGTCAACGTTCATCAGGCCAGGACGGGTAATCAGTTCAGCGATACCCTGAACCGCGCCTTTCAGCACGTCGTTTGCCGCGCCAAAGGCGTCCAGCAGAGAGATACCGCGACCCAGCACTTTCAGCAGCTTGTCGTTCGGAATGGTAATCAGAGAGTCCACGTGCTTGGACAGCTCGGTGATACCCTGCTCCGCGAAAGCCATACGCTTCTTACCTTCAAAGTTGAAAGGCTTGGTCACGACAGCAACGGTCAGAATACCTAAATCTTTAGCGACTTCCGCCACAACGGGTGCTGCACCGGTACCTGTACCGCCGCCCATACCCGCTGCGATGAAGACCATGTCTGCACCGTCCAGTGCAGCGCGCAGCGCTTCACGATCTTCTTCAGCCGCGTTGCGGCCCACTTCCGGGTTAGCCCCTGCTCCCAGACCTTTGGTGATGCCACCACCGATCTGAATCGTCTGGCCAACAGCCGTTTTACGCAGCGCCTGCGCATCGGTGTTCACCGCGAAGAATTCAACACCTTCGATGCGCTCGCGCACCATGTGCTCTACGGCGTTACCGCCGCCGCCACCGACGCCGATGACTTTAATCACCGCGTCGTTGGTTAATTCCATAGGTTCAAACATAATCTCTCTCTCCGTTGTGCCTGTCGCCCGAGACCGCTAATTCTCTCCGGTCTCTTAAAAAATTAAAATTCTTTTCGCAACCAGGTGTTAAGTCGTTTGACCCACGACCCCACCGAGACGCGTTTTTCCACCTCTGCCTCACCACTTAAATGGGATTCTTTCCCGTAGTGCAGCAGGCCCACCGCCGTTGAATAGTACGGCTCCTGAGCATAATCCGTTAAACCGGTGATATTCAGCGGCGCACCAATACGCACCTGCGTATGGAACACGCGCTGAGCGCAGGCCGCAAGACCTTCAATTTGCGCTGCCCCGCCGGTTAATACAATCCCCGCTGCGAGATGATGTTTCACACCCTGCTGGCGAAGCTGTTCCTGTAACTGCAAAATCTCTTCGTTGACTAGGTTGAGCAGCTCGGTATAACGCGGCTCAATTACCTCAGCCAGCGTCTGGCGTTGCAAACTGCGCGGCGGTCGACCGCCTACGCTCGGTACTTCAACGCTCTCGTCTTTGCCGACGATAGAGCCCAGCGCGCAACCGTGGCGCACTTTAATCGCCTCTGCATCGCTCGGTGGCGTACCAAAGGCGTAAGCGATATCGCTGGTCACCACATTCCCGGCGTACGGGATCACTTTGGTGTGGCGCAACGCACCGCCGGTATAGACAGCCATGTCCATTGTACCACCACCAATATCGACCACACAGACGCCCAGTTCACGTTCGTCTTCGGTCAGCACGGAATAGCTCGCGGCAAGTCCGGCGAAAATTAGTTGGTCAACTTTCAGGCCACAACGTTCAACGGCTTTTACGATGTTCTTCGCCATATCGTTGTGACATGTGATCAGGTGCACTTTTGCCTGCATACGTACGCCCGACAGACCGACCGGATTCTTGATACCTTCCTGGTAGTCGATCGCGTATTCTTGCGGGATCACATGCAGCACACGGTGCTCGTCGCGAACACGCACGGATTTCGCCGTGTGGACAACGTTCTCAACGTCTTCCTGCGTCACTTCTTCTTCAGAAATCGGCACCATACCGATTTCATTCTGGCAGCTGATGTGCTTACCAGAAAGGGCCAGATAGACAGAGGAAATCTGGCAATCTGCCATCAATTCAGCCTGGTCGATGGCGCGCTGAACGCATTTCACCACCGACTCAAGGTCGTTTACCCCACCTTTATCCATACCACGGGAAGGGCAACTGCCCACGCCAATGATATTGACCATACCGTCGGGCAGAACTTCCCCTACCAAAGCGGCAACCTTCGCGGTGCCAATCTCCAGTCCTACTACCAATTTTCTGTCCGTCGACTTGATCATTGTTGTTCTGCCTGTACCTGTGCCTGATTTTGTTGCTGATTAGGTTCCTCGACCGGAGCCGGCTCCCAACCGACTGCTGCGCCTGAGTCATAGCGCAAATCAACGTAGCTTATCCGTTTGCCATCCGTCTGCGCCTGCTGCTGTAAAACCGGGTAAAGTTCTACAAAACGCGCCAGACGTTTCATTGTGTCGCCGCGGCCAAGATTGAGCTTAATGCCATTCGTTAAGGTCAGCTGCCAGGAACGGCGCGCCGTCATCGCAGCATCTTTTAACGTAAAGCGATCCTTAGCCAGCACCTGCCCCATCTCACGAAAACCCTGCAATACTTCGTTTTCGCTGCCTTCCGGGCCATACAACATCGGTAAATTCTGCTTGTTGACACGATCGCTCGGGACGCTGAACGAATTTCCGTCTACGTCAACCATATGCTGATCATTCCAACGCGCAATCGGCACATATTCAACCAGATGAATCTTCAATTCATCAGGCCATTGCTTTCTGACACTCGCCTGTTTTATCCACGGCAGACGTTCAATCTGGCTCTGGATAATGTTGACGTCCTGCGTCATAAAGGTGCCAGGCGACCCCAGCGCCAGAATTGACTGGCGAATGTCATCGTTACGCGTGTAGTGACGCTCTCCGGTCACTACCAGCTTCGACAGCGGCAACCGCTGTGCGTCTTCCATCCAGCCCAGCACCATCCAGCCGCTGATAAACACGGTGCACAGCACCCCGAGCAGGAAGATAATCCCTGCAAGACGCGTTCCATTACTCCGGCGCGAAGAAGAATATTCTTCTTCGTCATCGCGGTTGCGCGTGTTCAACGCAGCCTGAGACATATCAGCCCGCCTGGTCCAGAATACGTACGACTAATTGCGAGAAGCTCATTCCCGCCTGACGCGCCGCCATCGGCACAAGGCTATGGCTGGTCATACCCGGAGACGTGTTTGCTTCCAGCAGATAAAATTGCCCGTCAGCGTCAAGCATCACATCAATTCGTCCCCAGCCTCGGCATCCCAAAACATTCCAGGCTTTAAGCACCAGAGACTGTAATTCCGCTTCACGTTGTGCTTCAAGACCAGCTGGGCAGAAATATTGCGTCTCATCAGAGAGATACTTCGCCTCATAATCATAGAAGACTCCGGCGGGTTGGATGCGAATTGACGGTAAAATTTCTTCACCAAGCATCGCGACGGTAAATTCCGGCCCGCTAAGCCATTTTTCAATCAGAACTTCTTCATCATGTTGAAATGCCAGAGCTAAAGCGTCAGCCAAATCTACAGCTTTATCAACTTTGGACATTCCCACGCTCGACCCTTCACGGCTAGGCTTCACAATAACCGGTAAGCCCAGTGCCGCAATGCGTGTATTAACGCTGTCCGACAAGCCCAATTCAAATTCACGGCGCGTCAGTGCAACCCATGGCGCAACGGGCAGACCCGCCCCCTGCCACAGCAGTTTGCTGCGCAGTTTATCCATGGAGATAGCGGATGCCATCACGCCACTGCCGGTGTACGGCATACCGATCAGCTCCAGCAGCCCCTGCAACGTGCCGTCTTCACCGCCGCGGCCATGCAACGCGATAAAGGCTTTATCGAAGCCCATCGCTTTCAGCTGCGTAACGTCCACCTCTTTCGGATCAACCGGATGCGCGTCCACGCCACCTTCACGCAGGCCCGCCAGCACGGCAGCGCCCGAATTCAGAGAAACCTCGCGTTCGGCGGAAGTGCCGCCAAACAGGACAGCAATCTTATCAGCCATGACGCTCGTCCTCCTGAGTTTGCGGCTTCAGTTTGATTTCAGCTAAGGTACGGGCGATTTTGCCGATATTTCCCGCACCCTGAATCAGGATCAGATCGTTACCCGTCAGGACCGGGGCAAGCATTTCAGCTACCTGCGCCGGGTCGGGGACCAGGATAGGGTCCACTTTACCGCGTCCGCGGATGGTACGACATAAAGACCGACTGTCCGCGCCCGGAATCGGCGCTTCGCCCGCGGCATAAACATCCAGCATCAGCAGGGTATCGACCTGCGAAAGGACGTTGGCAAAATCGTCATATAGATCGCGGGTACGTGTGTAACGGTGCGGCTGGAAGATCATGACCAGATTCTTTTCCGGCCAACCCGCGCGTGCCGCTTTGATGGTTGCGTCAACCTCCGTCGGATGGTGACCATAGTCGTCGACCAGCATCGCAGAACCGGGCTTACCGTTTACCGGCTCCAGTGGGAACTCACCCAGGAAGTCGAAGCGACGGCCCGTTCCCTGGAAGCTTTCCAGCGCGCGCAGGATCGCCTCATCATCAATGCCTTCTTCCGTTGCAACAGCCACCGCCGCCGCCGCATTCAGGGCATTGTGACGTCCCGGCGCGTTCAGGGTGACATGCAGGAGCTCTTTATCCTGGCGTGCCAGGGTGAAATGTCCCTGCGCACCGATCTGCTTATAATCTTCCACGCGTACATCAGCGTCTTCGCTGAAGCCGTAGGTGGTAATTTGACGCCCGACGCGCGGCAGCAGCTCGCGGATCACCGGGTCGTCCACGCACATCACCGCACGGCCATAGAACGGCAGGTTGTGCAGGAAGTTAATAAAGGTCTGCTTTAAGTTCTCGAAGTCGCCCTGGTAGGTATCCATATGGTCAGCTTCGATATTGGTGACGATAGCCACCATTGGCTGTAGATGCAGGAACGACGCGTCGCTCTCATCCGCTTCCGCAATCAGATAACGGCTGTGGCCCAGACGCGCATGCACGCCAGCGGCTTTCACCAGACCACCGTTAACGAACGTTGGGTCGAGACCCGCTTCCGCATAAATGCTGGAGACCATCGCTGTTGTTGTGGTTTTACCGTGCGTACCGGCCACCGCAATGCCGTGACGGAAACGCATCAGTTCAGCCAGCATTTCCGCGCGACGGATCACCGGAATGCGCGCCTCATGCGCCGCAACGATTTCCGGGTTATCCGCGGAGATCGCGCTGGACACTACAACCACGCTCGCATCGCTCACGTTTTCCGGGCGATGATTGAAATAGATAGTCGCCCCCAGCGACGCCAGCTGCTGCGTAACAGGGTTTGGCGCCAGGTCAGACCCGCTGATCTGATAGCCTTCGTTAGCTAACACTTCGGCAATACCGCCCATGCCAGCACCACCGATGCCGACAAAGTGAATGTGCCGGACGCGACGCATCTCGGGCACGATAGAACGCAGTTTTGCCAGTTGTTGTGTATTCATTCTCTAAACGCCATCGACTACTTCAAAAAAATCGTGCAGCGCAACACGCGCTGCGAGAATTATGCCTGGGCTGCCAGGCTCACTTCTTTTGCCACCCGTTCCGTTGCATCCGGGATAGCGGTCGCGCGTGCGCGTTGCGCCATCTCCAGTAATACATCCCGGTTCCAGCCCGCCAGGGTAGTGGCGACCGCATCAGCGGTAAATTGTGGCTGCTCAAAAATTTTTGCGGCACCCGCTTTCTCAAGCGGCAGCGCATTCCAGTACTGCTGTCGGTCTTTGTGCTGGAACGGCACAAACAGCGCTGGCAAACCGGCGGCGGCGATTTCGCTCACCGTCAGCGCACCCGAACGACAGACCACGACATCGGCCCAGGCATAGGCTGCGGCCATATCATCAATAAATTCAGTCACTTTATGCTGCGGCTGACCTTCCTGCGCGTAAGCCTGCTCAACGCTCTGCTGAGCGCCCTTCCCGCTCTGGTGCCAGATGGTCACCGCATCACCCAGTTTTGCCGCAACCTGTGGCATCGTCTGGTTTAAAATATGTGCGCCCTGGGAACCGCCGACAACCAGCACGCGCACCGGCCCTTCTCGGCCCGCCAGACGTGCATCTGGCAGCGGCAGCGCCAGCACGTCCACACGCACCGGGTTCCCTACGACATCGGCTTTCGGGAATGCCCCGGGGAAGGCCTGCATAACTTTGGTGGCGATTTTTGCCAGCCATTTGTTGGTCAACCCGGCAATACCGTTCTGCTCATGCAGAACAACAGGGATGCCCAGTGACCACGCCGCCAGTCCTCCCGGACCGGAAACGTAGCCGCCCATGCCCAGAACGACGTCAGGCTTAAAGCGCTTCATAATGTCGCGCGCCTGACGCCAGGCATTGAAAATGCGCACCGGCGCCAGCAGCAGCGCCTTGATCCCTTTGCCACGAAGGCCAGAAATACGAATAAAGTCGATCTCGATACCGTGTTTAGGAACAAGGTCGGCTTCCATGCGGTCTGCGGTTCCCAGCCAGCGTACCTGCCAGCCCTGTTCCATTAAATGGTGCGCAACCGCCAGTCCCGGGAACACGTGTCCGCCGGTCCCGCCTGCCATCACCATTAACCGCTTCGGTTGATTCATCGTGAACCTCGTGTAAACGCCTGAGCTTTCTCCAGACGCGTTTCATAATCTATGCGTAACAAAAACATGATGGCCGTCGACATGATCAACAGACTCGAACCACCATAACTGATCAACGGCAACGTCAGACCTTTGGTCGGCAGCATACCCGCTGCGGCCCCAACGTTTACCAGTGCCTGGAAGCTAAACCAGATACCAATTGAGCAGGCCAGGAAACCGGAGAAGCGGTGATCGATCTCCAGCGCTTTACGGCCAATCGACATGGCGCGGAAAGCGACGAAGAATACCATTAATAGCGCCAATACCACACCGATATAACCCAGTTCTTCCCCAATAATGGAGAAGATGAAGTCGGTATGCGCCTCCGGTAAATACTCCAGTTTTTGCACCGAGTTGCCCAGGCCTTGGCCCCAGACTTCGCCGCGGCCAAACGCCATCAGCGACTGTGTCAGCTGATAACCGCTGCCGAACGGATCTTCCCATGGGTTCCAGAACGAGGTCACACGGCGGATACGGTATGGTTCGGCGAGGATCAGCAGCACCACCGCCGAAATCCCCATCCCGATGATGGCAATGAACTGCCACAGTTTTGCTCCCGCCAGGAACAGCATCGCCAGCGTAGTGACAAACAGTACGACAACCGTACCGAGATCGGGCTGCGCCAGCAGCAGGATCGCAAGCACCAGAATCACGCCCATCGGTTTTAAGAAGCCGCGCAGGTTGTTACGAACTTCGTCGACTTTACGCACCAGGTAGTTTGCCAGGTAGCAGAACAACGAAAGCTTGGTGAACTCTGCAGGCTGAATACGCAGCGGACCAAAGGCGATCCAGCGTGATGCCCCGTTAACGGAGCTCCCGACGACCAGAACGATCAACAGCATGATGATTGAGGCGATAAGCATGGCCGTACTGTGCCGCTGCCAGAACGACATCGGCAGGCGTAAGGTGATCATTGCCAGGCAGAACGCGAGAATGATGTACAGCCCGTCACGCTTGGCAAACAGGAACGGATCGTTTGCCAGACGCTGTCCGACAGGCATCGACGCCGAGGTGACCATAATAAAGCCGGTCGCTGCCAGCCCCAGCGTGAGCCAGAACAGCGTGCGGTCGTACATAATCAGGCTGTCGGAATCTTTATCCCGTGAAGCCATCACCCAGCCTTTCAGCGCCGTAAACAGCCATACCAGGATACCAAACCCTGGCAGACGCGGCATTTTCAGGCGAGGGAGAGATAAACGCATCAGCCTAACTCCTTCGCCAGGCGGGTAAAGACATCGCCCCGCTGTTCGAAATTCTTAAATTGATCGAGGCTGGCACAGGCTGGCGAGAGCAGCACCATATCGCCGGGCTTCACGCGTGGGGCGATAAGGCGCATCGCCTGTTCCATGGTCTCGGTTTGTTCGGCGACCTCAGGACGCAACGCCGCAAGCTCGCTGCCATCGCGGCCAAAGCAATAAAGGCGCACGTTATCACCGTTGAGGTACTGCTTCAGCGAGGAGAAATCGGCTGATTTACCGTCGCCGCCCAGCAGCAGATGCAGTGTGCCTTCAACGTGCAGACCGTTCAATGCCGCCTCGGTGCTACCCACATTGGTCGCTTTGGAATCGTTAATCCAGCGTACGCCTTTGTGCTCCAGCGCCAGCTGAAAACGGTGAGCCAGGCCGGTAAAGGTGGTCAGCGCCTTCAGGCTTGAAGATCGCGGCAGGCCAACGGCATCCGCTAGCGCCAGCGCCGCCAGCGCGTTGGTGTAGTTATGCTGGCCGGAGAGCATCATCTCTTTCACGTTCAGCACCTTCTCACCTTTCACCCGCAGCCAGGTTTCGCCCTGCTGGCGGTTAAGGTGATAGTCACCCATGTTAATACCGAAGCTAATGCAGCGATCGTCTGCGCCACGCACCGGCATGGTGAGTGCATCATCGGCATTCACCACGCAGACTTTGGCATTTTCATAGACACGCAGCTTGGCCGCGCGGTACTGCTGCAAGCCGAACGGGTATCTGTCCATATGATCTTCGGTGACATTAAGGATCGTCGCCGCCGCCGCATGCAGGCTTGAAGTGGTTTCCAGCTGGAAGCTGGAAAGCTCAAGTACAAACAGCTCACACCCTTTATCGAGCAGCATCAACGCGGGCAGACCAATGTTACCGCCCACGCCGACATTTTTGCCCGCCGCTTTCGCCATCTCACCCACCAGGGTGGTGACGGTGCTTTTACCGTTTGAACCGGTAATGGCAACGATCGGGGCCTGCGCCTCCCGGCAGAACAGTTCGATATCGCCAACAATCTCAACGCCTGCATCCGCCGCGGCACTCAGCGAAGGATGCGCCAGCGCCATGCCCGGGCTGGCAACAATCAGATCGGCGACCAGCAGCCACTCATCATTCAGACCACCCAGGTGGCGTTCAACCTGCTCCGGCAGCTTGTCCAGACCCGGCGGAGAGACGCGCGTATCCATCACGCGCGGCGTCACGCCACGCGCAAGGAAAAAGTCCACGCAGGAGAGGCCGGTAAGGCCCAACCCGATGATAACGACTTTTTTGCCCTGGTAATCTGCCATGATTAACGTACCTTCAGCGTTGCCAGGCCAATCAGCACCAGCATCAGCGAAATAATCCAGAAGCGCACAATGACGCGCGGCTCCGGCCAGCCTTTCAGTTCATAGTGGTGGTGAATCGGTGCCATACGGAAGATGCGCTGGCCGCGCAGCTTGAAGGAACCGACCTGCAAAATCACCGACAGGGTCTCAACCACAAACACACCGCCCATAATCACCAGCAGGAACTCCTGACGCAGCAGCACGGCGATAATGCCCAGCGCGCCGCCCAGTGCCAGTGAACCGACGTCGCCCATAAAGACCTGCGCCGGATAGGTGTTGAACCACAGGAAGCCCAGCCCCGCGCCGACAATCGCCGTACAGACGATCACCAGCTCACCAGCGTGTCGCAGGTACGGGATGTGCAGGTAGTTTGCAAAGTTCATGTTACCGGTCGCCCACGCCACCAGCGCGAAACCGCCCGCGACAAACACGGTTGGCATGATGGCCAGGCCGTCCAGACCATCGGTCAGGTTGACGGCGTTGCCGGTGCCGACGATCACAAAGTAAGCCAGCAGAATGTAGAACAGCCCCAGCTGCGGCATCACGTCTTTGAAGAACGGCACCACCAGCTCGGTGGCCGGGGTGTCTTTTCCTGCCAGGTAAAGCGCGAAGGCCACACCCAGCGCAATTACCGACATCCAGAAATACTTCCAGCGCGCGATCAAACCTTTGGTGTCTTTGCGCACGACTTTGCGGTAGTCATCAACAAAACCGATGATCCCGTAGCCAACCAGAACAGTCAGCACGCACCAGACGTAGGGGTTAGACGGATAAGCCCACAGCAGAACGGACACCACAATCGCGGTCAGGATCATGATCCCGCCCATGGTCGGCGTACCGCGCTTGCTGAAATGCGATTCCGGACCATCGTTGCGTACAACCTGGCCGAAAGAGAGTTTTTGCAGACGGGCAATCATGCGCGGGCCCATCCACAACGAGATGAACAGCGCAGTCAGCAGGCTGACGATGGCGCGAAACGTCAGATAGGAAAAGACGTTAAAGCCTGAATAATATTTGACCAAATGTTCGGCCAGCCAAACTAACATGTCCCGTTCTCCTGTAATGCGTGCACAACCTCTTCCATGGCGGCACTACGTGAACCTTTAACTAAAACAGTCACAATCTGTTTTTCTGTAATCAATGCCTTCAGGCGTTCGATCAGTGCAGATTTATCGGCAAAATGTTCGCCAACTTCACTGGCATCGGAAATGGCCTTGCTCAGCGTGCCTGCGCTCAGTACGCGGTCAAGCCCGGCAGCTTTCGCCGCTTCGCCAACCTGTACGTGGCAGGCTTCGCTTTCATCACCCAGCTCGGCCATATCGCCCACAACCATCACGCGATAGCCCGGCATCTCAGACAAGACCTGCACGGCCGCCGTCATGGAGCCGACGTTAGCGTTGTAGGAGTCATCCAGCAGGAGTTTGTTTTCAGCCAGCTGGATCGGGAACAGACGCCCCGGCACGGCTTTTAAATTTGCCAGACCAGTTTTTATCGCAGCGTGTGAGGCCCCTACCGCCATTGAGAGCGCTGCCGCAGCAAGCGCATTGGCGATGTTATGACGACCCGGCAGAGGCAGCAGCACGTCGATGTCGCCCGTTGGGGTCGTGAGGATGAACTCGGTGCCGTGTGACGTCACATGAATGTTGGTCGCCGAAAAATCACTGTTTGCCGCATTCGGGGAGAAGCGCCAGGTTTTGCGTGAACCAATGATGCTCTGCCAGTTCAGCCAGTCATTGTTATCGGCATTCATAATGGCGATGCCGTCATCCGGCAGGCCGGTATAAATTTCACCTTTCGCTTTCGCCACACCGGCCAGCGAACCAAAACCTTCAAGATGTGCCGCCGCCAGGTTATTCACCAGCGCCGCTTCCGGACGCGTCAGGCTCACGGTCCAGGCGATTTCGCCCTGATGGTTAGCCCCTAACTCAATCACCGCATATTCATGCTCGTGGGTCAGGCGCAGCAGCGTCATCGGTACACCGACGTCATTATTAAGGTTGCCCGCCGTATAAAGCGTGTTTCCGCACTGGCTAAGGATCGCCGCCGTCATCTCTTTAACGGAGGTTTTGCCCGACGAGCCCGTCAGCGCCACGACGCGTGTTGGCACCTGCTGGCGAACCCATGCCGCCAGCTCACCAAAGGCCAGGCGCGTATCTTTCACCACAATCTGCGGCAAATCGATATCGAGCTTACGGTTGACCAGCAGCGCACCCGCGCCGTTATCTCTAGCCTGTTGCGCAAAATCGTGAGCGTCAAAACGTTCACCCTTCAGCGCCACAAACAGGCAGCCCGCCGTCACCTTACGGGTGTCGGTGGTCACAGCCTCGATGGTCAGATCCTGACCATGCAGCATCCCCTGCAATACCGCAGCGGCCTGGCTTAACGTAATGCTAATCATGCCACCACTCCCAGCAGACGCGCTGCCGTCACGCGGTCGGAGTAATCCAGACGACGATTGCCGACGATCTGATAATCTTCATGACCTTTACCGGCCAGCAGAACTACATCGTTCTCCTGCGCCTGCATAATGGCGTTAGTCACGGCCTCCGCACGGCCTTCGACCACGCGGGCACGCCCAGCATCCAGCATGCCCGCCAGAATGTCGTTGATAATGGCCCTCGGCTCTTCGGTACGCGGGTTGTCATCGGTCACCACGGTAATATCCGCGAACTGCTCAGCGATGGCGCCCATCAGCGGACGTTTGCCCTTGTCGCGATCGCCACCGCAGCCAAACACGCACCAGAGCTTGCCTGCGCAGTGCAGACGCGCCGCTTCCAGCGCTTTTTCCAGCGCATCCGGCGTATGGGCGTAATCCACGACCACCGTCGGCTTGCCCGGTGCGCTGAACACTTCCATGCGGCCACAGACCGGTTGCAAACGCTCAGCCGTTTTCAGCAGATCCGCCATCGGGTAATCCAGCGCCAGCAGCGTCGCCAGCGCCAGCAGCAGGTTACTGACGTTGAAAGCCCCCATCAGGCGGCTTTCAATTTCACCTTCGCCCCAGGTGGAAGCAAAGCGGATCGTCGCCCCGCTATCGTGGTAGTTCACTTCGACTGCCTTCAGCCAGCGGCCACGACAGTTCGGATTAATGCGATCTTCCATCGACACCGCCACCGCATCTGGCAGTTTTTCCAGCCAGCGGCGACCGACTTCGTCGTCGGCGTTAATGATCGCCTGCCCGTGGTGGTGAGTGGAATAAAGCAGCCATTTCGCCGCTTCGTAGTGCTCCATATCACCATGATAATCAAGGTGATCGCGGCTCAGGTTTGTAAAGACAGAGGCGGCAAATTTCAGTGCCGCCACGCGATGTTGTACCAGACCATGGGAGGAGACCTCCATCGCCGCGAAGGTCGCCCCCTGCTCTGCAAGGCCTGCCAGCACACGCTGCACGTCAACCGCCGAGCCTGTAGTGTTTTCCGTCGGGCTTACTTTGCCCAGAATACCGTTCCCCACCGTGCCCATGACGGCACCGGTTTCACCCAGCAGCTGAGCCCATTGCGCCATCAGCTGAGTGGTGGTGGTTTTTCCGTTGGTTCCTGTCACACCAACCAGCTTTAACTGGTCGGAAGGTTCGTTGTAAAAACGTCCTGCCAGCGCGGAGAGACGCTCATTCAGCTGGCTGAGATAGATGACCGGCACGCCGTGCATTTCACGGATCTCACCGTCTGTTGCCTCATCTTTGGCCTCAGCAATAATGGCAGCAACACCTTGCGCAATCGCCTGCGGGATATAACGACGCCCGTCCGCCTGATGACCTACCACTGCCACAAAAAGATCGCCAGAAGCCGCTACGCGGCTGTCCAGTACCATCTCTCGCAGTGCTCGCGCAGGTAGCATAGGCACCCACGGAGCAAGAAGGTCGCGCAAATTACGATCTGCCACCTGTTCCCTCGCCTTGATTAATTACAAATTCACTTTTTTCGCCCGTCGCCAGCGCATCCGGTTCAATGTTCATGGTGCGCAACACGCCGCCCATAATAGCCCCGAACACAGGCGCGGAGACGGCGCCGCCGTAGTATTTACCCGCCTGCGGATCGTTGATGACGACCACCAGCGCAAAACGCGGATTGCTTGCAGGCGCTACGCCTGCGGTATAGGCAATGTATTTGTTGATATAGCGGCCGTCCGGCCCCACTTTTTTCGCTGTACCGGTTTTGATGGCGATACGATAGCCCTTAATCGCGGCCTTCACGCCACCACCACCGGGCAGCGCGACGCTTTCCATCATATGTACGACGGTACGAACGATAGATTCCGGGAAAACACGTTCCCCCGGTACCGGTGGATCAACTTTGGTGATCGACAGCGGGCGATAAATGCCATAGCTGCCAATCGTTGCGTAGACTCGCGCTAACTGTAAGGGAGTTACCATTAGCCCGTAGCCGAAAGAGAAGGTGGCCCTCTCTATGTCAGACCACCGTTGTTTTTGAGGATATAAGCCACTGCGTTCTCCGACCAACCCCAAATTGGTCGCCTTTCCCAGCCCAAAACGTGAGTAAGTATCTACTAACGCTGAGGACGGCATCGCTAACGCCAGTTTTGACACACCGACGTTACTCGACTTCTGTAATACCCCGGTCAGGGTCAGTTCGCTGTAACGTGCCACGTCTTTTATTTCGTGGCCGTTAATTCGATAAGGGATCGTATTCAGAACGGTATTTTCGTTGACGATGCCTCGCTGTAGAGCCGTCATCACCACCATAGGTTTTACGGTTGAACCGGGTTCAAACACATCGGTGATGGAGCGGTTACGCATCGCATCTTTTGCTGTACCGGCAAAATTATTCGGGTTGTATGAGGGACTACTGGCCATCGCCAGCACTTCACCTGTCGCCACATCCACCAGCACGGCACTGCC
The DNA here is from genome assembly GCF_020224095.1 of Enterobacter sp. CCUG 70166. NCBI lineage: Bacteria > Pseudomonadati > Pseudomonadota > Gammaproteobacteria > Enterobacterales > Enterobacteriaceae > Enterobacter > Enterobacter sp. CCUG 70166. Next base: position 130,319 of record NZ_NRIQ01000036.1, read on the forward strand.
CGATTCCGCCTTGTTAAACGCGACGGCGTTGTTCAGCTCACGATAGACCAGCGCCTGCAAGCGCTCATCAATACTCAGGGCCAGGTTGTGCGCGGCCTGGCTGTCTGTCGAGGAAATATCTTCAATGACGCGACCATAGCGGTCTTTACGCACGATTCGCTCGCCAGGCTGGCCGGTAAGCCACTTGTCGAAGCTTTTTTCAACGCCTTCAATCCCCTGGCTATCCACGTTGGTGAAGCCAATCAGGTGCGCGGTGACTTCGCCGGAAGGATAATAACGGCGGGATTCTTCCCGCAGATGAATGCCGGGCAGCTTGAGTTTTTTAATGTAGTCAGCCATATCAGGGTTCACCTGACGGGCAAGATAGATGAAGCGCCCTTTCGGGTTGGCGTTAACGCGTGACGCCAGCTGATCCAGCGGCATTTTCAACGCGTCTGAGAGCGCCTTCCAGCGGTTATCAAGGGTGATCCCGCCTGCGTCATGCAGCTCTTTAGGATCGGCCCAGATCGCCTTCACCGGTACGCTCACCGCCAGCGGGCGGCCGGAGCGGTCGGTGATCATCCCACGAGAGGTAGAAACTTCCTGCACGCGCAGAGAACGCATATCCCCCTGACGCACCAGCATGTCAGGCGCGATGATTTGTAGCCACGCCACGCGTCCCAGCAGGAAACCCAGCGCCAGTAAAATGCAGCCGCAAAGCAACGCAAAACGCCAACTGGTAAAGTTGGCCTGTTCTTCCTGGCGTTTTGGTTTTAGCGTTTTTGCCGCTGCTTTCATGCGTCGCGTTTTCCCTTATTTTTGTACTACGATATTTTCCTGCGAAGGATCAACATGCTGTAATTGCAGTTTTTCCGTTGCGATCCGTTCAACCCGGCTGTGATCGCCGAGCGCGTTTTCTTCAAGGATCAGATTTCGCCATTCAATATCCAGCGCATCGCGTTCCAGTACCATCTGTTCGCGCTGCGCAGTTAACAAACGGGTATGGTGAGCGGTGGTTACCACCATGACTGCCGTCACAATGATGCAAATGAACAAGCAGAGTGGCAGCTTCCCAAACCGCAAAAGATCGTCGCCGATCACGCCAGGCAAGGCATGGCGCTCGTTGCTTCCTAACGATCCCTTAACTTTGCTTAGGGTCTCTGTCACTCTGCTGATCATGCGTTCGTCCTCTCTGCAATACGCAGCACTGAACTACGGGCACGTGGATTCTCTGCCACCTCTTCTTCGCCCGGCATCAACTTGCCTAATGCTCGTAACTGACGGCCTCCCAGCTTTCTGAGTTGTTCTTCCGTCATCGGCAGCCCAGCTGGAACCTGCGGACCGCGGCTCTGTTCACGCATAAAGCGCTTAACGATGCGATCTTCCAGCGAATGGAAGCTGATGATGGATAACCGCCCACCCGGGGCCAGCACGTCGAGCGAGCTTTTTAGCGCCAGCTCTATTTCCTCCAGTTCACTGTTTACCCAGATACGAACCGCCTGGAAGGTACGGGTCGCAGGATGTTTGTGCTTGTCCTTCACTGGCGTTGCCGCCGCGATGACTTCTGCCAGCTCTTTGGTACGGGTCATTGGCTCAACGCGGTTGCGCTCCACGATGGCGCGCGCAATACGTTTGCCAAAGCGTTCTTCGCCGAAGGTTTTGATCACCCAGGCAATATCCGCTTCGTCAGCAGTTTGTAACCACTCGGCGGCAGACTGGCCGCGGGTGGGGTCCATACGCATATCCAGCGGACCGTCGCGCATAAAGGAGAAGCCGCGTTCTGCATCATCAAGCTGTGGTGAAGAGACACCAAGATCGAGGAGGATCCCGTCGATTTTGCCGGTCAGGCCGCGCTCGGCGACATAATCCGCAAGCGCAGAGAAAGGTCCATGCACGATGGAAAAGCGAGGGTCATCGATGGTTTGCGCAACGGCAATCGCCTGCGGATCGCGGTCAATTGCCAGCAGGCGCCCTTCCGCTCCAAGCTGAGAGAGGATCAAACGCGAGTGGCCACCGCGACCAAAAGTGCCATCAATATAGATGCCATCTGGACGAATATTCAGGCCGTTAACGGCCTCATCCAGCAGCACCGTTGTATGTTTATAATTTTCCATCATATTTATAGAGACAAGTCCTGCAGCCGTTCCGATAATGTTGCGGAATCAGACTGCTCAGCGTCGATATCTTCCTTGACCTGTTGATACCAGGTCGTTTCGTCCCACAGTTCAAACTTGTTGAACTGCCCGACCAGCATCACTTCTTTAGTCAGACCGGCATGTTGCCGCAACACAGGCGCAATCAATAATCGCCCGGCGCTATCCATCTGACATTCACTGGCATGTCCCAATAACAACCGCTGTACGCGGCGTTCCTGCGGGTTCATGCTCGACAGTCGCGACAGCTTTTGCTCAATGATTTCCCATTCAGGCAAAGGATAAAGCAGCAGGCAGGGGGAGTTGATGTCAATGGTGCAAACCAGTTGACCCGAAGCGTTCTCAATCAGCTGGTCACGGTATCGGGTTGGTACCGATAAACGCCCTTTGCTGTCGAGATTGACTAACGTTGCTCCACGGAACATGCCAGCCTCACCCCTCCTCACCACTTTAACCCACAAATTCCCACCTGAAGGAGTTTACGGAGCGAGGGAAAAGCTTGTCAAGCCAGGACTCTCTCTGTACGGACCCGAAAGCATCCTATTTACAGAGCAAGAGTGACCTGGCTAATAACTAAACAACTGGCGAGGCAAAATTAACGTTATGAATATTTGTAAGAAAAAAACCGAATATGCACACGAGCGTTAAGACTCACTCAATATCATCGCAGGGAAATATAAAGTGTCAGTTTGCGACGCGGGCAGCATTTTAAGGCATATCGCCGGGGGATAACAGCACCAGTTTAATCCCGAGGCAATATGGATTCGTTCGTGTGCATTGAGGCCTGGAGGGAGAGTGAAAAATGGCTGAATATTCATCGGCTGGCGCCTGTTTGTAACAAAACAATACAAAGAAATGTCAGTCAAAAATTTATAATTGTGCTTTTTAACACCAAAATGGATTCAGAAAAATAGCAGGCTATGAATCTTAGAGATAAATCCTAATTTTTATCCGGGAATTATTTATCGCAATAAATTCGCCGCAAAAGGGGCAGTTATACCGCCCCTGTGGAAATATTAATGGCGGCTCAAAATTCCGCGCCGATAGAGATTACGTTTGATACGCGTAAGCCCGGGTTTCGGCTTGCGGGGTTCATCCAGGCTTGCCAGAACAATCTCCAGCACGCGCTCGGCGACGTCGCGGTGACGCTGAGCCACGGCCAGCACTGGACATTGCAGGAAGTCGAGCAGTTCGTTATCACCGAAGGTAGCAATCGCCAGATCGGATGGCAGCTTGCCATCGCGACGTAACGTCACGTCCATCACTCCCTGCAACAGAGCAAACGAGGTGGTAAACAACGCCTGCGGCATCGGGTGCGTTTCCAGCCATTTCTCGAACAGCTGGGCAGCCGCTTCGCGCTCATAACTGTTGGCATAGAGATAATGAACGTCACGCGGATCGTCTTTCCATGCCGTACGGAACCCTTGTTCACGCAGGAAGCTTACCGAAAGTTCAGGCAAAGCGCCAAGATACAGCACCGTTTCAGCCGGGAAGGTACGCAGCTCGGCAGCCAGCATTTCTGCATCGTCCTGATCGGCACCCACGACGCTGGTGAAATGTTCACGATCGAGCGCACGATCCAGCGCCACTATCGGGAACGGATCGTTCGCCCAGCGCTGATAGAACGGATGCTCGGGTGGTAAAGAGGTCGACACGATGATGGCATCAACCTGACGTTGCAGCAGATGCTCAATGCAGCGCATCTCGTTGTCGGGCTGATCCTCGGAGCAGGCAATCAACAGCTGATAGCCCCGCTGACGAGCCTGACGTTCCAGATAGTTGGCGATGCGGGTATAGCTGGTGTTTTCCAGGTCCGGGATCACCAGGCCAATAGAGCGGGTGCGCCCGGCACGTAAACCTGCGGCGACAGCATTCGGATGGTAATTATGCTCACGAACGACTGCCATCACTTTCTCAACGGTCTTATCGCTGACACGATACTGCTTTGCTTTACCGTTAATCACATAGCTGGCCGTGGTTCTCGACACGCCGGCGAGCCGGGCGATTTCATCCAGTTTCACAATTGCCCCTCAAAAAAAGAAAAGAGTCCATGGCCCTGTCAAGGTTATGGTTAAATATTTTAACATCTAAACGCAGAATAGCCTTCACGGCAACCGCTTTTGTCTGCGTTGTCGGCGGATTACGCAAAAAAAGCCCGGCTTGGGCTACCGGGCTGAAAGAGGCGAACCTATTGCGCTACTCACGCATGATTTTATCGCCGCGCGAGAGGCCAACAACGCCAGAGCGCGCAACTTCAACAATTTTTGCCACATCCCTGACAGAGGCCAGGAAAGCGTCCAGCTTATCGCTCGTTCCGGCAAGCTGGACAGTATATATAGAAGGCGTGACGTCAATAATCTGCCCACGGAAAATATCCGTGTTGCGCTTGACCTCTTCACGGCCGTAACCGCTGGCCTGAATTTTCACCAGCATCACTTCACGTTCGACGTAAGCACCCTGCCCCAGCTCGCTGACGCGCAGTACGTCCACCAGCTTGTGCAATTGCTTTTCGATCTGCTCAAGCACTTTCGCATCGCCGACAGTCTGGATCGTCATGCGCGAGAGCGTAGGGTCATCGGTCGGTGCCACGGTCAGGCTTTCAATGTTATAGCCGCGCTGGGCAAAGAGCCCAATAACCCGCGACAGTGCGCCCGACTCATTTTCCAGTAATACAGATAATATCCGGCGCATATCAGGTTCTCTCCGTTTTGCTTAACCACATTTCATCCATACCACCGCCACGAATATGCATCGGATAAACGTGCTCTGTGCCATCGACGATAACGTCCATGAAGACGAGGCGATTGTTTTTAACATGCTCAAGCGCTTCGCCGAGCTTCGCTTCCAGCTCTGACGGATCGGTTACCCGCATGCCAATATGACCATAGGCTTCAGCCAGACGGACAAAGTCCGGAAGTGATTTCATATAGGACTGGGAGTGACGGCCCGAATAAATCATATCCTGCCACTGTTTTACCATGCCGAGGTAACCGTTATTCAGGTTCAGCACCAGCACTGGCAGTTCATATTGCAGCGCAGTGGAAAGTTCCTGAATATTCATCTGTATACTGCCGTCACCCGTTACGCAAATAACCGTTTCGTTTGGCAACGCCAGCTTTACCCCCAGCGCGGCGGGCAAACCAAAGCCCATCGTGCCGAGCCCGCCTGAGTTGATCCAGCGACGCGGTTTATCAAACGGGTAATACAGCGCAGCAAACATCTGATGCTGGCCCACGTCAGAAGTGACATACGCATCGCCATTAGTCAGACGCCAGATCGTCTCGATCACCGCCTGCGGTTTGATGTTCTCACTTTGCGTGTCGTATTTAAGGCACTGACGGCCACGCCATTGCTCGATTTGTTGCCACCAGTCGCGGATCTCGTCCAGCGGTTGAGAGGCGGTCTCCTGCGCCAGCAGATCCAACATTTGATCCAGCACCTGTCGTGCGTCTCCCACGATCGGCACATCCGCCGGCACCGTTTTAGAGATAGAAGTAGGATCGATATCAATGTGCAGCACCGTCGCATTCGGGCAGTATTTCGCCAGGTTGTTCGTGGTGCGATCGTCAAAACGCACGCCGACGGCAAAAATCACGTCAGAATTGTGCATCGTCATATTGGCTTCGTAGGTGCCGTGCATACCCAGCATGCCCAGCGCCTGCCGATGCGTGGCAGGGAATGCCCCCAGCCCCATCAGTGATGACGCAACAGGAAGATTGAGCTTCTCGATCAGTTCGCGTAGTTGCGTTTCGCAGGCTGCATTGACGGCGCCGCCCCCCACATAGACCACCGGTTTTTTCGCAGACAGCAGCGTTTGCAGCGCACGTTTAATCTGTCCTTTGTGCCCTTGCGTGGTCGGATTATACGAACGCATGCTCACCGACTCAGGCCAAAGGTAAGGCAGTTTATTCGCCGGATTGAGAATATCTTTTGGCAGATCGACAACCACTGGCCCAGGACGACCGCTGGCGGCCAGCCAGAAGGCTTTTTTCAGTACGCCCGGGATATCTTCAGTTTGTTTAACCAGAAAGCTGTGCTTCACCACGGGGCGTGAGATCCCCACCATGTCGCACTCCTGAAACGCATCATAGCCAATCAGCGACGTCGCCACCTGTCCGGAAAGAATGACCAGTGGAATAGAGTCCATATACGCAGTCGCTATGCCGGTAATGGCATTGGTCGCCCCCGGCCCGGAAGTGACCAGCACAACACCCACTTCGCCCGTGGCGCGGGCCAGGCCGTCAGCCATATGCACAGCAGCCTGTTCATGACGAACCAGAACATGATCAATACCGCCTACCGTGTGCAGCGCGTCATAAATATCGAGAACCGCGCCTCCGGGATAGCCGAACACTTGTTTCACGCCCTGATCGATAAGCGATCGGACGACCATTTCCGCGCCAGACAACATCTCCATGCTTTGCCTCCAGGCTTTTGTTATAGACGGTCTACAGAATTCATTTCCGCGCCGTCTTCTGACAGGGTAAACCCATCTTATAATGTGCAGAGTGATGGATACCTTAACCGCTCGTTATGAGGCAGGCAATTAGCAAACGGGATGCGGGAATGAGCAATAAAAGCAGAAAAAACAGCTGACAGACATGAATATGGTGAATTCGTCTGGTATGAGTGGAGACAATAATAATTCATCTCTTAAAAAGAGGATGGATCAGGAAATCATCTATTTTTGAGCATGCATAAGTAACTGAAAAAATGAACACAGAACATAATATCGCCAGTTTTAAAAACCGCAGAATAAACCGCATGACGTCATGCGGTTTATTCACCAGAACCTAGCGACGGCAAATATTGATCAGCAGCTCTTCCATCCACTGATGCCCTTTATCCCGACCCGCAGCCTCATGCCAGGAAAGATAACAGGTACGGCTATTAAGCTTGAGCGGCAGAGGTAAAATTTGCAGATTCAGTGAATCGGAGAACTCTTCAGCAAGCCAGCGCGGCGCAATAGCGACTAACTGCGTCTGAGAAACGACATTTAATACACTGACCATGGCCATTCCCTGATAAGCCACGCTGGCTTGTTTATCGGCGGTGTCATACCACGGTTGACTGAATGAGGCATATCTGTCAAGAGCAACAACGGCGTATTGCTCACTGTAAACATCGCTTTCACGCAGCGGCGAATTCATACGGGGATGTTTTTTACTGGCGACTAACACCATTTCGTCTTTGAACAACGGAACACAGGCAAACTCTGGACGGCGGAACTCTTCGTATCCCAGAACAAACTCTGTTTCCTGATAACGAAGCTGGTGTTCAGTGTTTTGATTTAATGATGATTTAAAAACGAGATGAATATTTGGGGCGATCTGTTCAACTTTATTATATATAACAGACGTCAAATAATTATCTAACGGACTGCAAACACAGAGATGGAAAACCCGCTCACTGCTTAAGGGTTCAAAGCCCGAACCGGGAAGTTCATTTTGAACCAGCTGTAGCGCCTGACGAATCGAACCGAATAGCTGGAATGCACGCGCTGTGGGCTGAATCCCCCTCCCATAACGAACGAATAACTCGTCGTTAAACATCACCTTAAGTCTGGCTACGGCATTACTCACGGCAGGCTGAGACATTCCCAGAGATTGCGCTGCTCGCGTAATATTCTGCTCCTGCATCACTGCATCGAATACAGTTAACAAGTTAAGATCCACTGTGCGTAACTGAGGCTTAACCCCATCATAAGTCTGTGGTTGGTTAATATTATTTTCTGGCATTTCTGACTCCACCGTCACGCTAAATTCCCTTTGCCCAGGTACAGTAATAACTTCGAAAAATATGATTTACCATGCATATACAACAAGCGAAAGGAAATTATTTAAAATTCGGAATATATAAAGAGCCCCATTCACCGAGCGGCTTTACGCACCCCATAAATGAAGAGTTAAAAATCGTTCAAAAGATATCTCAAACTTTATTGTGAGCATGAAACCATAAACCAGACAAATACACAATCAACGCTCTCATTAATAATGACTTAAGCGTTATTAAACTATTAATAGTATACAACGCATATTCATTAACAAATTGATATCAATTTTGATAACTTACTTACCCGTAAATCATTCATGAAGTCTATAAATCAATGATATGAAACACATTCCATTTCATAGCATGTTGGTGAAAATAGTATGTTCAATTGCTACCAATTATATTCAAATTATTCCAGAGATGAATCCCCAGTCCAATAATAGACAATAAAATCGGTTAGCCACGCAAAAACCAGCACAATTAGCTAATGTATTCTCCCTGCGTTGGGTCCTGGTTTTGTCTGGGAGGGGTTGACATGAGTCGGCGTATCCAGTACCACTAAATGCATATCGCATTCACCTGGAGCAGGATTCATGATTCGCACCCTTCGTTTCACCGGTCTACTACTACTAAACGCATCCACTGTGCGCGGTAGACTGGCGGGCGAAATTCAGCGTTGAATCGTCTTCAGTAAAACTAAAAACCCGCGCCACTGCGCGGGTTTTTTTATGCTCGTAGCAAGGCGCCCTAAGACTGACAAGGACCTAACCCATGAGCCAGCAAGTCGTTATTTTCGATACTACTTTACGTGACGGTGAACAGGCATTACAGGCGAGCCTGAGTGTTAAAGAAAAACTGCAAATTGCGCTGGCCCTGGAACGCATGGGTGTAGACGTAATGGAGGTCGGTTTTCCTGTCTCCTCGCCGGGTGATTTTGAGTCAGTGCAGACCATCGCCCGCACCATCAAAAACAGCCGCGTGTGCGCTCTGGCTCGCTGCGTTGAGAAAGATATCGATGTGGCCGCGGAATCCCTGAAAGTTGCAGAAGCTTTCCGTATCCATACTTTTATTGCCACCTCCCCCATGCACATTGCAACCAAGTTGCGCAGCACGCTGGATGAAGTGATCGAACGTGCGGTGTATATGGTTAAACGGGCGCGTAACTACACTGACGACGTGGAATTTTCCTGTGAAGATGCAGGCCGCACGCCGATTGACGATTTGGCCCGTGTAGTGGAAGCCGCTATTAATGCCGGAGCCAGAACCATCAACATCCCGGATACCGTCGGCTACACCATGCCGTTTGAGTTTGCCAACATCATTACTGGTCTGTATGACCGCGTACCAAATATTGATAAAGCCATTATCTCTGTACACACCCACGATGACCTGGGTCTGGCCGTTGGCAATGCTATCGCGGCGGTGCACGCCGGCGCGCGTCAGGTAGAAGGCGCGATGAACGGCATCGGCGAACGCGCAGGCAACTGTTCGCTGGAAGAAGTGATCATGGCGATCAAAGTGCGCAAAGACATCATGGACGTGCACACACGCATCAATCACAACGAAATCTGGCGCACCAGCCAGACCGTCAGCCAGATTTGCAACATGCCGATCCCGGCCAACAAAGCGATTGTCGGTACGGGCGCGTTCGCTCACTCTTCCGGTATTCACCAGGATGGCGTGCTGAAGAACCGTGAAAACTACGAAATCATGACTCCGGAATCCATCGGTCTGAACCAGGTTCAGTTGAACCTGACCTCACGCTCTGGTCGCGCGGCAGTGAAGCACCGTATGGAAGAGATGGGCTACAAGGACAGCGATTACAACATGGATCAGCTGTACGACGCCTTCCTGAAGCTGGCGGACAAGAAGGGCCAGGTGTTTGATTACGATCTGGAAGCGCTGGCATTCATCAACAAACAGCAGGAAGAGCCAGAGCACTTCCGTCTGGACTACTTCAACGTCCAGTCCGGCTCAAGCGACATCGCCACCGCCTCCGTGAAGCTGGCCTGCGGGGATGAAATTAAAGCGGAAGCCGCCAACGGCAACGGCCCTGTGGATGCCATTTACCAGGCGATTAACCGCGTCACTGAGTACGACGTAGAGCTGGTGAAATACGACCTGACGGCTAAAGGGCACGGTAAAGACGCCCTGGGTCAGGTGGATATCGTCGTCAATTATAACGGTCGCCGCTTCCACGGTGTGGGTCTGGCGACAGATATCGTCGAATCCTCCGCGAAAGCGATGGTGCATGTCCTGAACAACATCTGGCGCGCCGCCGAAGTCGAAAAAGAGTTGCAACGCAAAGCTCAGAATAAAGAGAACAACAAGGAAACCGTGTGATGTCGAAGAATTACCATATTGCTGTGTTGCCGGGTGACGGTATTGGCCCGGAAGTGATGGCACAGGCGCTGAAAGTACTGGAAGCCGTTCGTTCGCGTTTTGCGATGAAAATTACCACCAGCCACTACGATGTGGGCGGTATTGCGATTGATAACCACGGTACGCCATTGCCGAAAGCCACTGTGGAAGGCTGTGAAAATGCCGATGCCGTGCTGTTTGGCTCCGTGGGCGGCCCTAAGTGGGAACATTTGCCGCCAGCAGAGCAGCCGGAGCGCGGTGCGCTGCTGCCGCTGCGTAAACATTTCAAACTGTTCAGCAACCTGCGTCCGGCGAAGCTGTACCCGGGGCTGGAAGAGTTCTGCCCGCTGCGCGCGGATATCGCGGCCAACGGTTTCGACATTCTCTGCGTGCGTGAGCTGACCGGCGGCATCTACTTCGGTCAGCCAAAAGGTCGCGAAGGCAGCGGTCAGCATGAGAAAGCGTTTGATACCGAGGTCTATCACCGTTTTGAAATTGAACGTATCGCCCATATCGCGTTTGAGTCAGCGCGCAAACGCCGCCGTAAAGTGACCTCGATTGATAAAGCGAACGTGCTCCAGTCTTCCATTTTGTGGCGCGAAATCGTCAGTGAAGTCGCTAAGCAGTACCCGGACGTTGCGCTGTCGCATATGTATATCGACAACGCAACGATGCAGCTGATCAAAGATCCGTCTCAGTTTGACGTGTTGCTGTGCTCCAACCTGTTCGGCGATATTCTCTCGGATGAATGCGCCATGATCACTGGCTCCATGGGCATGCTGCCCTCGGCCAGCCTGAACGAAGAAGGCTTTGGCCTGTACGAACCGGCGGGGGGCTCCGCGCCGGATATCGCAGGCAAAAACATCGCCAACCCGATTGCGCAGATCCTCTCCCTGGCTCTGCTGCTGCGCTACAGCCTGGATGCAGGCGATGCAGCAACCGCAATTGAAAACGCCATTAACCGGGCGTTAGAAGAAGGCGTCCGTACCGGTGATTTAGCACGCGGCACGGCGGCAGTCAGTACCGATGAAATGGGCGACATCATTGCCCGCTATGTCGCTGAAGGGGTGTAATCATGGCTAAGACGTTATATGAGAAGTTGTTTGATGCGCACGTTGTTTACGAGACGCCAGACGAAACCCCACTGTTGTACATCGACCGTCATCTGGTACACGAAGTGACGTCTCCTCAGGCATTTGACGGCCTGCGTGCGCACAAGCGCCCGGTGCGTCAGCCGGGTAAAACCTTTGCCACGATGGATCACAACGTTTCCACCCAGACCAAAGACATTAATGCATCTGGCGAGATGGCGCGTATCCAGATGCAGGAGCTGATTAAGAACTGTAACGAGTTTGGCGTGGAGCTGTACGATCTGAACCACCCCTATCAGGGCATCGTCCACGTAATGGGGCCTGAACAGGGTATTACTCTGCCGGGCATGACCATTGTCTGCGGCGACTCCCACACCGCGACGCACGGCGCATTTGGCGCCCTGGCGTTCGGGATTGGCACCTCTGAAGTGGAACACGTTCTGGCGACGCAGACCCTGAAGCAGGGCCGCGCCAAAACCATGAAGATTGAAGTGAAGGGGAAAGCCGCGCCGGGTATCACCGCGAAAGATATCGTGCTGGCGATTATCGGCAAAACCGGCAGTGCAGGCGGTACCGGTCACGTCGTTGAGTTCTGCGGCGACGCTATTCAGGCGCTGAGCATGGAAGGTCGTATGACCCTGTGCAACATGGCCATTGAGATGGGTGCCAAAGCAGGCCTGGTGGCCCCAGACGACACCACCTTCAACTATGTGAAGGGGCGTCTTCATGCGCCGAAAGGACAGGATTTTGACGACGCGGTTGCGTACTGGAAAACCCTGAAAACGGACGAGGGGGCAATTTTTGATACCGTTGTGACGTTGCAGGCGGAAGAGATCGCCCCGCAAGTCACCTGGGGCACCAACCCGGGCCAGGTCATTTCCGTCAACGACTGCATTCCTGACCCGGCTTCCTTCGCCGATCCGGTCGAGCGCGCGAGTGCGGAAAAGGCGCTGGCCTATATGGGGCTGAAACCCGGCGTACCGCTGACCGACGTGAGCATTGATAAAGTGTTCATCGGCTCCTGCACTAACTCCCGTATCGAAGATTTACGCGCTGCGGCAGAAATTGCAAAAGGCCGCAAAGTGGCACCGGGCGTGCAGGCGCTGGTTGTGCCGGGCTCCGGTCCGGTGAAAGCCCAGGCGGAAGCGGAAGGTCTGGATAAGATCTTTATCGAAGCAGGCTTCGAGTGGCGCCTGCCCGGCTGCTCCATGTGTCTGGCGATGAACAACGACCGCCTGAATCCGGGCGAGCGCTGTGCCTCCACCAGCAACCGTAACTTTGAAGGCCGTCAGGGCCGCGGTGGGCGCACCCACCTGGTCAGCCCGGCAATGGCCGCCGCTGCGGCAGTCACCGGTCATTTCGCCGATATTCGCAGCCTGAAATAAGGAGACAATCATGGCAGAGAAATTTACCCAACATACGGGCCGTGTTGTCCCGCTGGACGCCGCTAACGTCGATACTGACGCGATCATTCCTAAACAGTTTTTGCAGAAAGTGACGCGCACGGGTTTTGGGGCGCATCTGTTCAACGACTGGCGCTTCCTCGACGATAAAGGCGAAGTGCCTAACCCAGAATTCGTCCTGAACTTTCAGGAATACAAAGGCGCCTCCATTTTGCTGGCGCGGGAAAACTTTGGCTGCGGATCGTCGCGTGAACACGCGCCATGGGCGCTGACCGACTACGGTTTTAAAGTGGTTATCGCCCCAAGCTTCGCGGATATCTTCTACGGCAACAGCTTCAACAACCAGCTGCTGCCGGTGACGCTGAGTGACGAACAGGTCGATGAACTGTTTGCGCTGGTGCAGGCAAATCCGGGGATGTCGTTTGAAGTGGATCTGGAAGCAGAAGTGGTGAAAGCCGGTGACAAGACCTACAGCTTTAGCATTGATGCGTTCCGTCGCCACTGCATGCTGAACGGTCTGGATAGCATTGGCCTGACGCTGCAACACGAAGAGGCTATCTCCACCTACGAGAAAAAACAGCCTGCGTTTATGGGCTAAAGGCAATGGCCCGCAGGACGCGGGCCATTGATAAGGGTGCGTTGAGGCGTAACCACTCTGGAGAGGCGGGGAAACTTTCCCCGCCAATACCGCTAACGTTTTGCTTCGTAAGCCAACACTGCCGCCAGCTCTGTTTTCTCCTGTCTGAAGTGCAGCTCACACAGCGAGTCACGCACCATCCAGGTGAAGATCAACAACGTCGTACAGATCAGAAACAAACCTAACAGCAGAGTACGTTTTGGCATTCCAGCCTCCTTATTGCTTTTCGGCAATGAAGAGACTAACCTCGCAATGTTGGTTGTGAAGTTTGTCTCCCCATCAGTTTTTTGATGTGGGACTCTCCACTGTTTGCCTCTTGCGAAAGCCTGAGGCAAACAGCCTCAAGCACCCGTCACGCACTCTATGCGCCTTCTCTGCTCCTGTCAGAAAATCGTTTCATTTCGTGAAGCCGCCTTCCAGAATCAAACGTCTTTAACCCGGAACGTTAATACAAGCGTGATGACCGAAATCGCTGCGATCACCCAGTACACGGATGCATGTCCATAGCTTTGCGACAGCGCCCCCTGAATCACCCCTGCCAGAATCACGCCGGTAGAGATACTGTTTGTAAACAGCGTGGTCGCGGAGCCTGCTCGCCCCGGCATTAAATCCTGGAACCAGAGCATGCCGATCCCGGCAACGATTCCGATAAATACCGCGTTAAATAGCTGTAACGCCAGCAAAGCTTCACGCGAATGGAAAAGGATTAACCCCGCGTAGAACACTACCCCAGCCGCCACGGCGACGACCATCATCCGACGCTTTCCGAAACGTTTTACGTAGTAACCCGCCAGAATCATCGCCGGGATCTCCAGCCCGGCAGCGGTGCCCATCAGGATCCCCGCGAGCTTGTCGGGCAGTCCCAGATCGCTGCTGATCCACAGCGGCATATCGATAATGTACATGGTGTTGCAGGTCCACATCAGCGTGGAGGCGATATACAACATGCGGACGTTTTTATCCTGCCAGCCGCTTACCTGGGTGATGGGCTTGTCCGTCACCTGCTCTACGCGCGCCACCGATGGCAGCACAAAGGCTATCAGCGCCAGGCTGATGGCAAAAATTCCCGCGGCGATGGTGAACATGACGGTGAAACCGTAGTTCAGCGCCAGCATGAACGCCAGCGGGGGGCCGATGACCCATGCGAGAGAGAGCTGCGCACGCATCACCGAGCTGAACATCACCACTTCCCGCGCCGAGTTGTCGGCGTACTCCCGGGCCAGGGCGAAGAGCTGCGGCATGGCGGTGTTCGCCAGAGAGGCCAACAGCACGCCACAGGTGATAAGCGTCAGGTAGTGACGATTAAAGGCAAACAGCAACGCGTTGCCCACGGCCATGGCGCAACAAAAGAGGATCAGCTTGCGGCGATCGCCCTGGCTGTCGGATCGTTTCGCCAGCCACAGGCTGACGAGGATCCCGGCAATGGCGTTGACGGTGTAGAACAGGCCTACCCAAAATGGCTGCGCCCCAACCTCACGGCTGAGAAACAGGCTCAGCGTCGGCGCCTGTAGCGCACCGGCCACGCCCATCATGAAGGCCACCAGCATAAAAGCGGCGTACACGCCGTTCAGGCGTCGCCCCATCGTCATCAACCAGAGCATGCGCAAGTCCTTATGAAAGCGAATCGAAATTGGGTGAAATAGTAAACGAAAAAAGCCAGCAAAAACATTTTGCTGGCGGGTGATTAGCACCAATACTCAGTCACACATGATCGAGGCGAGTTAGCGAGAAGAGGTCGGTTTCGTAACGTCCCACTGCATCAGATCTTCCAGTATTCTCAGCCGCTGCTCTGCGCACTGGCGGGCCAGCCAGGACACTCCCTTTGTCGCTGAAAAATAGTGCTGATAAAACTGACGTGCGGTAGACCTCTTCATAATTTACCTCCTCGCTTCATCGATAAGGATTATTGGCTTAATATAGGGATTAATAAATTGCTGATTTTTTGTCAGGAGTTCCTCTTTTATGCCTTCTGGTCGTCTGCAACAACAATTTATCCGCCTCTGGCAGTGCTGCGAGGGGCAATCGCAGGAGACCACGCTGAACGAGCTGGCTGAGCTCCTCAACTGCTCCCGGCGTCATATGCGTACCCTCATTAACACCATGCAGCAGCAGGGCTGGCTAAACTGGGAGGCCGAAGCCGGACGCGGTAAGCGCTCGCGCCTGACTTTCCTCTATACCGGCCTGGCGTTGCAGCAACAGCGGGCGGAGGATCTGCTGGAGCAAGACCGCATCGATCAGCTGGTCCAGCTGGTGGGCGACAAAGCCGCCGTGCGCCAGATGCTGGTCTCGCATCTGGGACGCAGCTTTCGTCAGGGACGCCACATTCTGCGAGTGCTTTACTATCGCCCAATGAAAAATCTGTTGCCCGGTACGGCGTTACGTCGCTCTGAAACCCACATGGCCCGGCAGATTTTTAGCGGTCTGACGCGGATAAATGAGGAAAACGGGGAACTGGAAGCGGATATTGCCCATCACTGGCAACAGGTGTCTCCGTTGCACTGGCGCTTCTTTTTACGTCCCGGCATTCATTTCCACCATGGACGCGAGCTGGAGATGCGCGACGTTATCGATTCCTTAGAGCGCGCCCGCACGCTGCCGCTCTATTCGCATATCGCGCGGATCCACTCCCCCACGGCCTGGACCCTGGATATTGAGCTATCGCATCCGGACAAATGGCTTCCGTGGCTTCTGGGCTACGTGCCCTCGATGATCCTGCCTGCCGAGTGGCGATCCCTGAACAATTTTTCCAGCCAGCCGATTGGTACGGGCCCCTACTCCGTTTCACGGAACAACAGTAATCAGCTGAAGATCCGCGCCTTTGATGATTACTTTGGCTATAGGGCGCTGATCGACGAAGTCAACGTCTGGGTACTACCGGATCTCAACGAAGAGCTGAGCGCAGGCCTGACGCTGGAAGGGCCAACAGCCGGTGAAAAGGCGTTCGAAAGCCGCCTGGAGGAGGGCTGCTACTACCTGCTCTTCGATAGCCGCAGCCATCGCGGGGCGAATCACGACGTACGCAGGTGGATCAGCCATGTTCTGGCGCCCGCTAACCTGATTTATCACGCAGAGGAGCAATACCAGACCTGGTGGTTCCCGGCCTATGGCCTGCTTCCGCGCTGGCACCATGCGCAGCCAGTACGCAGTGAAAAACCTGCCGGACTGGAGACCATCACCCTCAGCTACTATCGCGATCACATTGAGCACCGGTTTATCGCAAGGATCATGAGTAAGCTGCTGGCAGCCGAGGGCGTGACGCTGGCGATACAGGAAGTGGACTATGATGAATGGCACCGTGGAGATGTTATCAGCGATATCTGGCTCAACAGTGCGAACTTCACGCTGCCGCTTGATTTTTCGCTCTTCTCTCACCTTTATGAAGTGCCCCTGATTCAGCACTGTATTAATCGGGACTGGCAGCGAGACGCCGCACGGTGGCGGGCAGGAGAAATGGATCTGGCCGCCTGGTGTCAGGAGCTGCTGGCCGGGCAGACGATCGTACCGTTGATTCACCACTGGCTGCTGATCCAGGGTCAGCGCAGCATGCGCGGCCTGCGAATGAATACCCTGGGCTGGTTTGATTTTAAATCCGCGTGGTTTGCGCCGCCGGAGCCATAACGCTTTCGTAATATTCACCAAATCATTACAATAGCGCCGTTCTCAACGGGGTGCTGCATCACTGATGTGCGCTGAGATAATACCCGTCGAACCTGATCCGGATAACGCCGGCGAAGGGATTTGAGGCTGTCTCTCAAAATCCTTTGCCACTCAACCCTGAGGTGCAAAGTGTTAAAAAACGTTCTTCCTCTGCTGGCGCTGTTTGCGCTGCCTGTTTTTGCTAAGCCTGTCCTGACGGTCTACACCTACGACTCCTTCTCCGCCGACTGGGGCCCCGGCCCGGCGGTGAAAAAAGCCTTTGAAGCCGACTGCAACTGCGAACTGAAATTCGTGGCACTGGAAGATGGTGTCTCTCTGCTTAACCGGCTGCGTATGGAAGGCAAAAACAGCAAAGCCGACGTGGTGCTCGGGCTGGATAACAACCTGCTGCAAGCCGCCACTCAAACCAGACTGTTCGCCAAAAGCGGCGTGGCGGCAGATGCTGTCAACGTGCCGGGCGGCTGGAAAAACGACACCTTCGTTCCCTTTGATTACGGTTACTTTGCGTTTGTCTACGATAAAAACAAGCTGAAGAATCCGCCCAAAAGCCTGAAAGAGCTGGTCGAAAGCGATCAGAAGTGGCGCGTGATTTATGAAGATCCGCGCACCAGCACGCCGGGTCTGGGGCTGCTGTTGTGGATGCAGAAAGTCTATGGCGACAAAACGCCTGAGGCGTGGCAGAAACTGGCTGCGAAAACCGTTACCGTCACCAAAGGCTGGAGCGAAGCCTACGGCCTGTTCCTGAAAGGCGAAAGCGACCTTGTGCTGAGCTACACGACTTCTCCGGCCTACCACATTATCGCCGAGAAGAAAGACAACTACGCTGCCGCGAACTTTGCTGAAGGGCATTATTTGCAGGTGGAAGTGGCCGCCCGCACCGCCGCGAGCAAACAGCCGGAGCTCGCCGAGAAATTCCTGAAGTTTATGGTTTCACCGGCATTCCAGAATGCTATTCCGACAGGAAACTGGATGTACCCGGTCACTGATGTTGCGCTGCCGGCAGGTTTTGAGCAGCTGAACAAACCGCAAACCTCCCTGGAATTTACGCCGCAGCAGGTTGCCACCCAGCGCGCCGCATGGATAAGTGAATGGCAACGCGCCGTCAGCCGCTGATCCCCGGCTGGTTAGTTCCCGGGCTGCTCGCCGCTATACTGATGGTGGTCGTCAGCCTGGGTGCATTCCTTGCGCTGTGGTTTAACGCGCCAGAGAGCGATCTGCTTGCCCTCTGGCACGACAGCTATCTCTGGCACGTCATCCGTTTCTCCTTCTGGCAGGCGTTTCTTTCCGCGCTGCTGTCGACGCTCCCGGCCATTTTCCTCGCGCGCGCCCTCTATCGCAGACGTTTCCCCGGCAGGCTTGCCCTGCTGCGGCTGTGCGCGATGACGCTGATCCTGCCCGTGCTGGTGGCGGTGTTCGGCATTCTGAGCGTCTATGGTCGGCAGGGATGGCTGGCATTCCTTTTCAACCTGCTTGGTCTGGAATGGACCTTCTCGCCATACGGCCTGAAAGGCATTCTGCTGGCGCATATTTTTTTCAATATGCCGATGGCCACGCGCCTCTTTTTACAGGCGCTGGAAAACATTCCCGGTGAGCAGCGTCAGATTGCCGCCCAGCTTGGCATGCGCGGCTGGTCGTTCTTCCGCTTTGTCGAATGGCCGTGGCTGCGACGCCAGATTGCCCCGGTTGCCGCGCTAATCTTTATGCTCTGCTTTGCCAGCTTCGCGACCGTACTTTCTCTCGGCGGCGGGCCGCAGGCCACCACCATTGAGCTGGCGATCTATCAGGCTTTAAGTTACGACTACGATCCGGGCCGCGCCGCGCTGCTGGCGATCGTGCAGATGGTATGCTGTCTGGCACTGGTGTTACTCAGCCAGAGGCTAAGCAAAACGATCCCCACAGGAAGCAATAACATGACGGGCTGGCGCGATCCGCAGGACAGCCTGTATAGCCGCGTCGCGGATTTTATGCTGATCGCACTGGCACTCCTGCTTTTGCTGCCCCCGCTGCTGGCCGTTATCGTTGATGGACTGAATCGCAATGTGTTGTCGGTACTGCAACAACCTGTCCTGTGGCAAGCGACGTGGACCTCCTTGCGCATTGCGCTGGCAGCCGGGCTACTGTGCGTGATGCTGACCATGATGCTGCTCTGGAGCAGCCGCGAGCTGTACGCGCGTCATGCCCGTAAAGCCGGACACGCGCTGGAACTGACGGGTATGCTGATCCTGGCGATGCCGGGCATTGTGCTGGCGACCGGATTCTTTTTACTGTTCAACAGCACCATCGGCCTGCCGGAAAGCGCCGACGGCATCGTCATTTTTACCAACGCACTGATGGCCATCCCTTACGCGCTCAAGGTACTGGAAAACCCGATGCGCGACGTCAACAGCCGCTACAGCTTGCTGTGTCAGTCGCTGGGCATGCAGGGCTGGCAGCGTCTGAAGGTGGTAGAATTGCGCGCACTGAAACGTCCGCTCGCCCAGGCGCTGGCGTTTGCCTGCGTGCTGTCGATTGGCGATTTTGGCGTAGTGGCGCTCTTCGGCAACGAGGATTTCCGCACGCTGCCGTTCTGGCTTTATCAGCAAATTGGCTCCTATCGTAGCCAGGACGGCGCCGTCACGGCGCTGCTCCTGTTGCTGCTGTGCTTTGCGTTATTTACCGTTATCGAAAAACTTCCGGGGCGTGATGTTAAAACTGACTGATGTAACCTGGCTTTATGAGCACCTGCCAATGCGTTTTACCCTCTCCGTTCGTCAGGGAGAGCGAATCGCAGTGCTTGGCCCAAGCGGTGCCGGGAAAAGCACCTTGCTCAATTTGATCGCCGGTTTTCTGCAACCTGCCAGCGGGTCGATCGTCATTGATAACGGCGAGTTTTCCTACGCTCCGCCGGCTAAGCGCCCGGTGTCGATGCTGTTTCAGGAAAACAATCTGTTCAATCATCTTACGGTCTGGCAGAACATCGCGCTGGGTATGGATCCGGGGTTAAAGCTCAGTGCTGCGCAGCGTCAGACGCTTGAGGCGATCGCCGAACAAATGGGCCTGTCTGCGTTTATCAACAGGCTTCCGGGGGAGCTTTCCGGCGGCCAGCGCCAGCGCGTGGCGCTGGCACGCTGTCTGGTGCGCGAGCAGCCGCTGCTGCTGCTCGACGAACCCTTTTCGGCGCTCGACCCGGCCCTGCGCCAGGAGATGCTCTCGCTGGTTGAGGAGGTGTGCGAGCGCGAGCAACTGACGATGCTGATGGTTTCGCACAGCATTGAAGATGCCGCACGCATCGCGCCGCGATCGGTGGTGATCGCAGAGGGACGTATTTTGTGGGATGGAGAAACAGAAGAACTTCTGAGTGGTAACGCAGGGGCATCTTCATTGTTGGGCATTCGTGCGGTCTGATGCCCTCACCCTGGCCCTCTCCCACGGGGAGAGGGAAAACACCTTAACGGCTCACCACCTTCAACAGGATCTCTCCGTACACCGGCATCAGCGGGTGGCGGATCAGCGCCACCAGCGCTACCACCGCCACGCCGAGCGTAAGTGGGGCCAGCCAGAGCAGGCGCGTGCGTGGGAGATAGCGGGTCAGGCGATCGACGCTCGCTTTCGCGCTGCGCCACAGGCGCCAGCAGAGCCAAACCGCCAGCCACAGCAGCACCGCCGTACCCAGCAGCAGCCATTTAAACTCACCGCTTTGCATACCGTCAGGAATATCAATCGCCGCGCCCGCCAGGATACCCGGCAGGAAGTAGAACGGCGGCCAGAAGACGCAGCCGATGATATTCGGCACCACAAACTTCGCGACGGGCAGATCCAGCATCCCGGCCACCATCGGCACCAGTGGACGCGTTGGCCCAACGAAGCGCCCCACGAGGATGGTGAACATGCTGTGCTGGTGCAGCGCATGCTCGGTTTTATCCAGCAGCGCTTTGTTTTTTTTCATGAACGACCAGCGGTGTAGCGGCTTCTTAAAGCGCCAGCCCAGCCAGAAGGAGATCCAGTCCCCCAGCAAACAGCCGATAATACCGGCCATCCACGCCTGCCAGAAATTGACCTCACCGCTGCCGATAAGCGCCCCAAGCCCCGCCATCATCACGGTGCCGGGCAGGATCAGCCCGACCAGCGCCAGCGACTCCAGAAACGCCACCAGCGCCACTGCGATGAGCGAATACATAACGGACTGGGTAATAAAATGTTCCAGCAATGCCTGCATAACTATTCCGGTCAGAAAACGAATCAGCGATTCTGCTTAGCGCCCTGCACCGCGTCAAGGCATCAATTGTCTGAATAGTTTACAAGATGCGCCTGAAGTTCACCTGAATGTTTACCGATTATTCACATCCCGCACGGAATTCGCTCGGGCTGGCACCGGTGCACTTCTTAAACACGCGAGAGAAATAGAGCTGATCTTCAAAGCCGACGTTACGCCCGACGGTGGCGATAGGCATTCGGGTGGTGCTGAGCAGCAGTTTCGCCTGGCTGATGCGCTGATCCTCGCGCCAGCTGAGTACGCTCACGCCAAGCTGCTGGCGGAACAGATGCGACAGCCGTGACGGCGACAGGCACACATGCTGGGCGACGCTGGCAATATCAAACTGGCTGTCGGCAAGGTGGTCGCTGATGTACTGGCAGGCGTCGCGGACGCGGTTGTCCAGCGGCGGATTAAGCGACTCGTTGATGGCCTCCATGCGGCGCAGCAGCACCTGTTCAAGCAGGTTGATGGCCAGCAGTTCGGCGTAGCGCCCTCCCGCCTGCCCTGCCTCAATAATCTGTGCAAACAGCTCACGGAACTGCGCCAGATGCGCCTCATCCGGGCGATATAAACCGGTATGGGCGAAAATGGCCGGCCACGAGAGCCACTCCTGCCAGTAAGCGCGCGGACGGAAATAGACCCACTGGTGATACCACTCTTTGGCATCCGGGTGGCGTCCGTAGTGGTGGATCTCCCCCGGCGGGAACAGCAGCATATCACCAGGGCGGCAGATAAACTGCCGATCGCCGTTTTTAATCACCCCTTCCCCGCGAACGGTCAGGTTCAGAATATACCCTTTCATTCCGAGCGGTCGATCGACGTAGAAATCGAGATACCCCTCGGCCTCAATGGGCGTCAGCCCCGCCACCAGATGGGCGTTAAATGAGTATCCCGGCAGCAGGGGATCGTTTTGCGGTTCGGCCATAGATTCAGTTCTCCCAAGGGTCCTGAAGGAAACCAATTGTCCATATCGATAAAAGCAGTATAAAAATGGCCCGCGAAAAGATCCAAAAAGCATCACGCCTCTTTTACGTCCGCCATGTTTCAGCCTTTTTCCCTGATTTCTCCGCCAGCACGGGCGGTTAAGCAGTAACAAAAGTGTCTATAAGTACGGCAGAAATGTCCACATTGAATATTTGCACGGCGTCACACTTTCAATCGTAACAGCAATTTAGTCCATAAGATTAGCGGATCCTGCCTGACGATCTTTGTCCCCAGTCTCTAATGTTCTTCCATACCTGTTTTGGATGGAGCAACACCATGGCAATTGCAATTGGCCTCGATTTTGGCAGCGACTCAGTTCGCGCGCTGGCAGTGGACTGTACGACTGGCCGGGAGATAGCAACCAGCGTTGAGTGGTATCCGCGCTGGCAAGAGGGGCGCTACTGCGATGCGCCGAACAACCAGTTCCGTCACCACCCGCGCGATTACATTGAATCAATGGAAGCGGCGATCAAAACCGTGCTGGCGGAGCTGACGGACGCCCAGCGGGCCGACGTCGTGGGGATTGGCGTCGACAGTACCGGTTCAACGCCGGCCCCGGTTGATGCAGAAGGCCGCGTACTGGCGCTTCGCCCGGAGTTTGCCGATAACCCGAACGCCATGTTTGTGCTGTGGAAAGACCATACCGCCGTGGAAGAGGCGGAAGCCATCACCCGCTTATGCCACCAGCCGGGCAAAACCGACTACTCGCGCTACATCGGCGGGATCTACTCCAGCGAATGGTTCTGGGCAAAAATCCTGCACGTTACCCGCGCGGACGCGTCGGTCGCACAGGCAGCGGCGTCATGGATTGAGCTGTGCGACTGGGTTCCCGCCCTGCTTTCCGGCACCACTCGCCCGCAGGCTATTCGCCGTGGCCGTTGCAGCGCCGGGCATAAATCGCTGTGGCATGAAAGCTGGGGTGGTCTGCCTCCGGCAGCGTTCTTCGATGAACTCGACCCGATCATCAACAAAAACCTGACATACCCGCTGTTTACCGACACCTTCACCGCCGATATTCCGGTCGGCATGCTCTGCGAGGAGTGGGCGAAACGCCTCGGTCTGCCGCAAAACGTGACCATTTCCGGCGGCGCGTTCGACTGCCATATGGGCGCCGTGGGCGCGGGTGCGCAGCCTAACACGCTGGTGAAAGTGATTGGCACCTCCACCTGCGACATTCTGACGGCGGATAAAACGACCGTTGGCGACCGCGCGGTGAAGGGTATCTGCGGTCAGGTTGACGGCAGCGTGGTGCCTGATTTTATCGGCCTCGAAGCGGGTCAGTCCGCGTTTGGCGATATCTACGCCTGGTTTGGCCGGGTGCTCGGCTGGCCGCTGGATCAGCTGGCGGCCGCGCATCCTGAACTGAAAACCCAGATTACCGCGAGCAAAAAACAGCTCCTGCCGCAGCTCACCGAAGCCTGGGCAAAAAATCCGTCTCTCGATCACCTGCCGGTGGTGCTGGACTGGTTCAACGGCCGTCGTACGCCGTTTGCCAACCAGCGTCTGAAAGGGGTGATTACCGATCTCAACCTGGCGACCGACGCGCCCGCGCTGTTTGGCGGCCTGATCGCCGCCACCGCGTTCGGCGCGCGCGCCATCATGGAGTGCTTCACCGGGCAGGGCATTGACGTGAACAACGTGATGGCTTTGGGCGGTATCGCCCGTAAAAACCCGGTGATCATGCAGGCCTGCTGCGACGTGCTCAACCGTCCGCTGCAAATTGTGGCCTCCGATCAGTGCTGTGCGCTGGGCGCAGCGATTTTCGCTGCCGTGGCCGCAGGCGTCCATGCGGATATCCCGACCGCGCAACAGCATATGGCGAGCGCCGTCGAAAGTACGCTTCAGCCGCAGGCTCAGCAGGCACAACGCTTTGAACAGCTTTATCAGCGCTACCAGCAATGGGCAAAAAGCGCCGAACTTCACTATCTCCCTGTCGCCGCCCCGGCCAAAAGTACCGCGGACACTACGGCAACCCTGACACATTAAGGACACGATAATGACCATTTTTAATAATTATGAAGTGTGGTTTGTGATTGGCAGCCAGCATTTATACGGACCGGAAGCGTTGCAGCAGGTGACGAAACACGCGGAGCACGTTGTGAATGCGCTGAACGCGGAAGCCAAACTGCCGTGCAAACTGGTGCTGAAGCCGCTGGGTACTACGCCGGACGAAATCACTAACATCTGCCGCGATGCCAATTACGATGACAAATGCGCTGGCCTGGTGGTGTGGCTGCACACCTTCTCGCCAGCCAAAATGTGGATCAACGGCCTGGCTATCCTCAACAAACCGCTGCTGCAATTCCACACTCAGTTCAACGCCTCCCTGCCGTGGGACAGCATCGACATGGACTTCATGAACCTGAACCAGACCGCGCACGGCGGTCGCGAGTTCGGCTTCATCGGCGCACGTATGCGTCAACAACATGCCGTGGTGACCGGCCACTGGCAGGACGGCCAGGCACAAAAACGCATTGGCTCATGGATGCGTCAGGCGGTCTCTAAGCAGGATACCCGTCACCTTAAAGTGGTGCGTTTCGGCGACAACATGCGTGAAGTTGCCGTAACCGACGGTGATAAAGTGGCCGCGCAGATCAAGTTCGGCTTCTCCGTAAATACCTGGGCGGTGGGCGACCTGGTGCAGGTGGTGAATGACATCAGCGATGGCGACGTGAACGCGCTGGTGGACGAGTACGAAAGCAGCTACCGCCTGACGCCTGCGGCACAGGTCAACGGTGACAAGCGCCAGAACGTGCTGGATGCCGCACGCATTGAACTGGGCATGAAGCGCTTCCTGGAACAGGGCGGCTTCCATGCCTTCACCACCACCTTTGAAGATCTCCACGGCCTGAAACAGCTCCCGGGTCTGGCGG
The DNA here is from genome assembly GCF_020224095.1 of Enterobacter sp. CCUG 70166. Taxonomy (NCBI): domain Bacteria; kingdom Pseudomonadati; phylum Pseudomonadota; class Gammaproteobacteria; order Enterobacterales; family Enterobacteriaceae; genus Enterobacter; species Enterobacter sp. CCUG 70166. The sequence goes on from NZ_NRIQ01000036.1 coordinate 155,463, forward strand.
TACAACGTCTGATGCAGCAGGGCTACGGTTTTGCGGGCGAAGGCGACTGGAAAACTGCCGCTCTGCTTCGCATCATGAAGGTGATGTCAACCGGTCTGCAGGGCGGCACCTCTTTTATGGAAGACTACACCTACCACTTCGAGAACGGCAACGATCTGGTGCTCGGCTCGCACATGCTGGAAGTGTGTCCCTCTATCGCCGTCGAAGAGAAACCGATCCTCGATGTGCAGTACCTCGGCATTGGCGGCAAAGCGGATCCGGCCCGTCTGATCTTCAACACCCGTACCGGCCCGGCCATTAACGCCAGCCTGATCGACCTCGGCGACCGTTTCCGCCTGCTGGTGAACTGCGTCGATGCTGTGGAAACTCCGCATTCTCTGCCGAAACTGCCGGTCGCGAACGCCCTGTGGAAAGCGCAACCTGACCTGCCAACCGCGTCGGAAGCCTGGATCCTGGCCGGCGGCGCGCACCACACCGTCTTCAGTCACGCGCTTGACCTGAACGATATGCGTCAGTTTGCCGAGCTGCACGACATCGAACTGACCGTGATTGATAACGACACCCGTCTGCCAGCCTTTAAAGACGCGCTGCGCTGGAACGAAGTCTATTACGGTTCAAAACGCTAAGCCCTGAATGCCCGGTGGCATTTCGTTTACCGGGCCTACGGTTCTGTAGGCCGGATAAGCGAAGCGCCATCCGGCAGGAGACGACAATGTTAGAAGATCTCAAACGTCAGGTACTCGAAGCCAACCTGGCGCTGCCAAAACATAACCTGGTGACCCTGACTTGGGGCAACGTCAGCGCCGTTGACCGGGAAAAAGGCGTGTTCGTGATCAAGCCTTCGGGCGTGGATTACACGGTGATGACCGCGGAAGATATGGTGGTGGTCAGCATCGAAACGGGTGAAGTGGTTGAAGGCGATAAAAAGCCCTCCTCCGATACGCCCACTCACCGCCTGCTGTATCAGGCCTTCCCGACCATCGGTGGGATTGTGCATACCCATTCGCGTCACGCGACCATCTGGGCGCAGGCGGGCCAGCCAATTCCGGCCACCGGCACCACCCACGCGGACTACTTTTACGGCACCATTCCCTGCACGCGTCTGATGACCGATGCGGAGATCGGCGGTGAGTACGAATGGGAAACCGGGAACGTGATCGTCGAAACCTTCGAAAAACAGGGTATCGACGCGGCGCAAATGCCCGGCGTGCTGGTGCACTCCCACGGCCCGTTTGCCTGGGGTAAAAACGCGGAGGACGCGGTGCACAACGCGATCGTGCTGGAGGAAGTCGCCTACATGGGGATCTTCTGCCGCCAGCTGGCACCGCAGTTGCCGGATATGCAGCAAACCCTGCTCGATAAGCATTATCTGCGCAAGCACGGCGCGAAGGCGTACTACGGGCAGTAAAACATTGTCCGGTGGCGCTGCGCTTATCGGGCCTACGGATCCTGTTGGCCGGATAAGCGTAGCGCCATCCGGCAAAACAGGCACTGTATAAAACCCCAGCAAACACCCCTCAACCAGGCTATAATCAGGCCTGGTTTGTTTTGTGGGATAGCGGCGTGGCACAGGCGCAAGAAGGCTTTTTACTGACCCGACACTGGCGGGATACCCCTCAGGGCACCGAGGTTGCGTTCTGGCTGGCGACGGATAACGGCCCGCTGCACGTTACCCTGCCGCCTCAGGAGTCCGTGGCGTTTATCCCTGAACACCACGTCGAGAAAGTAAAGCAGCTCCTGCGCGGTGAAAACGGCTGGCGCCTCACGCCTCTTGAGCTAAAAGATTTCCACCGCCAGCCGGTTTATGGCCTCTACTGCCGCGCCCATCGCCAGCTGATGCGCTATGAAAAATTGCTCCGCGAAGCGGGCGTGACGCTCTATGAAGCGGACATTCGCCCGCCGGAACGTTTTCTGATGGAGCGGTTTATCACCGCCCCCGTCTGGGTAGATGGCACCGCGCAAAACGGCAGGATCGTTAACGCGCGCCTGAAGCCTAATCCGCACTATCGCCCACCGCTGAAGTGGGTCTCGCTGGATATCGAAACCACCCGCCACGGTGAACTGTACTGCATCGGCCTGGAGGGCTGTGGGCAGCGGGTTGTCTATATGCTCGGGCCCCCGAACGGCGATGCGTCCGCGCTGGATTTTCATCTGGAATACGTTACCAGCCGACCACAGCTGCTGGAGAAGCTTAACCAGTGGTTTGCCGAGCACGACCCGGATGTATTGATCGGCTGGAACGTGGTGCAGTTTGACCTGCGCGTGTTGCAAAAACATGCCGAGCGGTACCGCATTCCCCTGACGTTAGGGCGCGGAAACACGGAGCTGGAGTGGCGTGAGCACGGTTTTAAGAACGGCGTATTCTTCGCACAGGCTAACGGTCGCCTGATTATCGACGGCATCGAGGCGCTGAAATCCGCCTTCTGGAACTTCTCTTCCTTCTCGCTGGAAGCGGTCGCCCAGGCGCTGCTCGGCGAAGGTAAATCCATCGACAATCCCTGGGACCGAATGGACGAGATCGACCGGCGCTTTAATGAGGATAAGCCAGCGCTCGCTACCTATAACCTGAAAGACTGTGAGCTGGTAACGCAGATTTTCCATAAAACCGAGATCATGCCCTTCCTGCTGGAACGCGCAACGGTAAACGGTCTCGCGGTCGACAGGCACGGCGGCTCGGTAGCGGCCTTCAGCCACCTCTATTTCCCGCGGATGCACCGGGCGGGCTATGTGGCCCCTAACCTCGGTGACGTGCCGCCGCAGGCCAGTCCCGGCGGTTACGTGATGGATTCACGGCCCGGGCTGTATGATTCGGTGCTGGTGCTGGATTATAAAAGTCTGTACCCGTCGATTATCCGCACGTTTCTGATTGATCCGGTAGGGCTGGTCGAGGGGATGGCGCAGCCAGACGATGCGCACAGCACCGAAGGTTTTCTTGGGGCACGCTTCTCGCGCGAAAAACACTGCCTGCCTGAGATCGTGGGAAACATCTGGCACGGCCGCGACGAGGCAAAACGCCACGGCAACAAGCCGCTCTCACAGGCGCTGAAAATCATTATGAACGCCTTTTATGGGGTGCTGGGCACCAGCGCCTGCCGCTTCTTTGATCCGCGTCTGGCGTCGTCCATCACCATGCGCGGGCACGACATTATGCGCCAGACCAAAGCGTTGATTGAATCCCGGGGTTATGACGTTATTTATGGCGACACCGATTCCACCTTTGTCTGGCTGAAATCGGCCCATTCAGAAGACGACGCCGCGCAAATCGGCAAAGAACTGGTCGCCTTCGTGAACGCCTGGTGGCGCGAAAGTTTGCAAAAAGAGCGGTTAACCAGTGCGTTAGAGCTGGAGTTTGAAACCCATTTTGCCCGCTTTTTAATGCCGACCATTCGCGGGACCGACCAGGGCAGCAAGAAGCGCTACGCCGGACTGATTCAGGAAGGCGACAAGCAGCGGATGGTGTTTAAAGGGCTGGAGACAGTGCGCACCGACTGGACGCCGCTGGCACAGCAGTTTCAGCAAACGCTTTATCTGCGGGTGTTCCGCAATGAGCCGTATCAGGACTACGTGCGCGAGACGATAGCCAGCCTGATGGCGGGCGAACTTGACGCGCAGCTGGTGTATCGCAAGCGCCTGCGCCGCCCGCTGGCGGAGTACCAGCGTAATGTTCCTCCGCACGTCCGCGCGGCGCGGCTGGCGGATGAAGAGAACGTTCGACGGGGCCGCGCGCCGCAGTATCAGAACCGGGGAACGATCAAATACGTCTGGACAACGAACGGACCAGAACCCATTGATTACCAGCAGTCTCCGCTCGATTACGATCACTACCTGACCCGCCAGCTTCAGCCTGTTGCGGAGGGAATTTTACCGTTCATCAACGACGACTTTGCTACACTAGTGACAGGACAACTTGGGCTATTTTGACGCGTGACGAAACCGTTGCCATCCAGTACCATAGCGCCCTTTCCATTCCCGGACCCATTTTTCGATGACCGTCTTTTTTGACGGGGTCGAACTATTGCCTGCAATTAAAGATTAGAGCCGAACAACTATGCCTTTTACACTTGGTCAACGCTGGATCAGCGATACAGAAAGCGAACTTGGATTAGGAACCGTCGTTGCCGTCGATGCGCGCATGGTTACCCTCCTTTTCCCTGCTACCGGTGAAAACCGCCTGTACGCTCGCAATGACTCCCCTGTTACCCGCGTAATGTTCAATCCGGGTGATACCGTGACCAGCCATGACGGCTGGCAACTGAAGGTTGAAGACGTAAAAGAAGAGAATGGACTGCTCGCCTACATCGGAACGCGTCTTGATACCGACGAGACAAATGTCATCCTGCGTGAAGTGCTGCTCGACAGCAAACTGGTGTTCAGCAAGCCGCAGGACCGTCTGTTTGCCGGGCAAATCGACCGAATGGATCGCTTCTCCCTGCGCTACCGCGCGCGTAAGTTCCAGAGTGAGCAGTACCGCATGCCGTGGAGCGGCCTGCGCGGTCAGCGTACCAGCCTTATTCCCCATCAGCTGAATATCGCCCATGACGTGGGCCGTCGCCATGCGCCTCGCGTGCTGCTGGCTGACGAAGTGGGCCTGGGTAAAACCATCGAAGCAGGCATGATCCTGCACCAGCAGCTGCTCTCTGGCGCTGCCGAGCGCGTGCTGATTGTGGTTCCAGAAACGCTGCAACATCAGTGGCTGGTTGAAATGCTGCGCCGCTTTAACCTGCGCTTCTCCCTGTTCGACGATGAGCGCTATGCCGAAGCCCAGCACGACGCGGACAACCCGTTTGAAACCGAACAGCTGGTCATTTGTTCCCTGGACTTCGTGCGCCGCAGCAAGCAGCGCCTGGAGCATCTGTGCGACGCTGAATGGGATCTGATGGTCGTCGACGAAGCGCACCACCTCGTCTGGAGCGAAGACGCGCCAAGCCGTGAATACATGGCGATTGAGCAGCTTGCCGAGCGCGTACCGGGCGTTCTGCTCCTGACCGCCACGCCGGAGCAGCTGGGTCTTGAGAGCCACTTCGCCCGTCTGCGTCTGCTCGATCCCAACCGTTTCCACGATTTTGAGCAGTTTGTTGAAGAGCAGAAAAACTACCGCCCGGTGGCGGACGCCGTCGCGCTGCTGCTGGCCGGTAATCGTCTCTCTAATGATGAGCTTAACACTCTCAGCGATCTGATTGGCGAGCAGGATATTGAGCCGCTGCTTCAGGCCGCGAACAGCGACAGCGATAATGCGGGATCCGCGCGTAAAGAGCTGATCGACATGCTGATGGATCGCCACGGTACCAGCCGCGTGCTGTTCCGTAACACCCGTAACGGCGTGAAAGGCTTCCCGAAACGCGAGCTGCACACCATCAAACTGCCGCTGCCGACCCAGTACCAGACGGCGATTAAAGTCTCCGGCATTATGGGCACCCGTAAATCTGCGGAAGATCGCGCGCGCGACATGCTCTACCCGGAGCAGATTTATCAGGAATTCGAAGGCGACACCGGCACCTGGTGGAACTTCGATCCGCGCGTGGAGTGGTTGATGGGCTACCTCACCGCTCACCGTTCCCAGAAAGTGCTGGTGATCTGCGCCAAAGCCGCTACCGCATTGCAGCTGGAGCAGGTTCTGCGTGAGCGCGAAGGCATTCGCGCCGCCGTGTTCCACGAAGGCATGTCCATAGTTGAGCGCGATCGTGCAGCAGCCTGGTTTGGTGAAGAGGACAGCGGCGCGCAGGTTCTGCTGTGCTCTGAAATCGGTTCTGAAGGCCGTAACTTCCAGTTCGCCAGCAATCTGGTGATGTTCGATCTGCCGTTTAACCCGGATCTGCTGGAGCAGCGTATCGGCCGTCTGGATCGTATCGGGCAGGCGCACGATATTCAGATCCACGTGCCGTATCTGGAGAAAACCGCCCAGTCGGTGCTGGTGCGCTGGTACCACGAAGGGCTGGACGCGTTTGAACACACCTGCCCGACCGGCCGCACCATTTACGATGAGGTCCATGGCGATCTGATCGGTTACCTGGCCGCGCCTGAAAATAGTGAGGGCTTTGATGAACTGATCAAATCCTGCCGTGAGAAGCACGACGCACTGAAAGCGCAGCTGGAGCAGGGTCGCGATCGCCTGCTGGAGATCCACTCCAACGGCGGTGAAAAAGCGCAGCAGCTGGCCGAAAGCATTGAAGAGCAGGACGACGACACCAGCCTGATCAGCTTCTCCATGAATCTGTTCGACATCGTCGGTATAAACCAGGACGATCGCGGCGAGAACATGATCGTGCTGACCCCGTCCGATCATATGCTGGTGCCGGATTTCCCGGGCCTGCCGGAAGACGGCTGCACTATCACCTTTGAGCGTGATGTGGCGCTGTCCCGCGAAGACGCACAGTTCATTACCTGGGAGCACCCGCTGATCCGCAACGGTCTGGATCTGATCCTCTCCGGCGATACCGGCAGCAGCACCATTTCCCTGTTGAAGAACAAAGCCTTGCCTGTGGGCACGCTGCTGGTGGAGCTGATCTACGTTGTGGAAGCGCAGGCGCCGAAACAGCTTCAGCTTAACCGCTTCCTCCCGCCAACGCCGGTGCGTCTGCTGCTGGATAAAAACGGTACGAATCTGGCCGGCCAGGTGGAGTTTGAAAGCTTCAACCGTCAGTTGAGCGCGGTGAACCGCCATACCGGCAGCAAGCTGGTGAATGCGGTGCAACAGGACGTGCATGCCATTCTGCAACTGGGTGAAACCCAGGCCGAAAAAGCGGCCAGAGTGCTGATTGATGCGGCGCGCAGCGAAGCCGATGAGAAGCTTTCTGCCGAGCTGTCGCGTCTGGAAGCGTTGAAAGCGGTGAACCCGAACATTCGTGACGATGAGCTGGCCGCAATTGAGAGCAACCGCCAGCAGGTGCTGGAAAGTCTGAATCAGGCCGGATGGCGTCTCGACGCCCTGCGTCTTATCGTTGTGACGCATCAGTAAGCGGAGCGCAAAATGGTAATGGAGCCCTACAATCCCCCGATGGATCCGTGGCTGGTCATTCTGTATCAGGACGAGCACATTATGGTGGTTAACAAGCCGAGCGGCCTGTTGTCCGTGCCGGGGCGTCTGGAAGAGCATAAAGACAGCGTGATGACGCGTATCCAGCGCGATTATCCCCAGGCCGAGTCTGTCCATCGTCTGGATATGGCGACCAGCGGCGTGATTGTGGTGGCTCTTAATAAGGCGGCAGAACGTGAGCTGAAGCGTCAGTTCCGCGAGCGCGAGCCGAAGAAGCAGTATGTCGCCCGCGTGTGGGGCCATCCGGCGCAGGCGGAAGGGCTGGTGGATTTACCGCTGATTTGCGACTGGCCGAACCGGCCAAAGCAGAAGGTGTGTTATGAAACCGGCAAGGCTGCGCAGACCGAGTATGAAGTGCTGGAGTACGCGCCGGATAATACCGCGCGCGTCCTGCTGAAGCCGATTACCGGGCGCTCCCATCAGCTGCGTGTGCATATGCTTGCGATGGGTCACCCGATTCTGGGTGACAGATTCTATGCGCCGCCGGAAGCGCTGGCGTTAGCGCCGCGCCTGCAACTGCATGCGCAGACGCTCACCATCACCCACCCTGCTTTCTGCAACGCCATGACGTTCAAAGCCCCGGTGGACTTCTGAAAAAATGGCCCGACACTGTCGGGCCATTTTTTTATTTAAAACCTTTCTGCTCTTTAATCAGCTCGTAGGCTTTCTGGATTTCCTGCGCTTTCTGTTTCGCCATCTCCATCATCTCAGGCGGCAGGCCTTTCGCCACCAGCTTATCCGGATGGTGCTCGCTCATCAGCTTACGATAGGCGCGTTTGATGGTCGTGACATCGTCAGAGGGCTTCACGCCGAGGACATTACAGGCATCTTCAAGCGTAGGGCCACGCTGCGCCTGCTGCCAGCCGCCACCGGACGATTGCTGTTGATAACCGCCGCCAAAGTGCGCGCCGCCCTGCATCATGCGCAGGAACTGATCGAACTGCATGCGGGAAATGCCCAGCTCTTCAGCAATTACATACAGGACGTCCCGTTCATTCGGATGCAGAGAGCCATCCGCGAAGGCGGCCTGGATTTGAATTTCCAGAAACATCCGAATTAAATCAAAGCGCCCGAAGCAGATGCTACGGAACTGCCGCATTTTTTCACGCAGCGGGTAGTTATCCGCTTTACCAATCCGGAATGCATTCTGCGCCGCGACGCGGGATTCGCCGTGCAGATTCATGCGATCCATAAAGACGCTGGCAACCTGAATATCGGCTTCCGTTACGCGCCCTTTTGATTTGGTTAAGTGCCCCATCACCTCGAAGGTGGTGGAGAAAAAGAGTGACTGGCGCTCGCGCTGGTTGGCAAACCAGGCCATTTTGCGGCTGCGTGCTTTATCAAACATATGGCCGATAATGAGGCCAAGAACAACACCCCAGAATCCGGCACCCATAATAATTGCGAACGCAACGCCGATTATTTTACCCCAATACTGCATATACTCCCCGAATGGTCATGTTCCTGGCCGACGCAACGCCATCATTACAGTGGTCGCGCCACGGTCAATTGAGGGACATCGCCTATAATTTGCATTATCATACTCGTCATTCGATAGCGAGCCTAACACTCTGGCGCGCAAACGGGCAGGATTAACGCTGGTACTGCGCTGATGAGTAAGATAGTCTCTGAGCGTTTGTAAGCCGTAGCCACTGATGACGGAACAATAAAATACAACGTATGAAAAAACGTATCCCCACCCTTCTGGCCACAATGATTGGCACCGCCCTGTATAGCCAACAGGGGCTCGCAGCCGATCTCGCCTCGCAGTGTATGCTTGGCGTCCCAAGTTACAATCGCCCACTGGTGAAAGGCGATACGAATGACTTACCCGTCACCATTAATGCCGACAGCGCAAAAGGTAATTATCCTGACAATGCAACCTTTACGGGCAATGTCGATATTAACCAGGGTAACAGCCGTCTGCTGGCTGACGAAGTGCAATTGCACCAGAAGCAGCCGGAAGGTGCTCAGGCGCCTGTCCGTACGGTGGATGCGCTGGGTAATGTGCACTATGACGACAATCAGGTCATCCTGAAAGGTCCGAAAGCCTGGTCGAATCTGAATACCAAAGACACCAACGTCTGGGAAGGTGATTATCAGATGGTCGGTCGTCAGGGGCGCGGTACCGCAGACCTGATGAAGCAGCGCGGCGAGAACCGCTACACTATTCTCGAAAACGGCTCGTTTACGTCCTGTTTGCCAGGGTCAAATACCTGGAGCGTTGTGGGCAGCGAAGTGATCCACGACCGTGAAGAACAGGTTGCGGAGATCTGGAACGCCCGTTTTAAACTCGGCCCGGTGCCCATTTTCTATAGTCCTTACCTGCAACTGCCTGTGGGTGACAAACGTCGTTCAGGCTTCCTGATCCCGAACGCCAAGTACAGCACGTCGAACTACTTTGAGTTCTACCTGCCGTACTACTGGAACATTGCGCCCAACATGGACGCCACGATCACGCCGCACTACATCCATAAGCGCGGTAACATCATGTGGGAGAACGAATTCCGCTATCTGACCAAAGCGGGCGCGGGTCTGATGGAGTTTGATTATCTGCCATCAGATAAGGTGTTCCAGGACGAACATCCGAGCGAAGGTGATAAGCACCGCTGGATGTACTACTGGCAGCACGCCGGGGTATTGGATCAGGTGTGGCGCTTCAACATCGACTACACCAAAGTCAGCGATCCGTATTACTTCAACGACTTCGACTCTAAATACGGGTCCAGTACCGACGGTTACGCCACGCAGAAATTCAGCGTGGGCTACGCCATTGAGAACTTTGACGCGACGGTGTCGACCAAGCAGTTCCAGGTATTTGATACGCAATCGCGTAGTACCTATGGTGCAGAGCCGCAGCTGGACGTGAACTGGTACCAGAACGATGTGGGTCCTTTCGACACGCACGTTTACGCTCAGGCGGTCCATTTCGTCAACACCAACTCGGATATGCCGGAATCAACGCGTCTGCATATCGAGCCGACGATCAATCTGCCGTGGTCAAACGACTGGGCGAGCCTGAATACCGAAGCCAAGCTGATGGCCACCCACTATCAGCAGAAAAATCTGGACTGGTATAACAAACGCTATGGCACCGATCTTGAAGAGTCGGTAAACCGTACGCTTCCGCAGTTCAAAATGGACGGGAAGCTGATTTTCGAACGTGACATGGCTCTTCTCGCGGATGGATACACCCAGACGCTTGAGCCACGTATGCAGTATCTGTACGTGCCTTATCGCGATCAGAGCAAAATTCAAAACTATGACTCGTCCTTCCTGCAATCAGACTACAGCGGCCTGTTCCGGGATCGTACCTACGGCGGCCTTGACCGTATTGCGTCTGCTAACCAGTTAACGACCGGCGTCACAACGCGCATTTATGATGATGCTGCCGTTGAACGTTTTAACGTTTCTGTTGGTCAAATCTACTATTTCACCGAGTCTCGTACCGGTGATGACGACATTAACTGGGAGAAAGACAACAAAACGGGCTCACTGGTATGGGCGGGCGACACCTACTGGCGTATGACGGATCGTTGGGGTCTGCGCGGTGGTGTTCAGTACGATACACGACTGGACAATATCGCGACGGGCAGCGCTGCCATCGAATATCGTCGTGATGAAGATCGCATGTTGCAGTTGACGTACCGTTACGCCAGCCCGGAGTATATCCAGGCGACATTGCCAAACTATGCGAATACAGACCAATACAAAGACGGTATTTCACAGGTGGGTACCGCCGCGAGCTGGCCTATCGCCGATCGTTGGTCAGTCGTCGGAGCCTACTACTATGACACGAATGCCCAAAAACCTGCTGACCAGATGCTGGGTCTGCAATATAACTCCTGCTGTTACGCAATACGTGTCGGTTACGAACGCAAACTTAACGGCTGGGATACGCAAAACAGTCAGGGCAAATACGATAACGTGATTGGCTTTAATATCGAGTTGCGCGGCCTGAGCTCTAACTACGGTCTGGGCACGCAGCAGATGCTGCGCTCGAACATTCTGCCGTATCGTAGTTCATTGTAATGTGCTTGATTTACAACGTAATCCGCTTTGCGGTTAATTGAAATGGAAAAAGTATGAAGAACTGGAAAACGCTGCTACTCGGTGTCGCTATGGTTGCGAATACCAGCTTCGCGGCCCCACAGGTTGTCGATAAAGTCGCGGCTGTGGTTAACAACGGCGTCGTGCTTGAAAGTGACGTTGACGGTTTGATGAAATCTGTAAAGCTCAACTCGGGCCAGGCAGGTCAACAACTTCCGGATGACGCTACGCTGCGCCACCAGATCCTGGAACGTCTGATCATGGATCAGATTGTCCTGCAAATGGGCCAGAAAATGGGTGTGAAGATCTCTGACGAGCAGCTCGATCAGGCGATCGCTAACATTGCAAAGCAGAACAACATTACCCCGGACCAGATGCGTAGCCGCCTGGCCTATGACGGCATCAGCTATGCCACCTACCGTAATCAGATCCGTAAAGAGATGCTGATTTCAGAAGTGCGTAACAATGAAGTCCGTCGCCGCGTCACCATCCTGCCTCAGGAAGTGGATGCCCTGGCGAAACAGGTGGGTAATCAGAATGATGCCAGCACTGAACTTAACCTGAGCCACATACTGATCCCACTGCCGGAAAACCCAACCTCCGATCAGGCGGCTGAGGCGGAAAGTCAGGCGCGCGCTATCGTTGAGCAGGCGCGTAATGGCGATGACTTCGGCAAACTGGCGATCACCTACTCTGCTGACCAGCAGGCGCTGAAAGGCGGCCAGATGGGCTGGGGCCGTATTCAGGAACTGCCATCCCTGTTTGCCCAGGCACTGAGCACGGCGAAGAAAGGCGACATCGTCGGTCCAATCCGTTCCGGTGTGGGCTTCCACATTCTGAAAGTGAACGACCTGCGCGGTCAGAGCCAGAACATTTCGGTTACCGAAGTGCATGCGCGCCATATCCTGCTCAAACCGTCTCCGATCATGACTGACGATCAGGCCCGTGCGAAGCTGGAACAGATCGCCGCAGACATCAAGAGCGGTAAAACCACCTTCGATAAAGCGGCAAAAGAGTTCTCTCAGGATCCTGGCTCTGCAAACCAAGGCGGTGACCTGGGTTGGGCGGCAGCGGATATTTACGATCCAGCTTTCCGCGATGCGTTAATGAAGCTGAATAAGGGTCAGATGAGCGCGCCAGTGCACTCCTCCTTCGGCTGGCATCTGATCCAGCTGATGGACACGCGCAACGTGGATAAAACCGACGCGGCGCAGAAAGATCGTGCGTATCGCATGCTGTTTAACCGTAAGTTCTCTGAAGAAGCCGCAACCTGGATGCAGGAACAACGCGCCAGCGCTTACGTGAAAGTGTTGAGCAACTAATGAAACCGCATCGTGTTGTGATCACTCCCGGCGAACCCGCCGGGATTGGGCCTGACCTTGTGGTTCAGCTCGCCCAGCGCAGCTGGCCGGTAGAGTTGGTTGTTTGCGCAGATGCAACACTGTTACAAGACCGGGCAGCCTTGCTCGGTCTGCCTTTAACGCTCCTCCCTTACGTTGAAAGCCAACAGCCCGCACCGCAGCAGGCTGGTACTCTCACCCTGCTTTCTGTTCCGCTCCGTGCACCTGTTGTCCCCGGTGAGTTACACATCGAAAACGGCCACTACGTTGTCGAGACGCTGGCGCGCGCCTGTGACGGTTGCCTTCAGGGCGAATTTGCAGCCCTGATCACCGGTCCGGTGCATAAAGGCGTAATCAACGACGCGGGCATTCCGTTTACCGGGCATACCGAATTTTTCGAAGAGCGTTCGCACAGCCCGAAAGTGGTGATGATGCTGGCAACCGAAGCAATGCGCGTTGCGCTGGTAACAACGCACCTGCCGATCAAAGCCATTCCGGATGCCATTACGCCTGAACTCCTGCGTGAGATCATTGGCATTTTGCATCACGATCTGCAAACCAAATTCGGTATTCCGCAGCCGCATGTGCTGGTTTGCGGCCTGAATCCGCACGCGGGTGAGGGCGGACATATGGGCACTGAAGAGATCGACACCATCATTCCGGTGCTTGAGGAGATGCGGGCGAAGGGGATGAACCTCAGCGGGCCACTGCCTGCCGACACTCTTTTCCAGCCCAAATACCTGGATAAAGCCGATGCCGTACTCGCGATGTACCACGATCAGGGTCTGCCCGTGCTAAAATACCAGGGATTTGGTCGCGGGGTGAATATCACCCTCGGCTTACCCTTTATTCGAACGTCCGTTGACCACGGTACTGCGCTGGATCTGGCAGGCCAGGGAAAAGCGGATGTCGGCAGTTTTATCACGGCGCTTAATCTCGCCATCAAAATGATTGTTAATACTCAATGACTAATCGAGTCCATCAGGGCCACTTAGCCCGTAAACGCTTCGGGCAAAACTTCCTCAACGATCAGTTTGTGATCGACAGTATCGTTTCTGCCATTAATCCGCAGAAAGGCCAGGCCATGGTCGAAATCGGCCCGGGTCTTGCCGCGCTGACCGAGCCGGTAGGCGAACGCCTTGACGAACTGACCGTTATCGAACTCGACCGCGATCTGGCCGCGCGTCTGCAAACGCACCCTTTCCTCGGGCCGAAGCTGACGATTTATCAGCAGGATGCGATGACCATGAACTTTGGCGAACTGTCACAAAAAATGGGACAGCCGCTGCGCGTGTTCGGTAACCTGCCGTACAACATCTCCACCCCGCTGATGTTCCATCTGTTTAGCTATACTGATGCCATTGCCGACATGCACTTCATGTTGCAAAAAGAGGTCGTTAACCGTCTGGTTGCAGGGCCGAACAGTAAAGCGTATGGTCGTTTAAGCGTGATGGCGCAATATTACTGCAACGTGATCCCGGTATTAGAAGTGCCGCCTTCCGCGTTCACGCCACCACCAAAAGTGGATTCTGCGGTTGTGCGCCTGGTGCCACATAAAACGATGCCGTATCCGGTCAAAGACCTGCGCGTGCTGAGCCGTATCACGACAGAAGCCTTTAACCAGCGCCGTAAAACGATTCGTAACAGCCTTGGCAATCTGTTTACCGTTGACGTGTTAGCTGAGTTGGGCATCGACCCGGCAATGCGTGCGGAAAATATTTCCGTAGAGCAGTACTGCAAGCTGGCTAATTACATCAGCGACAATGCGCCGCCGAAGGAGAGCTAAGCCATGATTGATTCGCCCCGCGTCTGTGTTCAGGTTCAAAGCGTCTACATTGAGTCCCAATCCACACCGGATGAAGAACGTTTTGTCTTTGCTTATACCGTAACCATTCGCAATCTGGGGCGGATGCCTGTGCAACTGCTCGGGCGCTACTGGCTTATCACCAACGGCAATGGCCGCGAAATTGAAGTCCAGGGTGAAGGTGTGGTCGGTGAACAACCCCATATCGCCCCTGGCGAAGAGTATCAGTACACCAGCGGTGCGGTCATTGAAACGCCACTGGGTACCATGCAAGGCCATTACGAAATGGTCGATGCCGACGGTAATGCTTTCCGCATTGCTATTCCTGTGTTCCGTCTCGCCGTACCTACACTTATTCATTAATCTAATGTCTACATATCTGATTGGCGACGTTCACGGTTGCTACGATGAACTGATCGCATTATTAAAACAGGTCGATTTCACTCCCGGGCAGGACACGCTCTGGCTTACAGGCGATTTAGTGGCGCGCGGCCCTGGCTCCCTTGACGTCCTGCGTTACGTCAAATCTCTGGGCGACAGCGTGCGGCTGGTACTGGGCAACCACGATCTGCATCTGCTGGCCGTATACGCCGGGATCAGCCGTAATAAGCCGAAAGATCGCATTATCCCCCTGCTGGAAGCACCGGATGCCGATGAGTTGCTCAACTGGCTGCGTCGCCAGCCACTGCTACAGATTGACGAAGAGAAAAAGCTGGTGATGGCTCATGCCGGCATCACGCCTCAGTGGGATCTTGAGACGGCAAAAACCTGCGCGCGCGACGCCGAAGCGGTGCTGGCGAGCGACTCCTACCCGTTCTTCCTCGATGCGATGTACGGCGACATGCCGAATAACTGGAGTGATGACCTCAGCGGCCTGGCGCGACTACGTTTTATCACCAATGCTTTTACGCGGATGCGCTACTGCTTCCCGAACGGGCAGCTGGATATGTATTGCAAAGATACGCCGGAAAATGCCCCTGCGCCGCTTAAGCCATGGTTTGCGATTCCGGGCCCCGTGACAAACGAATATAGCGTGGTATTTGGGCACTGGGCATCACTGGAAGGAAAAGGCACCCCGGAAAATATCTATGCGCTGGATACCGGATGCTGCTGGGGCGGGGATTTAACCTGCTTACGCTGGGAAGATAAAACCTACTTTGTCCAGCCATCCAACCGACAGCTGGATTTAGGCGAGGGAGAGGCGGTCGCCTCCTGAAGATGTTTATCCTCTCCCTTTGGGGAGAGGATAAAAACGTTAACGACGTTCCAGAATTTCGAAGCAGTAGCTGTGCGAGTTCTGCGCATCCGCATCGTGAAACTCACTGAATACGGACTCCCACTCGTCCGGATCGTAATCCGGAAAATGGGTATCCCCTTCCACTTCCGCATCAATGTGCGTCAGATACAGTTTCTGCGCTTTTGGCAGGAACTGCTCATACACGCGACCACCACCGATCACCATGATCTCTTCGGCATCGCCGCAGGCGGCAATCGCTTCATCAACGGATTTCACCCACTGCACGCGATCGTCAGTGCCCGGCTGGCTACTGATCACAATATTCTTACGACCCGGCAATGGACGACCAATCGACTCCCAGGTCAGGCGGCCCATCACTACCGGCTTGTTTAACGTAGTACGTTTAAACCATGCGAGATCGGCAGGCAGGTTCCACGGCATGGCGTTTTCCATGCCGATAACGCGGTCTACCGCCAGCGCTGCAATCAGACTGATCATTGAAAATTTCCCGGATGCAAAAAATTGCCGCCACTATACGGAAAGCTTAATCTTTCGTCGACTGGCGGCAGGGTAAAGAATTAGAAATTTTTTAATATTGCTGGCAACTCCACTTCACGCAGAGGGTTTACTCTCCGGTTCATCCGCAGGATCGCCGGTATGCTTGCCCTCTTCCGTCCCTTGCCAGCCGTGGCGCTGAACCAGCGACAGGTGATTACGATCCTCGTTGATGATTTCCGTCAGCATGGTGCTGGTGCGTTTAAACACCGCTGCGCGTTCGGTTGCCGTACTGCTCGCCATCGCCACCATCTCTTCCACCATATCATGGTTAAAGCGGCGGAACAGATCGGCACGTTCACGCGCTTCATACGCACCAAGCCCCAGACTTTCCAGCGCCATGCGGCCAGATTTGAGCGCCCCTTCGAAGGTTTCACGTTCAGGGGCTGCCACCCCCGCCTGACGCAGCTGGATGTAGTGATCCACATCGCGCGCACGTGAGATAATGGTCAGATGCGGAAAATGCTCTTTAACCAGCTCAACCATCTGCATGCTGGTCTCAGGATCGTCGATGGCGTTAATCAGCACCTCGGCTTTCGCCGCCCCGGCGGATTCCAGCAGGTCCGCCCGGGTCGCATCACCGTAAAACACTTTCATATCGAATTTACGCAGCGTATCAACATGGTCAGGATCGTGATCGAGGATAACCATTTTCACACCGCTGGAGAGCAGTAAACGGCCTGCGATCTGCCCGAAGCGGCCAAATCCGGCGATGATCACGCGCGGCTGCTCCTCGTCGATCTCATCGGCTTCTCGCTCCTGTTCGCTTCCCGTTTTTTCCAGACGCGTCAGCAGCACCAGCAGAATTGGCGTTGCGGCCATCGACAGCGCGACCGCCAGCGTCAGCGCTTTTGCCCATTCCGGATCGAGTACATTTGCCATTTGCGCTGCGCCAAAGACCACGAAAGCAAACTCACTCCCCTGCCCCAGCAGCACGGCAAACCAACGGCGTTGCGGTTTTGGCACGTTTAACGGTCGGGCAATCAGCCACAGCATCGCCATTTTAATGACCAGGAAACCCACCAGCAGAATGATGATGCGCAGCGGGTGGGTTACCAGCGTCCCGAAGTCGATAGACATCCCGACGCCGATGAAAAACAGCCCAAGCAGCAATCCTTTAAACGGCTCGATATCGCTTTCCAGCGCGTGACGATATTCGGAGCTTGCCAGTAAGACCCCTGCGAGGAAAGCGCCCATCGCCATCGACAGCCCAGCCTCTTCAAGCAGCAATCCAAAACCAAACACCAGGAATAACGCAACGGCGCTGAATACTTCGCGCAGGCCAGAGCGAGCCACAAAGCGCAGCAACGGACGCGTTACGTAGCGCCCCAGAAGAATTACCAGCGCCAGCGCACCGACAACCTTCAGCGCAGATAAGGCAAATGCCCCCAGCGTCGTTGATGCGCCGCTGGTTGCCAGCAGCGGGATCATCGCTACCAGCGGGATGGCGGCAATATCCTGGAACAGCAGTACGGAGAAGGTGCTGCGCCCCATTTGCGAGACCGTCAGGTTACGTTCGTTCATTGCCTGCATGGCAATCGCCGTCGAGGAGAGCGCCAGCGTCATGCCAATCAGCTCTGCGACTTTCCACTCCATCCCCAGCAAAATGCAGAACCCGCCCAACAGCAGACCGCAGGCCAGCATTTGCAAAGCGCCACCGCCAAACACCGAGGCGCGCAGTTTCCACAGCCGCTGCGGATCCAATTCCAGGCCAATCACAAACAGCATCAGCACCACGCCGATTTCCGCAAAATGCAGGATTGACTCGGCATCCGTCACCAGCCGAAAGCCCCAGGGGCCAATCACACACCCGGCAATCAGATAGCCGAGCACCGAGCCCAGCCCCAGACGGACCGCCACGGGCACAATTAATGCCGCCGCGCCGAGGTAAATCAGCGCCTGTATCATCGTATGGCTATCCATTGTGCCCCTCCTGCCACTCGAGTAAGCGTTGTTTGTAGTGACGAGCCTGCGCCTGCAAGGTTTCATCGTCGCAGACAAAGGTACAGTGCATTGCAAAAGGCGGAAGCCAGTTCAGGCCACAGTAAAGGGCGGTAGCCTGGAGCGGCTGCGCCAGCACGTCAAATCCGGGGAAAGCGCCAATCTCAAAGTGGCTTTCACCCCCACCGGTGGTTACAGCCCACATCAGGCTTTTTCCCTGAAGCGCTTTGCCGTTGTGTCCGTATGCCCAACCGTGCGACAAGACTTTATCGATCCACAATTTCAGCAGCGGAGGTGTGCTGTACCACTGCATCGGATGCTGCCAGACGATCAGATCGGCACGAGAGAGCGCCTCCTGTTCGGCGGCGACATCGATACTGAAATCAGGATAGAGTTGATAGAGGGAACGTATCTCAACGTTTTCGAGCGTCCTTGCCTGCTCAAGCATCCGTTTATTCGCATGCGAATGTTGCGGATAGGGATGCGCATAAATTATCAGAACCATGAATATGCCTGTCTTTTACTTTTCTTGTAGCATTGAGTGTAGACAGTTACCACCCCGACTTAAAGGGGCTATCTAACGGTTAAAAGTAAAACGCAAGTATTGGCAACCCATCCCACCTTACCAGCGACAGTGGCGCTAAACACGAAGAGCGATACGCGAGACAAATTCATCCTACAAAATAGTTATGGCCATTCATATTATCAACAGATATTTTTAGCGAAACTTAAGTCATTATTTAATAAATCAACCTGTACATAACCTATTGAAAAAATAATAATTTTATGCTTTTTTTTGTTTTAAGCTCACGCTTTAAGACGGACTAAATACGTTTTACGCACGTTATCTAATGTTCCTTCTCACTCAAATGGATGTGTACATGAGCAACAATTTTTTTAGATTAAATCATACAACCAAAACTCTTGGAAAGATATTTCCTGCCTTGTTGATATGCACCCCTGCGGTTGCGTTTTCTGCAACGATTGACCAATCAACTTCTGTTCCTCAAGATTTCTCAGCCGATGCTGAATATATTATTAATAAAAACGTGACGATCTCCTCCGCTGGTAGTGAAGCGGCGGTATCGGTCTCTGGGTTTACTCTCACCAATGTCACTAACGAAGGGAATATTTCTGGCACGGGAAATGGCCTGAATATAAATACTGGTGTACAGCGCATTGTAATTAATAACGACATCGGCGCAACCATTTCCTCCACCACCGCGAATGCGGTGAATATTCAGTCACTACTCGGTGATTTTAATAACAGTGGAAACATTACTGGCTCGGAAAATGGCATTTTTGTCAGTGAAAACTCCTCCGCATTAAATATTACCAATACCAGCACCGGAACGATAAAAGGAAAAACAGGTCTTAGTACTCAGGTTGGCATTGGCATTAATAACAGTGGCGAAATTATCGGTACAAACGGTGATGCTATTACGGCAAATGATGGCAACACTAAGATTTTTAACAGTGCCACTGTGCAGGGAACCCAGTACGGAATCAATGTAAAAGATACAGCAAAATTAGATATCAAAAATAGCGGAACGATTAGTGGTGAAACAAACGCTATTATGTTTGCCAGCGATAAAAATAACACGCTACTGCTCGACACTGGCTCCAACCTCATCGGTGACGTAATATCCACAAATTCCAGAGGAAATACCCTGACGTTGATCGGCACCGGTACGGAAGACAGTAACTTCGTGGGTCTGAATGAAGGCGACGGTTTTGCCAGCGTAAAAATGGAGGGTGAAAGCTGGGCACTGTCGGGCGATCTCGACATTATTGGCTCTGGCGACTCCTTGCTGATAGAGACTGGCGCGTTAACCCTGTCGGGTGCGGTATCGAATACCGGTAATACGCGGGTGGCCAAAGACGCCTCGCTGCAACTGGGCGATGGCGAAAAAACTGCGACGCTCAGCGGTGGGCTCACCAACAATGGTACCGTCATTTTTAATCAGGTTAGCGATTTCACTTTCGCCACCGACATGACCGGTAGCGGTAACGTCGAAAAAGTTGATTCCAACACGCTGACCCTGACAGGCAAAAATAGCTATACAGGGAATACGGTTCTGCACGGTGGCACCACGCTTATCTCCACCGGAGCAACGCTCGGCGTCAAGGGCAGTAACGCCACCGTTACCGTTGAAAACGGTGCGACCTTTGCCACCGCAGGCGAAGTGAACAACAACATCGCGATTCTTAGCGGCGGTACGCTGGCGGCATGGAATGCAGTCCAGGGTAATTCCACGCTCAGCGCTTCCGGTGTTGATACCATCAACGGCAACGTGGCTAATGGCGGCACGCTGTTGCTGAGTGCGGCTGATAATAGCGTTGGCAATAATTTTACGATTAATGGCGACTACACCGGCTCTGACGGTAGCCAGATTGTGATGAACAGCACTCTGGGTGAAGATAACTCACCAACTGACCACCTCACCATTACGGGCAGCAGCTTCGGTCAGTCCGGCGTCAGCATTACCAACATTGGCGGCGCAGGCGCGCAAACCATTAACGGTATGGAAATTGTCAGCATTGGCGGCAGTTCCGAAGCCCAGCTGACGCTGGCAAAACCGGTCGTCGCAGGCGCCTGGGAATATAACCTCTACCAGCACAGTGACGGAAACTGGTATCTGGAATCAAAGGCGACGCCTTCTGATGATCCTTCCGACGACACCGATGACGGTGGCAATAATGATGACGGCGGTAACACCGACGGCGGTGGCAACACCGATAATGGTGGTAACACCGATGACGGTGGTAACACAGATGACGGTGGTAACGCCGATGATGGTGGTAACACCGACAACGGCGGCAACACTGACAACGGCGGCAACACCGATAACGGCGGCAACACTGACAACGGTGGCAACACCGATAACGGCGGCAACACTGACAACGGCGGCAACACCGATAACGGCGGCAACACCGATAACGGCGGTAACAGTGCCCCGGAAGTTATGGCACCTGAAGTGGGTGCTTACTTAGGTAACTACCTTGCCGCGCAGAGCATGTTCCTGCATAAGCGCGACGATCGCGACCAGCTCACTTTCCGCAATGAAGACGATCTGAACACCTGGATGTACGTTAAGGGTCGCTATCATGAGAACGATGCGGGTGGCGATAAAGTCAGCTACGACACCACCACCACCGTTCTGCAAGTCGGCAGCGATTTCATGAGCAAGCCAATGGATAACGGCATCCTGCGTGCCGGTGGTATGTTCGGTGCAGGCCAGGCGAAGACCCATTCTGATGCGAAGCACAACGTGCGTGACGCACAGGGTAAGGTTGATGGCTTTAATGTTGGGCTGTACGCCACCTGGCAGGAAGATCAGAAATTACGTCTGGGCAGCTACGTTGATACCTGGGCCGCTTATAGCTGGTACAACAACAAAGTCACCAGCAATCGTAACGATGAAGATTACGATAGCGAAGGTTTCGCCGCGTCTGTTGAAGTCGGCCACGCGTGGGTTATCCAGTCTGAAAATGAACGTACATGGAAGATCGAGCCACAGGCGCAGGTGATCTACAGCTATCTCGATCAGGAAAATCACACCGATCGCGACGGCGTACGCGTAACCACGCTGGATAATGACAGCGTCTTTGGTCGTCTTGGCGTTAAAGCAAGCTACTTCCAGCAGAAGGACGTCAAGGCCTGGCAGCCATACGTCGCAGTTAACTGGTTGAAAGGTGCTGGTCAAAACGATCTGGCATTCAATGACGAAACCGTCAGCAACGATACGCCAGAAGATCGTGGTCAGTTAGAGCTGGGCGTAACCGGTAACCTGAACGAAACCACAACGATCTCCCTGCGTGCCAGCGGTGAGTGGGGTGAAAACAGCTATGCCGCTTACGGCGGTCATATTTTGTTAAACCATCGCTGGTAATCGATCATTCTGACGCAAAAAAAGCAGTGGCATGTGCCACTGCTTTTTTTTAGTTATCCAGCTCACCCATTGATTTAACCTGGTCACGGTTAATTTGTTCAGTTTGACCGGTTTCGGCGTTTTTGTACGATACCAGACCGGTATCGTCATCCACCTGCGGTTTCCCGTCAGTAACGATAGTTTTACCATCGGTGGTTTTTACGGCCTGATTTGACGAACAGCCCGCCACGGTGAACATTGCAGTGGCAGCCAGAACGGAAGCGATCAGTAGTTTATTTTGCATGTTGTTTTCCCCTGCTCTCAGTTGAATTTTCGTTATCGACCTAACCATTTTAGGCTAACTGACTGAAAGCGGATGAAAAACCAGAAGGTTCTTAAGATGGGTAAAGAAAACCGTAGGGCGGGTAAGCGAAGCGCCACCCGCCACTTGCCCGGCGGCGCTAACGCTTGCCGGGCCTACGCAGATTACTTGCTAATCTGAGCGTGCATTTCCTGCACCGAAATCACCTTCTCGGTGGCATCCGCATTCAGCGCCATGGCCGTCGCGAAACCGCCGTTCAGGGTGGTGTCGTAATGCACTTTATACTGGAGCGCGCTGCGGCGAATCAGCTTGGAGTCTTCAATCGCCTGGCGACCTGCGGTGGTGTTGATGATGTAGGTGTACTCACCATTCTTGATACGGTCCTGAATGTGCGGACGACCTTCATGCACCTTGTTCACCAGACGCGGGTTGATCCCAGCTTCACCCAGCACAATTGCCGTGCCGTGGGTTGCATCCAGCTCGAAGCCCTGTTTAAGCAGCTTGGCGGCCAGGTCAACCACGCGCTCTTTATCGCCTTCGCGAACGGAGAGCAGCGCACGGCCCGATTTTCTCATGGTGGAGCTGCTGCCCAGCTGTGCCTTGGCAAACGCTTCTGCGAAGGTGCGGCCCACGCCCATCACTTCCCCGGTAGAGCGCATCTCTGGCCCTAACAGTGGGTCAACGCCCGGGAATTTGTTGAACGGCAGCACCACCTCTTTCACCGAGTAGTACGGCGGGATGATTTCTTTCGTGACGCCCTGCTGAGTCAGCGTCTGGCCAGCCATCACGCGCGCCGCCACTTTCGCCAGCGGAATACCGGTCGCTTTAGAGACGAACGGTACGGTACGTGCCGCACGCGGGTTGACTTCAATCAGATAAACTTCGTTGTCTTTCACTGCGAACTGAACGTTCATCAGGCCGCGAACCTGCAACTCGAAGGCCAGCTTCTGCACCTGCTGACGCATCACATCCTGAATCTCCTGGCTCAGGGTGTACGCAGGAAGAGAACATGCGGAGTCACCGGAGTGCACGCCAGCCTGCTCGATGTGCTCCATGATGCCGCCAATCAGCACCATTTCGCCGTCGCAGATAGCGTCAACGTCGACTTCAACCGCGTCGTCGAGGAAGCAGTCGAGCAGCACTGGCGCATCGTTGGAAACGCTCACCGCCGTCTGGAAGTAGCGACGCAGGTCGGCTTCGTCATAGACGATTTCCATCGCACGGCCGCCCAGTACGTAGGATGGACGCACCACCAGCGGGTAACCAATCTCTTTCGCTTTCTCAACGGCCATTTCAATCGCGGTCACGGTGGCGTTCGCCGGCTGTTTCAGCTTGAGACGATCAACTGCCTGCTGGAAACGCTCGCGGTCTTCCGCACGGTCAATCGCGTCCGGGCTGGTGCCGATGACCGGCACACCTGCTGCTTCCAGCGCACGCGCCAGCTTCAGCGGAGTCTGGCCGCCATACTGCACGATCACGCCTTTCGGCTTCTCGATGCGCACGATTTCAAGCACGTCTTCCAGCGTAACCGGCTCGAAGTAGAGGCGGTCGGAAGTGTCGTAGTCGGTCGAGACGGTTTCCGGGTTACAGTTGACCATGATGGTCTCGTAACCGTCTTCGCGCAGCGCCAGCGAGGCATGCACGCAGCAGTAGTCGAACTCAATGCCCTGGCCGATACGGTTTGGACCGCCGCCCAGCACCATAATCTTGTCGCGGTCGACGGACGGGTTCGCCTCGCACTCATCTTCATAGGTGGAGTACATGTACGCGGTATCGGTCGAGAACTCTGCCGCACAGGTATCCACGCGCTTGTAAACCGGGTGCAGGTCATACTGGTCGCGCAGCTTGCGGATCTCCGCTTCACGTACGCCCGCCAGTTTAGCCAGACGCGCATCGGCGAAGCCTTTACGCTTCAGCATGCGCAGGAAGTCTGCGTCAAGGCCGTTGATGCCCAGCTCTGCCACTTTCTCTTCCAGACGCACCAGCTCTTCAATCTGCACCAGGAACCAGCGGTCGATGTTAGTCAGGTTAAATACGCCGTCGACGGAGAGGCCCGCACGGAAGGCATCGGCGATGTACCAGATACGCTCTGCGCCCGCGTCTTTCAGCTCGCGGCGGATTTTGGTCAGTGCTTCCGGGTCGTCCAGGCTGACTTTCGGGTCAAAGCCGGTCGCGCCCACTTCCAGGCCACGCAGCGCTTTTTGCAGGGATTCCTGCTGCGTGCGGCCAATCGCCATGACTTCACCAACGGATTTCATCTGGGTAGTCAGACGGTCGTTCGCGCCGGCGAATTTCTCGAAGTTAAAGCGAGGAATTTTGGTCACAACGTAGTCGATGGACGGTTCGAAGGACGCTGGCGTGCGGCCACCGGTGATGTCGTTCATCAGCTCGTCAAGGGTGTAACCCACCGCCAGTTTCGCCGCCACTTTCGCAATCGGGAAGCCGGTGGCTTTGGAGGCCAGCGCGGAGGAACGGGACACGCGCGGGTTCATTTCGATAACAATCAGACGGCCGGTTTTCGGGTTCACCGAGAACTGCACGTTCGAGCCGCCGGTTTCCACGCCGATTTCACGCAGTACCGCCATCGAGGCGTTACGCATGATTTGGTACTCTTTGTCGGTCAGCGTCTGAGCTGGCGCAACGGTGATGGAGTCGCCGGTGTGGATCCCCATCGCATCGAAGTTTTCGATGGAGCAGACGATGATGCAGTTGTCGTTTTTATCACGCACCACTTCCATCTCGTACTCTTTCCAGCCAATCAGCGATTCATCAATCAGCAGCTCTTTGGTTGGGGAGAGATCCAGACCGCGTTCGCAAATCTCTTCGAACTCTTCGCGGTTGTAGGCGATACCGCCGCCGGTGCCGCCCATGGTGAATGATGGACGGATGATGCACGGATAGCCCACGTCAGCCGCGACGGCCAGCGCTTCTTCCATGTTGTGTGCGATACCGGAACGCGCGGTGTCGAGGCCAATTTTTTTCATTGCTACGTCGAAGCGACGACGGTCTTCTGCTTTATCAATCGCGTCGGCGGTTGCACCAATCATGGTCACGCCGAACTCTTCCAGCACGCCCTGACGCTCCAGCTCCAGTGCACAGTTCAGCGCCGTCTGGCCGCCCATGGTCGGCAGCACCGCATCCGGACGCTCTTTCTCGATAATTTTGCGTACCACTTCCCAGTGAATTGGCTCGATGTAGGTCGCATCTGCCATTTCCGGGTCGGTCATGATGGTGGCCGGGTTAGAGTTGACCAGGATGACGCGGTAACCCTCTTCGCGCAGGGCTTTACACGCCTGCGCGCCGGAGTAGTCAAATTCGCAGGCCTGGCCGATCACGATCGGGCCAGCGCCAAGGATCAGGATGCTTTTTATGTCTGTACGTTTTGGCATGGTCTTCTCAGCTCCTGATTATTTAGCAGTCTTACGGTATTGCTCGATAAGTTCGATGAAGTGATCGAACAGCGGCGCGGCATCGTGTGGGCCCGGGCTGGCTTCAGGGTGGCCCTGGAAGCTGAACGCAGGCTTATCGGTGCGATGGATACCCTGCAAGGTACCATCGAACAGTGACTTATGCGTCACGCGCAGGTTAGCTGGCATCGTCGCTTCATCCACAGCGAAGCCGTGGTTCTGCGCGGTGATCATTACCGTGTTGTTGTCGATATCTTTCACCGGGTGGTTACCACCATGGTGGCCGAACTTCATCTTGACGGTGTTCGCTCCGCTCGCCAGCGCCAGCAGCTGATGGCCGAGACAGATGCCGAATACCGGGATATCGGTTTCAAGGAAGGACTTAATGGCGTCGATAGCGTAGTCACACGGCGCCGGGTCGCCAGGACCGTTAGAGAGGAAGATGCCGTCCGGGTTCATCTTCAGAACATCTTCCGCAGACGTTTGTGCCGGGACGACCGTCAGGCGGCAGCCACGGTCAACCAGCATACGCAGGATGTTGCGCTTGGCACCAAAATCGTAGGCCACCACGTGGAACGGCAGCTCGCTTTCCGGTTTCGCTTCCGGCAGGTCACCTTCCAGCGTCCAGCTTCCCTGCGTCCAGCTGTAGGCTTCTGTGGTAGTCACTTCTTTCGCCAGGTCCATCCCGTTCAGGCCTGGGAAGGCTTTCGCTTTTTCCAGCGCCAGCGCCGCATCGAGGTTGTCCCCTGCGATGATGCAGCCATTTTGTGCACCCTTCTCGCGCAGCAGACGCGTCAGCTTACGGGTATCAATATCGGCAATCGCCACAATGTTATGGCGCTTCAGGTAAGAAGAGAGGTCTTCGGTGTTGCGGAAGTTGCTGGCAATCAGCGGCAGGTCGCGAATGACCAGGCCTTGTGCATGTACCTGAGAGGATTCTTCGTCAGCCGCATTGGTGCCGACATTGCCGATATGAGGATAAGTAAGAGTAACGATTTGGCGAGAATAGGAAGGATCAGTGAGGATTTCTTGATAACCGGTCATTGAAGTATTGAAAACGACTTCCCCAACCGCCGAACCCGTTGCCCCTATGGCCCGACCGATAAACTGGGTTCCGTCTTCCAGAACCAATAGCGCTGACTTAATCAAAACACCCTCCAGAGAATATTCACTCACTTTATTTGCATATTAATTCATAACCATGTCATGGATCAATGCAAATGTGTTGCCAGCGGATTTTTGGCAAACGGCGGCATTCTGGGGATTTGCCATGTAAAAGTCAACTTAAAACGGGGATTTTGTTTATTCTTTTGCAGGCCTGATGGCTTGATTTCAAATTAAGCGGCAAAAAGATCAACTAAATCACTGTGGAAACCGCTTGCGCAGGCAGTTTAAAAAAAACAATCGTCTTGCGGGAATAAAAAGTGGACCAGATGGTCAAAATTTACAGTGCAGCAACATAAAATAGCATGAAAACACTTACTTTAAATGAGTTAAATGCAATAACCCTTTGAAATAGACAAAATAAAAGGGCAATAAAATATTGCCCTATGCAATCAAACAGTTACGACTGCAATAACCACATCACGATGGGTAATAACGCTTACAAATTGTTGAGTTCGAGCACATCTCGCATATCAAAAAGACCATTTGGCTTACCTTTTAGCCACAGTGCGGAGCGTACCGCCCCGTTTGCAAACGTCATGCGGCTGGATGCTTTATGTGTGATTTCGACCCTTTCACCAATATCGGCGAACATAGCGGTATGTTCGCCGACGATATCACCCGCGCGAACGGTGGCAAAACCAATGGTGCCAGGCACGCGCTCGCCAGTGTGACCTTCGCGAGAATAGACCGCGATGTCTTTCAAATCTTTATCCATTGCATAAGCAATCGCTTCGCCCATCGCCAGCGCCGTGCCAGATGGGGCATCGACTTTATGGCGGTGGTGCGCTTCAATAATCTCAATGTCGGTATAGTCGCCCATCACCTTCGCTGCCTTTTCCAGCAGTTTCAGCATAACGTTAACGCCTACGCTAAAGTTCGCGGCGAAGACAATTGCAATGTCGGCGGCTGCTTCCTGAATGGCCTGTTTACCGGCATCATCGAAACCGGTGGTGCCAATCACCATCCCTTTACCGTGCTGGCGGCAAAACGCCAGATGAGTCAAAGTGCCTTCCGGACGGGTAAAGTCGATGAACACGTCAAAGTCTTCTTTCACCGCCTCCAGGTTGCTCTGCACGGTAACGCCTGTCTTGCCCGCGCCTGCCAGCTCGCCCGCATCGGAGCCCAGCAGGGATGAACCTTCACGCTCTAGCGCCGCGCCAAGTGCCACGCCATCCATCTGTAGTGCCGCCTGTATCAGCTGGCGACCCATACGTCCACCCGCGCCCGCAATGGCGACACGGATCTGTGCATCATGCATAGTTATTCTCTTACGTTAAAATGATGTAAACCGTTTTCAGATTAACCAGCCTTCGCTAAGGCTGCCAACTGAAAACACCAATAATTAGAATTTAACGTGAAACCGACTCAGATATCAGTAAAAGACATGATTTTGTCGTCACGATAAGATACGAAGCAAAAAAAAGGCCAGCACAGAAGGTGCTGGCCTTTCATCAGAAAAGAAATTATTCCACTTCGCGGGCGTCAATTCGCAGCTCTTTCGGCACTTCAAAGACAATGTTCTCTTCACGGCCTTCCAGCGGCACCGCTTCGCCACCACCCAGCTCTTGCAGGCGGGCAATGACGTTTTGCACCAGAATATCCGGCGCTGAAGCACCTGCGGTAACACCGACGCAGGCCGCGTTTTTCACCCACGCTTCCTGAATGTCCGTTGCGTCGTCGATCAGAAACGCCGCTTTCCCCATACGCTGCGCCAGTTCGGCCAGACGGTTAGAGTTAGAGGAGTTTTTTGAACCGACCACCAGCACCACGTCCGCCTGTTCAGCCAACGCGCGCACGGCTTCCTGACGGTTGGTGGTTGCGTAGCAGATATCATCTTTGCGCGGCCCGACGATTTTTGGGAAGCGCTGGCGCAGGGCGTCAATCACGTCTGAGGTGTCGTCCACGGAAAGCGTCGTCTGGGTCATAAACGACAGACGCGCTTCGTTTTTCACATTCAGCGTAAAAACGTCTTCCGGCGACTCAACCAGATACATACCCCCTTCCGGGTTGCTGTACTGACCCATGGTGCCTTCAACTTCCGGGTGACCGGCATGGCCAATCAGAATCGACTCTTCACCACGACGGCTTGCACGCGCCACTTCCATATGCACCTTGGTCACTAACGGACAGGTGGCATCGAATACGGTCAGATCGCGGCTTTTGGCTTCGTTACGTACGGCCTGGGATACGCCGTGCGCGGAGAAGATGAGGATTGCGCCGTCCGGCACTTCGCTGATCTGCTCGATAAAAATCGCACCGCGCTCGCGCAGGCTGTCGACCACGTAGCGGTTGTGCACCACTTCGTGACGCACGTAAATCGGCGCGCCGTAAATCTCCAGCGCATTTTCAACAATGCTGATAGCGCGGTCTACACCAGCGCAAAAACCGCGCGGGTTAGCCAACAGGATCTGCATTTCAGTCCTCCAGCGCCGGATCGATCTCCAGCACTTCTACATCAAAATGAACGGTACGCCCGGCAAGCGGATGGTTGAAGTCAACGGTGATGGAATCCCCGTTGATTTCGCGGATCACGCCAGGCATTTCGCTGCCGTCCATAGCGGTAAAGAGCATAATCGCCCCGATCTCCGGTTCACCCGCATCCATAAACTCACGGCGCGAGAAGTACTGAATCAGATCCGGGCTTGGCACACCGAATGCCGCATCCGGCTCCAGTGAGAACGCTTTTTTCTCACCCTCTTTCAGCCCGAGAAGCTGTTGTTCGAGGCCTTCAGAGAGGGAGGTGTCGCCCAGACGAAACAGCGCCGGTTTGCCATTGTTGCGGGTGGATTCGGCCGTGGAGCCGTCATCCAGCTTCAGCGTGAAATGAACGAGAACCGCGCTGTTGCTCTGTACGGATTTAGACATGCAAATTGCTCGCTTGTTTTGGGTCACCTGTTGCCCGGTGGCGCTACGCTTACCGGGCCTACGGGGGCCACAAATTCTGTAGGCCGGGATCGCTACGCGTCACCCGGCTGGTTTTGTTACACCTGCTCTTTCGCGGCCGGTTTAGGCAAGAAGCCTTCCAGCACGATTAACGCTGCACCAACGCATATTGCGCTATCGGCGAGGTTAAAGGTCGCAAAGTGCCAGTCGCCGACGTAGAAGTCGATCATATCGACTACAAAGCCGTGCCACAGGCGGTCAAACAGGTTACCCAGTGCGCCACCAATGATCAGCGCGTAGGCGATGTTATTCAGCTTTTGCGTGGCCTTCGAGCGGTACATCAGCACCGCGAGCACGACGCAGATACCCATTGCGATACCTGCGAAGAACCAACGCTGCCAGCCACCGCTGTCGGCAAGGAAACTAAACGCCGCGCCGTAGTTGCGGGCGTAGTGCAGGTTAAGCGACGGGAACAGCGGGACCGTATCCCCCAGAGCGAAATTCTGGAGGATCAGGAACTTGCTGCCCAAATCAATAATCAGCACCACTACCACCAGCCACAGCCAGCGCAGTCCTGTTGAACAGAGAGTTTTACTCATCAGGCAAACTTACGTTTTTCGCCGTCGCCGGCGACGTTGCTTACACAGCGTCCGCAGATGTCTGCGTGTTCCGCCACCTGGCCGACATCGGTAGTGTAATGCCAGCAACGCGGGCATTTTTCACCATCGGCTTTGCTCAGTGCGACCTTCAGTCCTTTGAGCAGTTCGCTCTGCTGAGCATCAGCAGATGCCTCGGCATAATCCGCAACTTTCGCACCGGAGGTCAACAGGACAAATCGTAATTCATCGCCCAGCGCGGTCAGCTTCGCGGCCAGCTCAGGCTCTGCGTACAGGGTCACCGTCGCTTCCAGAGAGCCACCGACTTTCTTGTCAGCGCGCGCCTGCTCGATTACCTTGTTCACTTCGCCACGCACTTTCAGCAGCTCGTCCCAGTAGGCGTCGTTCATTGCTTCAGTGCTGGAGAGGTCGAACAGACCTTCGTACCACTCGCCGGTGAAGACATACTTCTCACGGTCGCCCGGCAGGTAACCCCAGATTTCATCTGCGGTGAAGGACATGATCGGCGCCATCCAGCGTACCAGCGCCTCTGCGATGTGGAACAGCGCGGTCTGGCAGCTACGACGCGCCACGCTGTCCGCTTTCGCGGTGTACTGGCGGTCTTTGATGATGTCGAGATAGAACGACCCCATCTCAATGGAGCAGAAGCGCATCAGGCGCTGCACCACTTCGTGGAAGTCGTAAGACTCATAGGCTTTCAGAATATCTTCCTGTGCCGCTTTCGCGCAGCCTACCGCCCAGCGATCGAGCACCACCATCTCTTCCGGCTTCACCATGTCTTTTACCGGATCAAACCCGTTCAGGTTCGCCAGCAGGAAGCGCGCGGTGTTACGGATACGACGATAGCTGTCAGCAGCACGTTTCAGGATCTCGTCAGACACCGCCATTTCGCCCGTGTAGTCGGTGGATGCCACCCACAGACGCAGAATATCCGCGCCCAGCTTGTTCATCACGTCCTGCGGAGAAACGGTGTTACCGATGGATTTGGACATCTTACGGCCCTGACCATCCACGGTGAAGCCGTGGGTCAGTACCTGGCGGTAAGGTGCTTTGCCCTTCATGGCGGTGGAGATCATCAGGGATGACATGAACCAGCCGCGGTGTTGGTCGGAGCCTTCCAGATACATGTCGGCAGCGTGACCGGCGAACTCAGGGCGCACGTCAACCACGGAGGAGTGGGTAGACCCGGAGTCGAACCACACGTCCAGGGTATCCGGCACTTTCTCGTAGTTGTCCGCGTCAGCGCCCAGGATGTCACGGGAATCGAGATCCCACCACGCCTGAATGCCTTCAACTTCAACGCGCTTCGCCACCTCTTCCATCAGTTCCAGGGTGTTCGGGTGCAGTTCCTGCGTCTCTTTATGCACGAACAGCGACATCGGCACGCCCCAGGTGCGCTGACGGGAGATACACCAGTCAGGACGGTTAGCCACCATGGATTCGATACGCGCCTGGCCCCAGTCCGGGATCCACTGCACGCCTTTGATCTCTTTCAGAGACTGCTCGCGCAGGCCTTTCTGGTCCATGCTGACGAACCACTGCGGGGTCGCACGGAAGATAATCGGGGTCTTATGGCGCCAGCAGCACGGGTAGCTGTGCTGCATTTTCTCAACGTGCAGCAGCGCGCCGCTGGTGCGAAGCATGTCAACGATGATGTCGTTGGCTTTAAAGACGTTGATACCGTCCAGCGCCGGGTAGGTGCCAGGCAGGTAAGAGCCATCCGGACCAACCGGGTTGGCGATTTCCAGACCGTATTTCAGGCTGATGTTGTAGTCGTCAGGACCGTGGCCGCCGGCGGTATGCACCGCACCGGTACCCGCGTCCAGCGTGACATGGTCGCCCAGGATCGCCGGAACGTCGAAGTCCAGGAACGGGTGTTTGAAGCGCATCAGCTCCAGCGCGTCGCCTTTTACGGTGCCCAGCACGCTGTAATCAGTGATGTTCGCGCGTTTAAGCACGCTTTCAACCAGATCTTTTGCCAGGATAACCGCGCGACCATCAATTTGTACCAGCGCGTACTCAAACTCACCGGACAGGGAAATG
This sequence comes from Enterobacter sp. CCUG 70166, assembly GCF_020224095.1. NCBI lineage: Bacteria > Pseudomonadati > Pseudomonadota > Gammaproteobacteria > Enterobacterales > Enterobacteriaceae > Enterobacter > Enterobacter sp. CCUG 70166. Next base: position 187,734 of record NZ_NRIQ01000036.1, read on the forward strand.
GCACGGTTGGCTGGTAACGTCCACGGGGTGGTGGTCCAGATAACCAGCGAGACTGGACCGCTTACGCCTGGCAGGCCAAATTTAGCTTTGATCGCATCCTGATCGACCGCTTCGAACGCCACGTCGATAGAAGGCGAGGTTTTGTCGTAATACTCTACTTCCGCTTCTGCCAGCGCAGAACGGCAGTCCACGCACCAGTGCACCGGCTTAGCGCCTTTATGCAGGTGACCGTTGCCGATGATTTTACCCAGCGCACGGATAATGTTGGCTTCGGTTTTGAAGTCCATGGTCAGGTACGGGTGCGACCAGTCGCCCAGCACGCCCAGACGGATGAAGTCAGCGCGCTGACCGTCTACCTGGGTGGCAGCGTATTCGCGGCATTTCGCGCGGAACTCTGCGGCGGTGAACTTCTCACCCGGCTTACCGTACTCTTGCTCCACTTTCAGCTCGATTGGCAGACCATGGCAGTCCCAGCCCGGAACATAAGGCGAGTCATATCCCGCGAGTCCTTTGGACTTCACGATAATGTCTTTCAGAATCTTGTTTACAGAGTGACCAATATGAATGCTGCCATTCGCATAGGGAGGGCCATCATGCAGAATGAAGGTTTTTTTGCCTTTTTTGGCTGCACGAATGATGCCGTACAGGTCATCATCAGTCCAACGCGCCAGCATTCCCGGTTCGCGCTTGGCGAGATCGCCGCGCATCGGGAACCCTGTTTCCGGCAAATTCAGGGTTGATTTATAGTCACTCATCAGATTCTCGGTTCCGTATTTATCACGTAGGCAGTTAAGCCGGTTCTAAAGCCCAAAAAACTCGCGGGCCGTTAATTCATCTCGCGCGATTTGCGCCTTAAGTTCATCCAGCGAAGCGAATCGCTGTTCATTGCGTATTTTTTTACGCAGTATCACATCTATATGGCGACCGTAGAGGTCCATTACAACGTCCAGCAGGTGTACTTCTAACTGTTGACGCACACCGGAAACCGTTGGACGTGTACCAATGTTGGCAACACCGTAGAAAGGCTTCTCACCCAGTCCTGCCACTTCCACCGCATAGACCCCTTTAACCGGGGAGACCTGACGACGCAGCGGTATATTCGCCGTCGGAAAACCTATCGTGCGGCCCAGCGCATCGCCATGGACCACACGACCTGAAATTGTGAACGGATGACCCAGCAGCGTTTCTGCCGTGTCCAGTTCATCGTTCGCCAGCGCCTGACGTACCGCCGTGCTGCTGACGCGCACCCCGCCCTCACAGAAGGTCATCGTACTGGTGACGTCAAACCCGTACTCCAGGCCAGCCTTCTGTAATAACAAGAAATCGCCCTGACGACCAGCGCCAAAGCGGAAATCATCGCCCACGGCGAGAAACTGCACGCCAAGCTGCCTGACCAACAGATCGCTGACAAAGTTTTGTGCGGTCAGCGCGGCAAACCGACGGTCGAAGCGTATGCACAGGACGTAGTCCACGCCGGACTCCGCCAGGTAGCGTAACTTCTCACGCAGACGCGTCAGCCGCGCGGGGGATTTCTCGCCGGCAAACAGCTCCAGCGGCTGCGGTTCGAAAATCATCACCACAACGGGCAGGCCACGCGCCTCCCCTTCTTTACGCAATCCCTGCAACAGCGCCTGATGCCCACGATGCACGCCGTCAAAATTACCAATGGTCAGCACGCACCCGTGCGGGGCTTGACTGAGATTATGTATGCCGCGTATCAGCTTCATGACTGGCTCAAAACAGTGAAAATCGCCAAAGTATACCTTGTACGGCGGTTAAGGTTAACCGGCGATTGTTCACGCGAAACAGAAAGCCGTATGATTTCATCAGGCTGACCTTTCACAGCAAAAAAATCTGCCCGAGAACTGCGATTTTTATGCCGAAAGGCTGTATTCACGAAAGACAAGCTGGTAGAATCCTGCGCCATCACTACGTAACGTAGCGTCGCTCATTAACGGCGCTTATTTGCACAAATCCATTGACAAAAGAAGGCAAAGAGGGCATATTCCTCGGCCTTTGAATTGTCCACATAGAACATATTTGGGAGTTGGACTTGGCTAATATCAAATCAGCTAAGAAACGTGCCGTTCAGTCTGAAAAGGCTCGTAAGCACAACGCAAGCCGTCGCTCTATGATGCGTACTTTCATCAAGAAAGTATACGCAGCAATCGAAGCAGGCGACAAAGCTGCAGCGCAGAACGCATTTAACGAAATGCAACCAATCGTGGATCGTCAGGCTGCTAAAGGTCTGATCCACAAAAACAAAGCAGCGCGTCATAAAGCAAACCTGACCGCGCAGATCAACAAACTGGCTTAATCGCTACTTGTTGTTGCTTGTTTGAAAGAACCCGCTTAACGCGGGTTTTTTTATGTCTTCAGATTGCCGGCGGCGTAAACAGCGCCGAGTAGTCGCGGTTGCAGATTCGCTGCACCGCCGGGTGCTGAATCATCCTTTCGGCGAATATGGCGTGATACTCTTCCATCACGTTATCCACCCTGCCAATCTCGGTAATCTTGTCGTCTGAATAGAGATCGTGCGCGTACAGCGTCGGGGCAACGAAGATAGCGTTGTGCGCCTCGCCAAAAGCCTTCATCAAAGCCGCATCGTCGAACTCACCGAGGATCTCCACGTTCAGCCCCTGCGAGTTAAACCAGTTCAGCAGCTTACGTCCGAGCATAGACCGCCTACCCGGCACCAGCAGGCGGCGCTCTTCCAGGCAAGCAGGAAACGGTTTTTCTGGCGGCGGATTAATGCACCAGAAACTGACGCCGCATTCGCCAATTTTCACCGAGAACAAGCCTTCCTGCTGCGTGGAGTCGATTGGGCAGTCCGAGATAATCATATCCAGCTTATGTTGGCTCAGCTGTTCCAGCAGCATCTCGTGAGTGGACTCAAAGCAGCGTAAATGAATCTGTTCATCTTCCACCACCGCCGCATCCAGCACACCGCTTACCAGCCGTTTGGACAACGCATCCGCCACGCCCACGTCAAAGAGCAGGTTCGACTCTTTGCGATAGTTAACGATATCCAGCATCTCCTGGCTCAGGGTGAACATCTTGTCCGCATAGCGGAACACCAGTTCGCCCAGCTCGCTCGGCTCAATGCCACGTCCTTTCCGCTTAAAAAGCTTGCCCTGTAAGCGCTCTTCCAGGGCTTTGATTTGCCCGGTAATAGTTTGTGGTGTCAGGTAGAGCGCCTCTGCCGCTCCCACGACCGAGCCCTGCTTGTAGACATGCCAGAAGTAATAGAGATGGTTATAGTTCAAATGAGACATCACGTTTTCACTCCCTGATAGTTTATCGGGAGAAGGCTTCCCTTCTCCCGGTTTCCTGTTATGCCTGGACAGCCTGTCCGGACAACTTCACCTTCAACAAGGTATAACCAATAACCGCGGCCAGTAACGACCCGATAAGAATGCCGAGTTTCGCCCAGACGATAAGCTCAGGCGCGCTGGTGCCAAACGCCAGCGTCGAGATAAAGATCGACATGGTGAATCCAATACCGCACAGCACGCCGATGGCCATAATCTGACTAAAGGTGGTTCCGTTTGGCAATGACGCCAGCTTCAGCTTCAGCGCCAGCCAGCAGAACAGGCTGATACCCAGCGGCTTACCGATAAACAAACCAGCGATGATACCCAGCGGCAGCACAGAGGTGAGTCCGTCCAGGGCAACACCGGCCAGGGAAACACCCGCGTTGGCAAATGCAAACAGCGGCAGGATCATAAAGCCCACCCACGGATGAAGCACATGCTCCAGCTGTCTGGCAGGCGATTTGCCGTCCTGCTCCTTCAGCGGAATAAAGAAGCCAACGATGACGCCCGCCAGCGTGGCATGCACGCCAGACTTCAGCACCGCCGTCCACAGCACCATCCCCACCAGAATATAAATACCCGTGCGTCGGACGTTGAAGACGTTCAGCAACGCCAGCACCGCAATAGCCACGGCCGCCACGCTCAGCGACAGAACCGACAGATCGCTGGTGTAGAACAGCGCGATAATCACGATAGCGCCCAGGTCATCGATAATCGCCAGCGCCATCAGGAAAATTTTCAGTGCTACCGGGACGCGGCTACCGAGCAAGGCTAAGACCCCGAGCGCAAACGCGATATCCGTTGCGGCCGGGATCGCCCAGCCGTCACGCGCAACCGGATCCTGCCACGCAAACGCGAGAAAGAGCAACGCGGGAACGATCATCCCGCCAATCGCCGCGATCACCGGAAACGCCGCGCGCTGTCGGCTGGCAAGAGAACCGATCACCAGCTCACGTTTGACCTCCAGGCCTACCAGCAGGAAGAACACCGCCATCAGCGCATCGTTGATCCACAGCAGCATGTTCTTGTTAATTTCCAGCGCCCCGACCTTCAGCTCGACGGGGGTTTCCAGAAATGCGTGATAGAGATCGCGCGTCATGCCCATATTGGCGAGCAGCATGGCGGCTGCAGCAGCAATAATCAGGATGACGCCGCCGGATGCCTCACTGCTAAAGAAACGGTGTAGTAATTTCACGTTTAAGCTCTCTTTTACAACAATACCTCGGTAAAACCATAATATCAGCGCAAACAGATCGGTAAAAACAGATTAATATTGGTTATAGATTCAGTTTAACCGAGGAATAACGCTATAAAGCAAAAAGCCCGGAATCGCTTCCGGGCTTTAAAGGATAGTAACCAGCTGGCAGGTTAGCGGGTTAAATCGTCGAAGAATTTTTTGACGCCATCGAAGAAGCTTTTGGAGCGCGGGCTGTTTTTCTCACCCGTCGGGCCACCAAAACTCTCCTGAAGCTCTTTCAGCAGCTGTTTCTGCTTGTCGTTCAGGCCGACCGGCGTTTCAACGACCACGCGGCATAACAGGTCACCCTGCGCGCCACCGCGAACGGATTTAACGCCTTTGCCGCGCATGCGGAACAGCTTCCCGGTCTGGGTTTCGCCAGGGATTTTCAGGTTAACGCGACCGTCCAGCGTCGGCACTTCGATTTCGCCACCCAGCGCCGCCATCGCAAAGTTGATCGGCACTTCACAGTACAGGTTGTTACCTTCACGCTCGAAGATGGCGTGCTGTTTAACCTGAACCTGAACGTACAGATCCCCTGCCGGTGCGCCGTGCTCGCCAGCTTCACCCTCACCTGCCAGACGGATGCGGTCGCCCGTATCCACGCCTGCCGGGATCTTAACGGACAGCGTTTTGGTTTTCTCCACGCGACCGTGACCGTGGCATTTGGTGCACGGATCTTTAATCAGCGTACCGCGACCATGACAATGCGGACAGGCCTGCTGCACCGCGAAGAAGCCCTGGCGCATCTGCACCTGACCGGAACCGTGACAGGTTGGACAGGTCTGTGGCTGAGTCCCCGCTTTCGCGCCGCTGCCGTGGCAAACGTCACACTCTTCCAGCGTCGGGATACGGATCTCTTTGGTTACGCCACGAACCGCTTCTTCCAGTGTCAGGTCCATGTTATAGCGCAGATCTGCGCCGCGCGCCGCGCGCTGACGACCACGACCGCCGCCGAAGATATCGCCAAATACATCGCCAAAGATGTCGCTGAAATCAGCGCCGCCGCCGAAGCCGCCGCCACCAAATCCACCGCCGCCCATGCCGCCCTGTTCAAAGGCCGCGTGACCATACTGGTCATAAGCCGCACGTTTTTGTGCATCGGTCAGGACTTCATAGGCTTCTTTAATCTCTTTAAATTTGGCTTCAGCCTCTTTGTCACCCTGATTACGGTCAGGGTGGAATTTCATGGCCAGGCGCTTATATGCCTTTTTGATTTCACGCTCTTCCGCAGTTTTCGGAACGCCTAAAATCTCGTAATAGTCTTGCTTTGCCATTGGTTTTTTTAAGCCCCTTAACATGCGAGCACGGGCGTGGAGAATACTCCTACGCCCGTGCCGATTAATTACCCTGCATCAGGGCGATTATTTTTTATCTTTCACTTCTTCGAACTCAGCGTCGACAACATCGTCGTCTTTCGCGTTGTTCTGGGAAGCATCAGCGCCCGCCTGCTGCTGTGCGTGCTGCTGCTGAGCGATTTCCATCAGCTTCTGAGAAACCTGTGCCAGCTCCTGCATCTTCGCTTCAATGTCCGCTTTGTCTTCGCCTTTCAGAGACGTTTCCAGCGCGCTCAGTGCAGTTTCGATCGCAGTTTTGTCTTCCGCTGGCAGTTTATCGCCCGCTTCTTCAACCTGCTTACGGGTGCTGTGCAGCAGATGGTCACCCTGGTTACGGGTCTGAACCAGCTCTTCGAATTTACGGTCGGATTCCGCGTTAGCTTCGGCATCACGAACCATTTTTTCGATTTCCGCTTCGTTCAGGCCAGAAGATGCCTTGATGGTGATCTTCTGCTCTTTACCGCTGTTTTTGTCTTTCGCAGACACGTGCAGGATACCGTCAGCATCGATGTCGAAGGTGACTTCGATCTGTGGCATGCCGCGTGGTGCCGGGTTAATACCGTCCAGGTTGAACTGACCCAGAGATTTGTTATCCGCCGCACGCTTACGCTCACCCTGAATCACATGGATGGTTACCGCAGACTGGTTGTCTTCAGCGGTAGAGAACACCTGGCTGTGTTTCGTCGGGATAGTAGTGTTTTTGTTGATGAGCGGAGTCATCACGCCACCCATGGTTTCGATACCCAGTGACAGCGGAGTAACATCCAGCAGCAGTACGTCTTTCACTTCACCCGTCAGAACACCACCCTGAACCGCAGCACCGATAGCAACCGCTTCGTCCGGGTTCACGTCTTTACGTGGCTCTTTACCAAAGAATTCAGCAACTTTCTTCTGAACCATTGGCATACGGGTCTGACCACCTACCAGGATAACGTCCTGAATATCAGACACGGACAGGCCAGCGTCCTGCAATGCAACTTTCAGTGGCTCGATAGAACGGTTCACCAGGTCTTCTACCAGGCTTTCCAGTTTCGCACGGGTCACTTTGATGTTCATGTGTTTTGGACCGGTCGCGTCTGCGGTGATGTACGGCAGGTTCACGTCGGTCTGCTGAGCGGAAGACAGTTCGATCTTCGCTTTCTCAGCCGCTTCTTTCAGGCGCTGCATGGCCAGCGGGTCGTTACGCAGGTCAATGCCCTGATCTTTCTTAAACTCGTCAACGAGGTAGTTGATCAGACGGGTATCGAAGTCTTCACCACCCAGGTGGGTATCACCATTGGTTGCCAGAACTTCGAAGGTTTTTTCGCCGTCAACGTCGTCGATTTCGATAATAGAGATATCGAAGGTACCACCACCCAGGTCGTAAACCGCGATAGTACGGTTACCAACTTCTTTATCCAGACCGTAAGCCAGTGCTGCTGCGGTTGGTTCGTTGATGATACGTTTTACTTCCAGACCTGCGATACGGCCAGCATCTTTGGTTGCCTGACGCTGAGCATCGTTGAAGTAAGCAGGTACGGTGATAACAGCTTCAGTTACCGGTTCACCCAGGTAATCTTCCGCGGTTTTCTTCATTTTCTTCAGCACTTCAGCAGAGATCTGCGGAGGTGCAGTTTTGGTGCCTTTCACATCAAGCCATGCATCGCCGTTATCGGCTGCGATGATTTTGTAAGGCATGATGGAAACGTCACGCTGAACTTCTTCGTCCTGGAAGCGGCGGCCAATCAGGCGTTTGATCGCAAACAGGGTGTTTTGCGGGTTTGTCACTGCCTGACGTTTAGCCGGCTGACCAACCAGAGTTTCACCATCCTGGGTATAAGCAATGATAGAAGGCGTGGTGCGATCGCCCTCGGCGTTCTCCAGCACACGTGCAGTAGTGCCATCCATAATCGCTACACAAGAGTTGGTAGTACCCAGGTCGATACCAATAATTTTACCCATCTAAACGTCTCCACTAAAAATTCAGTCAACATGTGGTTGTGTACCTGTAATAAGGGCAGAACGTGCTTTTTCAACTGCCCAGATTTGATTTTTTTCAGGTCCACACACTGCGGTTGCTTACAAGATGGGGTCACAACGGCATCCATCAAGGGGGAAGGATAAAAAATTTTTTAATTTCACCCCGATGAGATCATAGACGGCGCCGATGCCGCCCATTATGATGCCGCGCCCCGTCAGGGAGAACTGGCGCGGGTTTAACCATTTCACCATATTAATGATGATTTTTTTGAGGACTTATGGGCAACACTAAGTTGGCTAATCCGGCTCCGCTGGGCCTGATGGGTTTTGGCATGACCACCATTCTGCTGAACCTGCACAACATCGGGATGTTCCCGATGGACGGCGTAATCCTGGCGATGGGCATTTTTTACGGCGGTATCGCGCAAATTTTCGCGGGCCTGCTGGAATATAAGAAAGGCAATACCTTCGGCTTAACCGCCTTTACCTCTTACGGTTCGTTCTGGCTGACGCTGGTCGCCATTCTGCTGATGCCTAAAATGGGCCTGGCAGATGCTTCAAACGCCCATTTCCTGGGCGTGTACCTGGGACTGTGGGGCGTGTTCACCCTGTTCATGTTCTTCGGCACCCTGAAGGCGAACCGCGCGCTGCAATTCGTCTTCCTGAGCCTGACCGTGCTGTTCGCTCTGCTTGCCGCGGGTCACCTGGCGGATAACGAAGGCATCGTTCACGTTGCCGGCTGGGTCGGTCTGGTGTGCGGCGCAAGCGCTATCTACCTGGCAATGGGTGAAGTGCTGAACGAGCAGTTCGGCCGCACCGTATTACCGATTGGTGAAAAACACTGATCCCTCTGTCGTGCCCGCGTCGCGGGCACGACATCCCTCTGACTGGCGAAGCCACATCCCCAATACCAGCCCCATCAGCGATAACGCCAGCACGTACCATGCAGGTGCAAGGGGTGACAGCCCCATCAACACCGTGACCACAATCGGGGTCAGCCCACCGAAAATGGCATACGAGACGTTATAAGAGAAAGAGATGCCGGTGAAGCGTACCTCCGGCGGGAAGGCGCGGACCATTACGTACGGTACGGCGCCAACGACGCCCACGCACAGCCCGACGATGCCGTACAGCAGGAACAACTGTTCAGGATGGCTGCCCGCAAGATGGTAGAATGCCCAGCTCGACGCGGCCAGCAGCAGGCTGCCGACAATAAAGGTCACGCTGGCACCGAAACGATCCGCCGCCAGTCCCGCGGCCAGACAGCCAAAGCAGAGCATAATTGTCGCGATACTGTTCGCCTGTAACGTCACAGCAGGCGCAAAACCGTACTGTTTTTGCAGCCAGACCGGCGACATCAAAATGACCACCACGATACCCGCAGACAGCAGCCAGGTCAGAAGCATCGACACGACTACCGCTTTTTTATGCCGCACTACTACGGTTTTTACCGGCAATTCTTGCGCCAGCGCCTTCCGCTGCTGCATTTCCAGAAATACTGGCGTCTCCTGCAACCAACGTCGCAGGTACATTGCCACCAGCCCAAACGCCCCGCCCAGCAGGAACGGGATACGCCAGCCCCAGTCGTGAACGGCCTGTTGCGTCATGCTGGTATTGATGATGGTTGCAACCACGGAGCCAAGCAGGATCCCGATCGTCAGTCCTGCGGTCAGGGTTCCGCACGCAATGCCGATGCGGCGCACCGGGACGTGCTCAGCGACAAACACCCACGCGCCCGGCACTTCCCCGCCGATGGCCGCGCCCTGAAGAATACGCATCAGCAGCAGCAATAACGGGGCGATAATGCCCATCGACTCATAGGTAGGCAAAAGGCCAATCGCCAGCGTCGGCACGGCCATCAGCAGGATGCTGAGGGTAAACATCTTCTTGCGCCCAACCAGATCGCCAAAGTGCGCCATAACAATGCCGCCCAGCGGACGCGCCAGATACCCGGCAGCGAAAATGCCGAAGGTTTGCACCTGACGCAGCCATTCAGGAATATCAGCCGGGAAAAACAGCGCCCCCACGACGGCGGCGAAGAAGACAAAGATGATGAAGTCGTAAAACTCCAGCGCGCCGCCCAGAGCAGCGAGCGTGAGGGTTTTGTAGTCCTGTCGATTCAGAGGTCGGGTGTTATGTGACATAGCGAACCATTGTGCATGTGTTGTGGATTATTTTTTACAGCAATCGTAAAGAAAAAATTACTATATCGTAAATCCATTTACACGCTACTGCGGCTGGCGCTAATGTCACATTTAAAGCATTTTCAGGAGATTGTTTCGCGGCGAGCGCTTTTAGGGCGAAATGCTGCTACCACATTGCCGTCAGTTTCCACGTACGGACCGTCAAGCAGTTGTATACAATACGGTACACTTGCAAAGATACCGTGGACGATAACGCTCCCGTCTTCGGCTTTTACTCCTTCCAGCGTTTCTTTTATCGACTTCGGCTGCCCCGGCAGGTTCAGGATCAGCGCCTGTTTGCGGATCACCCCGACCTGACGGGAAAGAATGGCCGTCGGGACAAAGTGTAGACTGATCTGGCGCATCTGTTCACCGAAGCCCGGCATTTCACGATCGGCGATAGCCAGCGTCGCGTCCGGCGTTACATCGCGGCGCGCGGGGCCGGTTCCGCCCGTCGTCAGCACAAGGTGGCAGCTCATCTCATCCACCAGCTCACACAGGGTCTGCTCGATGATCGGCTGCTCGTCCGGGATCAGGCGAGTCTGGATCTCAAACGGGGTAGTGAGCGCGCTGCCCAGCCACGCTTCCAGAGCAGGGATGCCTTTATCCTGATAAACACCGCTGGAGGCGCGGTCAGAAATCGACACTAAGCCGATGCGTAAGGTATTCATATCCATTCCATTCAAAAAGTACTGATTAAAGGGAATGATACACGCAGAGAGAAAAATCAGACAGAGGCGGGGGAAAGAGGCGTGACCGGGAACCCGGTCACGCAGAATGATTACAGCAGGTCGCCGATCATTTTTTCCAGTTTTTCCTGGTCGATAGCAAACTTACGGATACCGTCCGCCAGTTTATCTACGGCCATTGGATCCTGGTTGTGCTGCCACAGGAACTCGGACTCGGTGATGCGCTCTGGGCGCGCTTTCACTTCACCGGTGTAGGACAGTTTACGCTCGATAGCTCCTTCGCTTTCTGCCAGCTCTTTCAGCAGCGCAGGGGCGATGGTCAGGCGGTCACAGCCAGCCAGCTCAATGATTTCACCGACGTTACGGAAGCTTGCGCCCATAACAACGGTCTCATAGCCGTGCTGTTTGTAGTATTCGTAGATTTCCGTCACGGAAATCACGCCTGGATCTTCAGACGCCGCATACTCTTTCTTGTCGGTGTTGGCTTTGTACCAGTCCAGAATACGGCCCACAAACGGAGAAATCAGGTATACGCCAGCTTCGGCACATGCACGCGCCTGTGCGAAGGAGAACAGCAGAGTCAGGTTACAGTTGATCCCTTCTTTTTCCAGCTGTTCAGCGGCGCGAATGCCCTGCCAGGTAGAGGCCAGTTTGATCAGGATACGGTCGTTGCTGATGCCCGCATCGTTGTACAGTTTGATCAGGCGTTTTGCTTTGGCAATAGACGCTTCGGTGTCGTAGGACAGGCGAGCATCAACTTCAGTAGAGATACGGCCAGGAACGAGCTTCAGGATTTCCAGACCGATGTTTACTGCCAGTTTGTCAGTCGCATCCACAACCTGCTGCGCGCGGTCATTGCTCTGTGCTTTTGCCCAGGTCACCGCCTCGTCGATCAGTTTGCGATACTCAGGGATCTGCGCGGCGTTAAGGATCAGAGAAGGGTTGGTTGTAGCATCCTGCGGCTGGTACAGCTTCATTGCCGCAATATCTCCGGTGTCAGCGACGACAGTGGTGAACTGACGAAGGGAGGTCAATTTATCCGTCATGATAGTGTTTCTCTTTTAACGTTCCCTGGATAATTCACACTACCGACAGCCTGCCAGCAGCGGAAAAATGACAGGTTTACTTGTTAGGGGGATGTAACCGGTCTGCCCTGATGATAACACGAGTGAGAGGCAGCGCAACCGCAGACAGTGCGCTTAGGCAGAGTATGATAAACTCAGAATATTAACAGGCTGCTAAGTAACAGCATGCACAATCAGTGGTAGCGCTTACATATTCACGTTGGCATCAACAAGAGGGACGTTAGTGCCTGATTTCTTTTTCTTTATTAACGAAGTTCTCTGGGGTTCAATCATGATATACCTGCTTTCAGGAGCAGGTATCTGGTTTACGTGGCGCAGCGGACTGATTCAGTTTCGCTATATTCGCAAATTTGGCAGAAGTCTGAAAAACAGCGTCACGCCACAGCCGGGCGGCCTGACCTCATTTCAGGCGCTCTGTACCAGCCTGGCCGCGCGCGTCGGCAGCGGTAACCTGGCCGGTGTCGCGCTGGCAATCGGCGCGGGCGGTCCGGGCGCGGTATTCTGGATGTGGGTGACGGCGATTATCGGTATGGCCACCTCCTTTGCTGAATGCTCGCTTGCGCAGCTCTACAAAGAAAAAGACGGCAACGGTCAATTTCGCGGCGGCCCCGCCTGGTATATGGCTCGCGGACTGGGAATGCGCTGGATGGGCGTCCTGTTCTCAATCTTTTTACTGATGGCCTATGGACTTATTTTCAATACCGTTCAGGCTAATTCCGTCGCCCACGCGCTGCGCTTTGCCTTCAATTGTCCGGAGTGGCTGACGGGCAGCGCGCTTGCCCTTCTCACCCTGCTGACCATTGTGACCGGGCTGAGAGGGGTTGCCCGCCTGATGCAGTGGCTGGTTCCGCTGATGGCGCTGCTGTGGGTGTCAACCAGCCTGTTGGTATGCGCGATACATATCGACGAAGTGCCGAACGTCATCGTCACCATTTTCCAAAGCGCGTTCGGCTGGCGCGAAGCGGCTTCCGGCGCGCTGGGTTACACCCTTAGCCAGGCGCTCACTGCGGGTTTTCAGCGAGGCATGTTCTCCAACGAGGCGGGAATGGGCTCCACGCCGAATGCCGCCGCAGCGGCCGCATCCTGGCCCCCGCATCCCGCTGCGCAGGGCATTGTACAGATGATTGGCGTCTTCACAGACACCATTGTTATCTGCTCCGCCAGTGCGATGATAATGTTGCTGTCCGGCGCCGTTGAACATCCATCCGGCAGTACAGCAGGCATTCACTGGGTACAACAGGCGCTGGTCTCCCTCGTCGGCGGTTGGGGCGCAGGCCTTGTCGCCCTTGTCGTGGGGCTTTTTGCCTTCAGTTCTATTGTGGTGAACTATATCTATGCCGAGAACAACCTTATTTTCCTGAAAGTTGACTCGCGTCTGGCCCGCAACATCCTTCGCGCGGGTGTGCTGGCGATGGTATTTGTCGGTTGCCTGCTCAGCATGCCGATGATCTGGCAACTGGCGGATGTCATTATGGCGCTGATGGCCATCACCAATTTGACGGCAATTTTGCTTCTTTCACCGGTTGTAGCGCTGATCGCGCGCGATTATCTGCGTCAGCGCAAGCTCGGCGTACAGCCCGTTTTTGACGCCTCACGCTATCCCGAAATCGAATCACAAATTGCCCCTGGCACCTGGGATGATTTGCCGCGGCAATAACAGCTATCGATCAATTCAGGGCGATTTTTTGTTAAAGTCGCTCTAAATTTCCTGCAAGGACTGGATATGCTGATTTTGATTTCACCTGCCAAAACGCTCGACTACCAGAGCCCGCTCGCCACTGAGCGTTATACCCAGCCGGAATTGCTGGACTACTCGCAACAGCTGATCCACGAGGCGCGTAAGCTTTCGGCTCCGCAAATCGCTTCGCTGATGAGCATCAGTGATAAACTCGCCGACCTGAACGCCACCCGTTTTCATGAGTGGCAGCCTGACTTCACGCCCGCTAACGCCCGCCAGGCGCTGTTGGCCTTCAAAGGTGACGTCTACACTGGCCTGCAAACAGAAACGTTTAGCGAAGCCGATTTCGATTTTGCCCAGCAGCATCTGCGCATGTTATCCGGCTTGTACGGGGTGCTGCGCCCGCTGGATCTGATGCAGCCGTATCGTCTGGAGATGGGTATTCGCCTGGAAAATGCTAAAGGCAAAGATCTGTACCAGTTCTGGGGCGATGTCATTACCGATAAGCTTAACGCGGCGCTGCAAGCCCAGGGGGACAACGTGGTGATCAACCTGGCCTCCGATGAGTACTTCAAATCGGTGAAGCCGAAAAAGCTGGATGCGGACATTATCAAGCCGGTGTTCCTCGACGAGAAAAACGGCAAATTTAAAGTGATCAGCTTCTACGCCAAAAAAGCGCGCGGTCTGATGAGCCGTTTCATCATTCAAAACCGCCTGACGAAGCCAGAGCAGCTCACTGGCTTTAACAGTGAAGGGTATTTCTTCGACGAGGCATCGTCAGGAAAAAACGAGCTGGTGTTTAAGCGTCACGAGCAATAAAAGACAACCCCGCCAGCTGGCGGGGTTTGTGTTAATGGTGCTTCCGGTCCGGCCCCGGGCGATGATCGTCATGACGGTGATGATCGTGACGATCGCGATGTTCATCGTGCGGACGCCAGTGGTTATCGCGCCAGTCATAGTGCGCTTTCCACCAGTCATGGTCGCGCCAGCGGCCGCCATCCCAGTAGTGTCCGTTATTATCCCGATCGCCAATTTGCAGTTTTACCGCAGGGACGAGGGTGATCTCAGCTGCCTGCACCGCCATGGGAGCGACCAGCATCAGTGAAAGCGCGATAAGTGCAGGTTTCAGTGTAGACATAGGTGACTCCTTATTCTTCTTGCCCAACGTGGGCCGATGTAAGGAGAGTACGTGATGGGAACGGTGGATGTTATTCTCTGCAATCCTAAACCATAAGTGACCGCATTTATTGGGAATTTCTGCTTTTTTCCTGCTGTTTTTCTCCTTATTTTCTCCATAAAAAAGCCGGGTGGCGGCTTCGCCTTACCCGGCCTACTTTCTGAAATGTTCCAGGCCCGGTAAGGCGTAGCCGCCACCGGGCAATAAACTCACGCTCGGGTCATCATCAGCTTACGCAGTGCGGCAAAGTCTGCGGGCAGCTCATGGGACAGCAACGGCAGGTCGGCGCGCTCGGCCAGCTCTTTTGGCAGCGGCAGCGTTTCACCCAGGATCGCTTCCACGCTCTCTTTGAACTTGGCCGGATGGGCGGTACCGAGGAACAGGCCATACTCACCCGGTTGAAGCTGATCGCGCAGGGCAAGATAGGCAATCGCCGCGTGCGGCTCAGAGGTATAGCCCACCGCTTTCAGCTCGCGCATGGTGGCTTTCGTGGTTTCGTCCGTCACCGCTGCGTAGCCCAGGTCGCCCAGACGCCAGACCTTACGGCGGAACAGCTCTTCCACACGCGGCCAGTTGTTAGGCTGTGACACATCCATCGCATTGGAGAGCGTGGCCTGCGTCGCGTTCGGCGCCCATTTTCCGTCCTTCAGGAAACGCGGCACGGTGTCGTTGGCGTTGGTAGCGGCGATAAAGCGCTTCACCGGCAGGCCGAGTGATTTCGCCAGCAGGCCCGCCGTCAGATCGCCGAAGTTCCCGCTTGGCACGGAAACTACCAGCTGATTGCGCGCGTCCTGCGGCAGCTGGGCCACCGCTTCGAAGTAGTAGCAGATCTGCGCCAGCAGACGGCTGATGTTGATGGAGTTGGCAGAGTTCAGCCCCAGCGCCGCCTTCAGCTCTTCGTCATCAAAGGCCTGCTTCACCAGCGCCTGGCAGGCATCGAAATCGCCGTCGATCGCCACGGTTTCAATGTTGCCCCCAAGAGTGCAGAACAGTTTTTCCTGAAGCGGGCTGATTTTGCCTTTCGGATAGAGGATCACCACGCGGACGTTTTTCAGGCCGTAGAACGCATGAGCCACCGCCGCACCGGTATCACCTGAGGTCGCGGTCAGGATGGTCACCGGTTTGTCGCCGCTGATGTGGGTCAGCATCTGCGCCATGAAGCGACCGCCGAAATCTTTGAACGCCAGCGTCGGGCCGTGGAACAGCTCCAGACAGCCAACGTCAGGCTCCACCTGCTTCACCGGGGCCGGGAAAGCAAACGCCGCGCGCACGCGCTCTTCGAGCAGCTCCTGCGGGATTTCGTCGCCAATAAACGCAGACAGAATTTTGGTGCTGCGGGTAACAAAGTCCTGCTTAAGCAGTTCATCGATTTCAGTCAGTTGAAATTCCGGCAGGTCGTGGGGGAAGAACAGCCCCTGATTTTTGCCCAAACCCTGCGTTACCGCCTGCGCAAAGCTGACCTGCTCGTTATGATCTTTAAGGTTGTAGAGTTTCATTCGTTATCCCAGTACTCGTGCGCCAGCCGTGTCCAGACGGCAAATATGAACAAAGCCTTCCTGATTTTGCAGGTAGTGTTTAGAGAGCCAGTCCGCCACGCGCTGCGCGGTGTCTGGCTTGTCGCATAAGGCGAACAGCGTCGGGCCGGAGCCGGAGATACCGCACGCCTGTGCGCCGATATCCATGGATGCCTGTCGCGCTTCGTTAAAGCCCGGCAGCAGCTTCGTGCGATACGGCTCGGCAATAACGTCTTTCATCAGTTTCGCCGCCAGCTGCGGCTGTCGGGTATAGCAGGCATGAATAAAGCCCGCCAGATGACGCCCGTGGGCGATACAGTCCTGACGACGATACTGCGCCGGCAGGATCGCACGCGCTTCGGCGGTAGAAACCTTAATGCCCGGATAGGCAAGCACCCACAGCCACTCATCAAACCCTGGCACCTGCTGGCTGATGATGCCATTTTCTTCAATCATCAGCTGCATGCCGCCAAGGAAGCACGGCGCCACGTTATCATAATGAATGCTGCCGGAGATGCGCCCTTCCAGCTCGCCCATCAGCGCCAGCAGGCGGCTGTTGTTCAGCGGCTTGCCGCAGTGCTCATTCATCGCCACCAGCGCGGCGACCACCGAGCAGGCGCTGGAGCCGAGTCCCGAACCAATCGGCATGCTCTTTTCCAGCGTCATGGCGACCGGCACGTTTTTACCGATCTCCTGACAGAAGCGTTCCCAGCACTGATAAACGATATTCTCACGCGGTTCAGGCGGCAGCTTGCTGGCAAAACGGCCGACGTTATTCAGGCTGAAGCGCTCTGCCGCCTCAACCGTTACCGTATCGCCCAGCAGCGAACCATCCACCGGCGTAACCGCCGCGCCCAGCACGTCAAATCCGACGCTCATATTGGCGCTGGAAGCCGGGGCATATACTTTAACCATCTTAAACTCCTAACTTCCATGACAGGGTACGCAGCAGATCGGCAAACACGCCCGCCGCCGTCACATCATTCCCTGCGCCATAGCCGCGAAGTACCAGCGGCAGTGGCTGATAATAATGGCTGTAGAACGCCAGGGCGTTCTCGCCGTTTTTCACCTTGTACAGCGGATCGTTGCCATCCACTTCGGCAATCTTCACGCGGCAGACGCCGTCTTCTTCAATATTGCCAACATAGCGCAATACCTTACCTTCATCACGGGCTTTCGCAACGCGGGCGGCAAAGGCGTCGTCAAGCTGCGGCAACCTGGCCATAAAAGCGCTGACGTCGCCGCTGTCATCAAATTCTGCTGGCAGCACCGGCTCAATCACGATATCCGAAAGCTCCAGCTCGCGGCCGGTTTCGCGCACCAGGATCAGCAGCTTACGCGCCACATCCATACCGGAGAGGTCGTCGCGCGGATCCGGCTCGGTGTAGCCCAGCTCGCGCGCGGCGCGGGTGGCTTCCGACAGGCTCATCCCTTCGTCCAGCTTGCCGAAGATAAACGACAGGGAGCCGGAGAGGATGCCGGAGAAACGCTGTAGTTCGTCGCCCGCGTTCAGCAGGTTTTGCAGGTTCTCGATGACCGGCAGGCCTGCGCCCACGTTGGTGTCATACAGAAACTTGCGGCGCGACTTGCTCGCCGCCAGACGCAGCTGGTGATAGTAATCCATCGACGAGGTGTTGGCCTTTTTGTTCGGCGTCACCACATGGAAACCTTCGCGCAGGAAATCCGCGTACTGATCGGCCACAGCCTGGCTGGAGGTACAGTCGACGATCACCGGGTTAAGCAGGTGATACTCTTTCACCAGACGGATCAGACGACCCAGGTTGAACGGCTCTTTCGCCTCTTCCAGTTCCGCCTGCCAGTTTTCCAGGTTCAGACCGTGGACGTTAGTCAGCAACGCTTTCGAGTTCGCAATTCCGCAGACGCGCAAATCGATATGTTTCTTCTTAAGCCACTCCTGCTGGCGCTTTACCTGCTCCAGCAGCGCGCCGCCGACGCCGCCGACGCCCACCAGGAACAGCTCAATCACCTGGTCGGTGTTGAACAGCATCTGATGCACCACGCGCACGCCGGTAGTGGCGTCATCGTTATCCACGACAACGGAAATTGAACGCTCTGATGAGCCCTGGGCAATCGCCACGATATTGATATTGGCCCGCGCCAGGGCGGCAAAGAATTTGGCGGAGATTCCGCGCAGGGTGCGCATGCCGTCGCCTACCACGGAGATCACGGCCAGACGCTCCTGAATCGAGAGCGGCTCCAGCAGCTCTTCTTTCAGCTCCAGGTAGAACTCTTCTTCCAGCGCGCGACGGGCGCGCAGGCAATCGCCCTGCGGGACGCAGAAGCTGATGCTGTATTCGGAAGAAGACTGCGTGATCAGCACCACGGAGATCCCATTACGGGACATGGCCGCAAACACGCGTGCCGCCATGCCAACCATACCTTTCATACCCGGGCCAGAGACGCTGAACATCGCCATGTTATTAAGGTTCGAAATGCCTTTTACCGGCAGGTTATCTTCATCAGCGCTGGCGCCAATCAGCGTACCCGGCGCCTGCGGATTACCGGTGTTTTTAATCAGGCAAGGGATCTGGAACTGGGCAATCGGGGAGATGGTACGTGGGTGAAGCACTTTGGCGCCGAAGTAGGAAAGCTCCATCGCTTCCTGGTACGACATCGACTTCAACAGCCTGGCGTCCGGCACCTGGCGCGGGTCGCAGGTATATACACCATCAACGTCAGTCCAGATCTCACAACAGTCTGCACGTAAACAGGCCGCCAGCACGGCAGCGGAGTAGTCAGAGCCGTTACGCCCCAGCACCACCAGTTCGCCCTTCTCGTTACCGGCGGTGAAGCCTGCCATCAGGATCATGTGGTCAGACGGGATTTTGCTCGCCGCAATGCGGCGTGTCGACTCGGCAATGTCGACGGTGGATTCAAGGTAGTGTCCCACAGCCAGCAGTTTTTCAACCGGATCGATGACCGTCACGTGGTGACCGCGCGCTTCCAGCACGCCTGCCATGATGGCGATAGAGAGTTTTTCACCCCGGCAAATTAGCGCCGCGTTGATGCTGTCCGGGCATTGACCCAGCAGGCTGATACCGTGAAGGACGTGTTTAATCTGGGCAAATTCGAGTTCCACGGTGCTTTTCAGCTGCGCCAGCGGGAAGCCAGGCTGGGCGTCTGCCAGCCCCTGAAGCAGTTCAGCGAAGATACGTTCGGCGTCGCTGATGTTCGGAAGTGCATCCTGGCCACCGATGGTTTTTTCAATCATCGCCACCAGATGGTTCGTGATTTTTGCCGGGGCAGAGAGCACGGTAGCAACCTGCCCCTGCCTGGCGTTACTTTCCAGGATATCGGCAACACGCAGAAAACGCTCTGCATTTGCCACTGATGTACCGCCGAACTTCAACACTCGCATGGTTCTACCTCATTTCCTTTAGCCGAAAAAAAAGCCCGCACTGTTCAGGTGCGGGCTTTTTTCTGTTTTTCCTGTACGCGTCAGCCCGCATCGTTACCTGTGGTAATGATGATGGTTGTAGTAATGGTGGTGATGCTGATGCGTTTCATGGATGTTGTGTACTCTGTCATTATTATCTGTCTGTGCTCTATTCTTTTAGGGTTAAAGGATCGGACACCTTAAGTCAATGAATTTTTAATTTGATCACAACTCGGGACATTCTCACGTCCCGCTGCGTGCAGATTTATTTTCATCGGAATACCCCAGATGCAACCCCAGACATCAGCAGGATCGGCCATAATAAAAACCTATGACACTATTTTACTCGGCTAATTTTTTTTCAATATCATGAAGCAACCGGTGCAGCATTGCCGTGTCGCGCTGTTCAAGACGCCCCAGGCGCTGCTGTAACCAGTCCACCATTTTTTGATCGTCAGCGACGCCCAGTTGCTCGAGAAGCTTATCTGCACGAATACGCAGCGCCGCCAGCTGGTTTTCATCCGTTACTGACGCTGGCGGCTGAGGAATTTGTATTAAGGATGCTAATTGATAGCAGTACACCATCACCGCCTGCCCCAGATTAAGTGACGGATAATCCGCCACCATCGGCGCGCCCGTCAGCACGTCAGCCAGTTCCAGTTCTTCGTTAGTCAGCCCGGAATCTTCTCGCCCAAACACCAGCGCGGCTTTCTCCAGCCACTGGCTTTTCTCTTCCAGCATTGGCACCAGTTCAGCAGGCGTGGCGTAATAATGAAACTTCGCCCGGCTGCGCGCGGTCGTCGCGACGGTAAACGAAATATCGTGCAGCGCCTCAGCGAGCGTAGCGTAAGTGGTTATATTATCGAGAATATCACCCGAACCGTGCGCCACCCATCGCGCAGCAGGCTCCAGATGCGCCGCGCTGTCTACGATACGCAAATCGGTAAAACCCATGGTCTTCATGGCACGCGCCGCAGCGCCAATATTTTCAGCTCTTGCTGGTGCCACCAGCACAATCGACAGATGCATTTATGCTCTCTTTTTAATCAGTTAGCAGGTAAAAATGTGATTCACTTCAACATATTACGCAGCACGAATTTACAATTTTGCAACACAAATCACCGAAATAGCGTTTCATAACAATTAAAAAAAGCTAAACTATTTTGTGGCTGAACAATCAGTTAGAATGTTAACAGAAGTCCATTATCCTTATGTTTTGTAATGATAATGACCTTATGAATACTCTTTTCCGATTGGATTCGTACCGTTTATCAATCAATGTCCGCAACTAGTTGGTTTATTGAAAAATTGTGACAAAGGCTAGCATTCAGCTACGATGATTTCATCAAACTGTTAACGTGCTACAATTGAACTTGATATATGTCAACGAAGCGTAGTTTTATTGGGTGTCCGGTGTCACTTAGCCTGTTATGTTGCTGTTAAAATGGTTAGGATGACAGCCGTTTTTGACACTGTCGGGTCCAAAGGGAAAGTACCCACGACCAAGCTAATGATGTTGTTGACGTTGATGGAAAGTGCATCAAGAACGCAATTACGTACTTTAGTCACGTTAAGCCGATCATGTTAATTTGCGACATGCATCAGGCAGGTCAGGGACTTTTGTACTTCCTGTTTCGATTTAGTTGGCAATTTAGGTAGCAAACATGCAGACCCCGCACATTCTTATCGTTGAAGACGAGTTGGTAACACGCAACACGTTAAAGAGCATTTTCGAAGCAGAAGGCTACGATGTCTTTGAAGCGACCGATGGCGCAGAGATGCATCAGATCCTTTCTGAAAATGATATCAACCTGGTGATTATGGATATCAATCTGCCGGGCAAAAACGGGCTTCTTCTGGCGCGCGAACTGCGTGAACAGGCGAACGTCGCGTTGATGTTCCTGACAGGCCGTGACAACGAGGTTGATAAAATTCTTGGTCTGGAAATCGGCGCGGATGACTACATCACCAAGCCGTTCAACCCTCGCGAGTTAACCATTCGTGCACGCAACCTGCTGTCCCGCACCATGAATCTGGGTACGGTCAGTGAAGAGCGTCGTAGCGTCGACAGCTACAAATTCAACGGCTGGGAACTTGATATCAATAGCCGTTCGCTGATTAGCCCGAACGGTGAGCAGTACAAACTGCCGCGCAGTGAATTCCGCGCGATGCTGCACTTCTGCGAAAACCCGGGCAAGATCCAGTCCCGTGCAGAACTGCTGAAGAAAATGACCGGTCGTGAGTTGAAGCCACACGATCGTACCGTTGACGTAACCATCCGTCGTATTCGTAAACATTTCGAATCTACGCCTGATACGCCGGAAATCATCGCCACGATCCATGGTGAAGGCTATCGTTTCTGCGGTGACCTCCAGGAGTAATCCTCCCGTCACGCAGTAAAAAACGGCGCTTTTGCGCCGTTTTTTTTATCAATGCCACGGCATAATCGGCACCGCGCTAATCGCGTTTTTCGGTGAGCCTTCCACGACTTTGTCGGAATAAGCCAGATAAGCCAGTGTGTTGCGCTTCGCGTCATAAAAACGGACCACCTGTAGCTTTTTGAACACCAGCGAGGTCCGTTTCTGGAATACAACGTCGCCCTGCGCTTTGCCGTTTTTAATTTTGTCACTCAATTCCACCGGACCAACCTGCTGGCAGGAGATGGCCGCGTCAGACGTGTCTTCAGCCAGCCCCAGGCCGCCTTTAATCCCGCCGGTCTTCGCCCGGCTGACATAGCAGGTGACGTTTTTAACGTCCGGATCGTCAAAGGCCTCCACCACAATTTTGTGGTCCGGCCCAAACATTTTAAACACGGTGTCCACGGAGCCAATTTGCTCCGCCTGTGCCACGCGCCCTGCCATCAGCGCCAGTGCTGCAAAGACTAAAACCTTGTATTTCATATTGTTACCATTCATAAAAATTACGCTGAGCGATTATTCAACAGGTTAGATAAAAATGTAGCAAGATCACAGGATTAGAATATATCCGCACTTAAATCACCACAAAAAGCATTTATGCGCAAAAAAAACACTGAATGCTAAAACGTCAAAAAATGCTATTATCCGCTAACCTGTAAACAGGCACCTGCGGCAGTTTTAAGGATGAGGATAGTATATGGATCAGGCTGGAATTATTCGCGACCTGCTCACCTGGCTGGAAGGTCATCTCGACCAGCCTTTGTCACTGGATAATGTGGCGGCAAAAGCAGGCTATTCCAAGTGGCATCTGCAAAGGATGTTCAAGGATGTCACCGGTCATGCTATCGGTGCCTATATTCGCGCACGTCGTTTATCAAAGTCTGCTGTCGCGTTGCGCCTGACCGCGCGACCAATCCTGGATATTGCCCTGCAATATCGCTTCGATTCACAGCAAACCTTCACTCGCGCCTTTAAAAAACAGTTCTCGTTAACGCCAGCGCTTTATCGCCGCTCGCCGGACTGGAGCTCCTTTGGTATGCGTCCGCCGCTGCGTCTGGGCGAGTTTGCGATGCCAAAATATGAAATCATCACCTTGCCGGAAACGCACCTGGTCGGCACCACGCAGAGCTACTCCTGTTCCCTGGAGCAGATCTCCGAGTTCCGCCATCAGATGCGCGTTCAGTTCTGGCGCGAATTTTTAAGCCACGCTCCGGCAATCCCGCCGATTCTGTATGGCCTGAACGAAACGTATCCAAGCCAGGAAAAAGACGACGAGCAGGAAGTGTTCTATACCACGGCGCTGACGCCTGACATGGCGAACGGTTACATTCATGGCTCGAAGCCTGTCGTGCTGGAAGGCGGCGAGTATGTGATGTTCTCATACGAAGGGTTAGGAACGGGCGTTCAGGAGTTCATCCTGACCGTTTACGGGACCTGCATGCCAATGCTGAATCTGAATCGCCGTAAAGGTCAGGACATTGAGCGCTACTATCCGGCGCAAGATGCAAAACCGGAAGAAGGCCCTATCAATCTGCGGATGGAATTCCTGATTCCGGTACGTCGTTAACGCTGCAACTCATCCAGTGCAGGGGCATCAAGATGCGAAATGTCCCCTGCCATCTCAACCACCCACCCCGATGCCAGCCAGGCACTTTCCTGATAGTCGATACGGGAAATGGAACAGTTGCGCAGACGCAAACGGCGCTCGGCGTAAGCTGGCAGCCCCAGAATGGTACTCACCAGGCAACCCAGCGCGATACCGTGGCTCACCAGCAGCGGTCGGCTACCTGCCGGGAGTTTCAGGCACTCGGCCAGCGCGGCATGCATGCGCACGCTCAGCTCCTGCATGGATTCCCCCTCAGGGATGCGACCATCTTCAGTGCCGTTCACCAGCGTGCGACGCCAGCCTTCTTCGGTTTCCGTCAGCGTATCGATAGGGCGTTTTTCCAGCACGCCCATATCCAGCTCGCGCAGGCGCGGTTCAAGGGTCACGTCGCAGCCACAGGCATCGGCGATGATGCGTGCCGTCTGCTGCGTGCGGCCTAAATCACTGGAGATGACGTGAGTGATACCCAGCGTTCTGGCGCGCTCCGCCACCTGCCACGCTTGCTGCACACCTTTGTCGGTGAGAGGACTGTCTGACTGGCCTTGAATACGTCGCTCGGCGTTCCACTGCGTTTCACCGTGGCGAACAAGGTATACCTGTAACATGCTTTTTTTCCGTTATACTGCGATGAATTTTTTAAATCGAGCTTAATTATGCACCATGTTGTCTCTGCTACCACCAATCCTGCCAAAATTCAGGCAATTCTAAGGGCATTTGAAGAGATCTTCGGCGAAGGATCCTGCCATATTGACGCCGTCGGCGTCGAGAGCGGTGTGCCGGAACAGCCGTTTGGCAGCGAGGAAACACGCGCTGGCGCACGAAATCGCGTGGCGAATGCAAAAGCCGCCGCGCCAGATGCTGACTTCTGGGTCGCGATTGAAGCAGGTATCGACGAAGGGGCGACCTTCAGCTGGGTTGTCATCGAAAGCCGCGAGCAGCGCGGCGAAGCGCGTTCAGCCACGCTGCCGCTGCCGGAGGTCATACTGGAGAAAGTCCGCGCGGGTGAGGCGCTGGGGCCGGTAATGTCGCACTACACCGGCATTGATGAGATTGGTCGTAAAGAGGGGGCGATTGGCGTCTTTACCGCGGGCAAGCTCACCCGTTCGAGCGTTTACCACCAGGCCGTTATTCTGGCGTTAAGTCCGTTCCATAACGCGATTTATCGTTAAGTTTGTAGGCCGGATTAGGCGAAGCCGTCATCCGGCGTTTTTCAGCAATACCGCTTCCAGCCACTGACGCAGTTCAACCGGCGCCGACTTCAGGCTGTTTGAACCCCGGGTAATCGTCGCGATGCCCGCGCCCAGCTCGTTTTTCAGTTCACGCTGGCTCATTTCGCCACGCAGCAGTTCCTCAATAATGCGTACCCGTGTACCCAGCGCTTCACGCTCGTCTGGCGTCAGCATCAGCTGTAGCAAGGGTAAATGCAGATCTTTGTCGTAAGACTGGCGGAGCAACTCCACAAAACGAAGCCACTCCTGATGACGCTGTTCGGCCATGGCCGAGGAATACGGGGAATGCTGGGTCATGTTATGCTGCCTCTTGTACTCATTAACGAGTACAGCATAACACAACCCGCGCCGATCAGTAACGTCTCTGCCACTCGGCATCGCTCATCAGGGCATCTTTCTCCCCCATGAAGTGCCGATAGTAGGCGTCATACGCCAGCACGTTCTTCACATATCCGCGCGTTTCCGAGAACGGAATGCTCTCGACGAACGCCACGGCGTCGAGTCGCCCTGCGCTGTTGCCAAGCCATGTCCGCACGCGGCCTGGCCCGGCGTTGTACGCGGCTGACGCGAAGATGCGGTTATTACCGAACTGCTGATAGACGTACTGCAAGTAGCTGGTACCGATGTTGATGTTGGTCTCCGGATCCAGCAGCTGGGACGGGCTGCTGTAGCCTGGGATATTAAACATCTTCACCGTGTGCGTCGCGGTGCCCGGCATAATTTGCATCAGGCCGCTGGCCCCCACCGGCGAACGCACTTTCGGGTTCCAGGCGCTTTCCTGACGGGCAATGGCCATCGCGTAGCTTTGCGGAATATCTTTGCCGCTGGTGTAGCGATCGAACAGATCCTTATAAGCCAGCGGGAAACGCTCTTCGAGATGATCCCACAGCTTGCCGGCGATCGTCGCCTGCACGCTCAGATCCCACCAGCGATTATCAAACGCATAGCGGGCGAGCTGCGCCTTCTCGTCGGTGGTACGGCTGGTGACCAGGTTGGCCCATTCGCTGCGCGCGGTATTATCCAGATTCCAGTACATCAGCTCGCGCACGCGCGCCATTTCCGGACCCTGCGTCAGCGCCGGGTTCGCGTTGGCTGGCGCTTTGTCGATCTTCAGGGTGTACTCCTCGCCCAAACGCTGCGCCGCCGCCATCGGGTAGAAGCCGCGCTGCTGCATCAGGGAGTGGAGGATCGCTTTGGCTTCGTCTTCACGACCACGCTCCAGCAGCAGGTCCGCCTGCCAGTAACGCCATTCATCTTTCTCTTTAGCATCCATCGGCAGGCGCGCCAGCCAGGTATTGAGGCCACGACGATCGCCCGTTCCCAGCGCCATGCGCACGCGACGCTCCACCAGCGAGACAGAGTTTGAACGCATTACCGCGTCGTCACGCCAGCGCGCCTGTTCGTCGGTGACATCTGTTCCCATCAGTCGCCATGCCACAATATCGCGCAGTTCCTGGGTTTGATCGTCATTAAGCTGCTGGGCCTGCACCAGCTGCGGGATCATCAGCCGGGCGTTTTCCACATCCTCACGCGCCACGCTGGCAAAGGCCACCGCCGCCATCTGGCGGGTAAAATCGGTCGCGCCGGTGGTACGCGCAAACGTCAGCACGGTATTGGGATCGTTTGCCAGACTGATAACGGCAGAGGCAATGGTCTGATAATCCGCGGGCATCTGGCCCGCCAGCACGGTGACCAGCCGGGTGTTACCGGCCTTCATCGCCAGGCGAATACGTTCCAGGTAAGAGAGCGGATCCTGCTTGCCCGAGGCGCGCCAGGCGCTGAACAGCGGGTCACAGGCGTTTGGCTGGCTTTTGCCCGTCAACCACAGCTCTTTCGCGCCGGTCCAGGCTTCCTCCTGCTGACCGGTCGCCCATTTCGCATAATAGTAATTACACTGCGCTTCCGTCGCGCCCGGTTTATCCGGGCTGAAAGCCAGCAGGCCGCGCCAGTCTTCGCGACGGGCCAGCTCGTTCACAAACCGGGACTTCAAGGTGCGCGCAGGCGGCAGTGTCGGGTTCGCCTGAATGAAGTTATTTACGGTGACGGTCGGTTGATTCATGAGATCATCAGTGATCTGACGATACTCCAGATACGGATACAGCGGATAATCCTTCAGCGTCGGCATCAGCGCCTGCACGGTATCCATCTGCTTGTTGTCCCATGCCTGCTTAATCTGGGCATAGCGGTTACGTTGTTCATCCAGTGAATCGGCATGCACCGCCTGGCTTACCGCCATTACGCATACGCTGGCAGCCAGCAGACGCCAGACCACCCGTTTGGCTTTTTCCACAAGCTCTTCCTCATTGTTTTTCGTCAGTTGCAGCGTCTTGCCACGTTAAAGTTACCTCAACTTATGCTAACCAGGCATCCCACAACGCGCCACGTCATGGACACTTTTTTACCTTTCTTGCGCGTTTTAACACTCCCGACGTTCCTGGCTGGGATTAGGGCGTGAAAAAGGCTACACTTCGAGGCTGAAATTCATTCTCATCACGATAAAAGAGGCGAAGTCCAACGTGGCTCAATTCGTTTATACCATGCATCGTGTCGGCAAAGTTGTCCCGCCGAAACGTCATATTCTTAAAAATATCTCGCTGAGCTTTTTCCCGGGCGCAAAAATCGGTGTTCTGGGTCTCAACGGTGCCGGTAAGTCCACCCTGCTGCGCATCATGGCCGGCATCGATACAGACATCGAAGGTGAAGCCCGTCCGCAGCCTGGCATCAAGATCGGCTACCTGCCGCAGGAACCTCAGCTGAACCCGGAACACACCGTGCGTGAATCTGTTGAAGAAGCGGTATCCGAAGTGGTTAACGCCCTGAAAGGTCTGGATGAAGTGTATGCCAAATACGCCGAGCCGGATGCGGACTTCGACAAACTGGCCGCTCAGCAAGGCAAATTTGAAGAGATTATCCAGGCGCACGACGGTCACAACCTGAACGTGCAGCTGGAGCGCGCGGCAGATGCCCTGCGTCTGCCGGACTGGGATGCGAAAATCGCGAATCTCTCCGGTGGTGAACGCCGCCGCGTGGCGCTGTGCCGCCTGCTGCTGGAAAAACCAGACATGCTGCTGCTCGACGAACCGACCAACCACCTGGATGCGGAATCCGTGGCGTGGCTGGAGCGCTTCCTGCACGACTTCGAAGGCACCGTGGTGGCAATTACCCACGACCGCTACTTCCTCGACAACGTGGCGGGCTGGATCCTGGAGCTGGACCGCGGCGAAGGCATTCCGTGGGAAGGTAACTACTCCTCCTGGCTGGAACAGAAAGATCAGCGTCTGGCGCAGGAAGCGTCTCAGGAAGCGGCGCGCCGTAAGTCTATCGAGAAAGAGCTGGAGTGGGTTCGTCAGGGCGCGAAAGGGCGTCAGTCCAAGGGCAAAGCCCGTCTGGCACGCTTCGAAGAGCTGAACAACACCGAATACCAGAAGCGTAACGAAACCAACGAACTGTTTATCCCGCCTGGAGCACGTCTGGGGGATAAAGTGGTTGAAGTGACCAACCTGCGTAAGTCGTACGGCGACCGCCTGCTGATCGACAATCTGACCTTCTCCGTACCGAAAGGCGCTATCGTCGGCATCATCGGTCCGAACGGCGCGGGTAAATCCACCCTGTTCCGCATGATGTCCGGTCAGGAACAGCCTGACAGCGGCTCTATCACCCTGGGTGAGACCGTGAAGCTGGCCTCCGTTGACCAGTTCCGTGACGCGATGGACAACAGCAAAACCGTGTGGGAAGAAGTCTCCGGCGGTCTGGATATCATGCGTATCGGCAACACCGAGATGCCAAGCCGCGCCTATGTTGGCCGCTTTAACTTCAAGGGCACCGACCAGGGCAAACGCGTGGGCGAGCTGTCTGGCGGTGAGCGTGGTCGTCTGCACCTGGCGAAGCTGCTTCAGGTTGGCGGCAACGTTCTGCTGCTCGATGAACCTACCAACGACCTGGACATCGAAACCCTGCGCGCGCTGGAAAACGCCCTGCTGGAATTCCCGGGCTGCGCCATGGTAATCTCGCACGACCGCTGGTTCCTTGACCGTATCGCAACCCACATTCTGGACTACCAGGACGAAGGTAAAGTGGAGTTCTTCGAAGGTAACTTCACCGAATACGAAGAGTACAAGAAACGCACGCTGGGCGCAGACGCGCTGGAGCCGAAGCGTATTAAGTACAAGCGTATTGCGAAATAAAAGCAAAACGGCAACTTCGGTTGCCGTTTTTTATGTTTGTTCCCTCTCCCCGTGAGGGGGCCAGAGTGAGGGCATCAGGCCGCACAGTGTGTAGGCCGGGTAAGGCGAAGCCGCCACCCGGCTTTTTTATTTGCCCACGTAATACCGCTTCACCTCATCAAACTGCATCGCAAAGTCGATATAGCTCATCAGCGCAGGCGAATTGAGCTTACGGCTCGGATAGGCCAGCCAGAGATCGTTCCCCTCAACGCGCCACTCCGGTAGCACCTTTACCAGCGCGCCCTTTTCAATTTTATCTTCCAGCAGGAATGCGGGTAACAGCGTGATCCCCGCCCCGGCAATGGCGCATTCTCGGGCGTACACCAGGTTATCCGTCATGTGGGCGTTATCCGGCAGGTAGCGGTAATCCTCACTCTCGCTTCGCAGAAGCCACTCCGACCATGCCCGGTGCGTAATGCAGCGGTGATCCACCAGCTGTCGGGGATGGATTAACGGCGCCCGACGTGCCAGATAGTCAGGCGAGGCCAGAATGTAGCGCGGACAGTGCCCAATCATGCGACCAATCAGGGAAGAATCCTGCGGTTTACCGGTACGCAGCGCCACGTCAAAGCCCGCCTCGACCAGATCCACCACATCGTCTGAAATTGATACATCCAGCGACACGTCAGGGTAGCGAAGCTGGAACTCGGCATTCATATGCGCCAGCAGCGTCGCGCCAATCCCTGCCGGACAGGTGATCCTCAGCCGTCCGCTGGGGTTTTCTCGCAGCCGCTGAATGGCATACTCCGCGCGCTCGCTGGCCGCCAGCATCTCGCGGCAGTGCACCAGATAGTGCTCGCCCGCAAACGTCAGGCTTATTCTGCGCGTCGTGCGGTTAAGCAGGCGGATCCCCACCTGCTGCTCCAGCTGGCTAATGCGCTGGCTGACGCTGGATTTCGGCAGTTCAGCCTTCTGCGCCGCCGCAGTAAAGCTGCCCATCTCAGCCACCAGCGCAAACAGCGCCATATCCTGTAGCTGTTTAAACATGATTGTTCACCCTGTACGAACGCTGAGTTCTTGATTGTCCATCTTATCATGCAACTGACCACTTAATAGACTAGCCTCAACACAACGCATTCATTGAGGAGAACATCATGTCTGTTAAAGCCATTGCCGTTAACCCAGAAAATCCCTCCACCTTCGTTGAAATTACCCCGCCGATGCCGCAGCCCGGCGAGTACGATCTGCTGGTGGAGGTGAAAGCCGTCTCCGTAAACCCGGTGGATACCAAAGTACATGCAGGCATTGCCAAAAGCGGACTGAAGGAGCCGCGCATTCTCGGGTGGGATGCCAGCGGGATCGTCAAAGCCGTCGGGGCTGGCGTCACCGGATTCAAACCGGGTGACGAAGTATGGTACGCGGGGGATATCACCCGACCGGGCAGCAATACCACGCACCAGCTTATCGATGCGCGCATTGTCGGGCACAAGCCTGCAAACCTTGGCTGGGCCTCTGCGGCAGCACTGCCGCTGACGGCGCTCACCGCGTGGGAAGGCCTGTTTGAACGGCTGAAGATTCAGGATGCCGACGCAGATAAAACGCTGCTGATAATTGGCGGCGCGGGTGGAGTCGGATCGCTGGCGATCCCGTTTGCGAAGCACAACAGTAAGGTGAAGATCGTCGCAACCGCCTCACGAGAAGATTCCGCCCGATGGTGTCGCGATCGCGGGGCTGACGTTGTCGTAGATTACCGCGACCTGAAGGGTGAACTGGCGAAACAGGGGCTCACCTTTGTGGATTACATTTTTATCCTCAACGACACCGACGGGCACTGGGATGCGGTCAGCGATCTGATTGCCCCTCAGGGACACATTTGTTCCATCGTTGAAAATGCGCATCCGCTAAACCAGGACAAGCTGAAGTCCAAATCTGCCGCCCTGCACTGGGAATTTATGTACACCCGCAGCATGTACCAGACCGCGGATATGGCGCGCCAGGGCGAGATTTTAAATGAGGTGGCGAAGCTGGTGGATAACGGCGTGGTGGAAAGCTCGCTCAGCGAAACGCTGCACGGGCTGAGCGTGGAAAGCATTACCGAAGCGCACCGCATGGTGCTGGAGGGGCATATGCGTGGGAAAGTGGTGGTTGAGTTCTGAGTGGTTTGTTCCACCTCACCCTGCCCTCTCCCCACGGGGGAGAGGGTAAAGACAGCTCCGTGCGATCCCCTCTCCCCTTTGGGGAGAGGGTTAGGGTGAGGGGTAAGTTTTTTACCCCTGCTCACCCATCATCTCTTTCACCAGCTCGACGCAGCGCAGGAAACGGGTGTCGTAATCCGACTCTTCCACATGCACAAACTCAACGTTGTTCTCGTTGAGCATCTCCACCAGCATGGTCTGGAACTCACGCCTGTCTACCGAGCTGCCCAGGCTGCGCATGCCGTCGGCTACCCATGGGGTGTTGTTTTCCAGCAGGATAACCAGATCAAAGCGGTATTCATCAATCAGCGCCTGCACAAACGGGTGCTCGCGCCCCTCGTACTTTTTGCAGAACGCCTGCGTGGTGACGAAATCGGTATCAATAAAGGCAACTTTATTGGCGTATTTCACTGCGAAATCAATGTACTGGGCATGACCAAGCGCGATTTTATCGTAGTCGGAATACTGTAATGCCATCTCGTCACCACCGAGGTGTGAGAAGACGTAATCGCGGCCATACTCCCACGCACTGGTGGTATTGAAGATATTCGCCAGCTTATTCACCAGCGTCGATTTCCCGCTGGACTCGCCGCCGAGGATCGCCACCGTACGCACGAAGAATGGCTTCACCTCGGTCGGAATGTAGTCCCAGTAGCGGAACGGGTTCTCGCGGATCTGCGCCCCGCTGATGTTCATAAAGGTGCGTTTAGGATCGATCAGCACGGTTTCGATACCCAGATGCTCGCGGAACTGCGGCGCGTCGGACTCTTCAGAGGTGTAGATCCAGTTAGGTGCAATGCCCTTCTCTTCCATAAACGCTTTGATGCCGTTGCTCCACACGTCCCAGCCGTGCGGGTACGGCTCCATGCCCTCTTCGTTAAAGGCATGAATACGAATATTTTTCTGATACTTAAAGGTCTGAAGCAGCCAGCGCAGGCGATCCGGCACGGTGGGCTGCTGCGACATGGCGCTGTCTTCAAACAGCTGGCGATCGCGGGTTTCATCATAACCCATGATGATATGCAGCTCGTCGACCTGGCTACAGGCGCGCTGGATCAGATAGATATGCCCGGTATGCAGCGGGTAGAACTTACCGAACACCACGCCAATGTTCTTTTGCATCCGCGGAAATTCAAGCCCCAGAAAACGGTGCAGCGCTTCCAGCTTCTGCGCGCTGGGGCTTTTGATTTTGGCGTTCAGCAGTTGGCTCAGGTAGCCCTTGGTCATGCCGCTGGCGTCCGCTACCTGCTGTAACGTGCAGCCCTTCTGGCGGATAGCGGTCTTGATGTAGTCAAATGATGACATAAATTACGGTGCCTCCTGCAAAATCGAATACGTAATTATAAGTCGTCAAAGACATTTAACGCATCTGCGAGTTTTTTAACGCCAAAAACCTGCATCCCTTCCGGGATTTTTTTCGGCACGTTGGCGGCCGGAACAATTGCGCGGCGGAAGCCATGTTTTGCCGCTTCGGAGATACGCTCCTGACCGCTCGGCACCGGGCGAATTTCGCCCGCCAGCCCTACTTCGCCAAATACCACCAGATCCTGCGGCAACGGTCTGTCACGCAGGCTGGAGACCATCGCCAGCAACAGCGCCAGATCCGCGCTGGTTTCCGTAACCTTCACCCCACCAACTACGTTGACGAACACGTCCTGATCCGCCATTTGCAGGCCGCCGTGACGGTGCAGCACCGCCAGCAGGATCGCCAGGCGGTTCTGTTCCAGACCGACCGCCACGCGCCGCGGGTTGCCCATCATCGAGTGATCCACCAGCGCCTGAATTTCAACCAGCAGCGGACGCGTCCCCTCCCACAGCACCATCACCGAACTACCGGACGTAATTTCGTCGCCACGGCTCAGGAAGATGGCCGACGGGTTGCTGACTTCGCGCAGCCCCTGCTCGGTCATGGCAAACACGCCCAGTTCATTCACCGCGCCGAAGCGGTTTTTATGGCTGCGCAGGGTACGAAAACGGGAATCCGCATCGCCGTCGAGCATCACCGAGCAGTCGATACAGTGCTCAAGCACTTTCGGGCCGGCCAGCGAGCCGTCTTTGGTGACGTGGCCCACCATCACTATCGCTACGCCGCGCGTTTTGGCAAAGCGCGTTAAGTACGCAGCCGTTTCACGCACCTGCGCCACGCTCCCCGGTGACGACTGAATGTCCGCCATGTGCATCACCTGGATGGAGTCGATCACCATCAGTTTCGGCTGCTCTTCTTCGGCAATCATGCAGATCTGCTCGATGCTGGTTTCCGAGAGCATATTCAGATTGCCGGTCGGCAGACCGAGGCGGTGCGCGCGCATCGCCACCTGCTGGAGTGACTCTTCGCCCGTGACGTACAGGGTTTTCATCTGTTCGGCGAGCTTGCAGAGCGTTTGCAGCAGCAGGGTGGATTTACCCGCGCCCGGGTTACCGCCGATCAGAATAGCGCTGCCCGGCACTACGCCACCGCCGAGCACGCGGTCAAATTCTTTGAATCCGGTTGAGAAGCGCGGCAGCGCCTCAAGGCTGATATCCGAAAGTTTTTGTACCTTCGACACGCCTGCATTGCCCGCATAGCCGCTCAGCCGTTCATTGCGGGCCACGCTCGGCGAAGCCGCCACACCACGCACTTCGGTGATGGTGTTCCAGGCATGACAGGCGCTGCATTGCCCCTGCCAGCGCGGATAATCCGCACCACATTCATTACAGACAAATGCGCGTTTTGGAGCTTTCGCCACGGTTTACCTCGTTATTTCTGTGCGGTCTGCGCGCCGGATAGCGCTGACGCTTACCCGGCCTACAAAAGCAGGCCGCTATTTTTGATTAATGCTGCCGGAGAGAATGCAGAACACGCCCATCAGGTCAGCATAACGGATAGTGACTTCCGTCTTTTCATTCACTTTCGGCTTGGCGTGGTAGGCAATACCCAGTCCGGCAACTTTGATCATCGGCAGATCGTTCGCGCCATCGCCGATGGCGACGGTCTGTTCGACCGGAATGGCGTATTTCTCCGCCAGACGCGTCAGCGTATTGGCTTTGTACTGCGCATCCACGATGTCGCCAATCACTTGTCCGGTGAGTTTGCCGTCCATGATCTCCAGCTCGTTTGCCACCACGGTGGTCAGACGCAGCTTGTCACGCAGGTAATCGGCAAAGAAGGTGAACCCACCGGAGGCAATCGCCACTTTCCAGCCGAGCGTCTCCAGCTTGAGCACCAGCTGCGTCAGCCCTGGCATCAGGGGCAGTTCATCGCGCACCTGACGCAAAATGTTAGCATCGGCCCCCTTCAGGGTCGCCACGCGCTGTCTCAGGCTGGCGGTGAAATCCAGCTCGCCGCGCATCGCGCGCTCGGTGACTTCCGCCACCAGCTCGCCGCTGCCCGCCAGTTTAGCAATCTCGTCAATACACTCGATCTGAATGGCGGTGGAGTCCATGTCCATCACCAGCAGGCCAGGCGTTTTCAGGTGCGGAATTTTGCCGAGCGGGGCTACGTCCAGCCCGGCGTCGTGCGCCAGACGCGTGGCGCGCTGCGTCAGGGAACCCGCCAGGCGAATAACCTGATAATCTTCCACGCACCAGGCCGCAACGATGACCATCGCTGCGCCCAGTTTAGTTTGATACTGGGTGAGGCGTTGCTTATCCAGGCCACGTCCGTACAGCAGCCAGCCACTACGGCCAGCGTGGTAATCGAGAGGCATCACCTCATCGCCACTTAAAGAGAGCGGCAATCCTGGCCATAAAGAGACATCCGTTGGCAGGTCGCACCAGGTAATGTTCGGCATTGAAGCTCCTGTAATTTCGTTCGCGCCGGAAGGTTCCAGAGGGAAAATAACGCATGAGGCTACCCTGTAACCATCACTTCTGGCAACATTAAGCCGTAAATTTTAAGCAGGTGGAATATGGCTCGCGCAAAACTGAAATTCCGGCTTCATCGCGCCGTGATTGTCCTGATCTGTCTCGCACTATTAGTGGCGCTTATGCAGGGGGCATCCTGGTTTAGCCAGAATCACCAACGACAGCGTAACCCACAGTTTGAAGAACTGGCCCGTACGCTGGCGCGCCAGGTGACGCTCAACGTTGCGCCGTCTATGCGCACCGAAACGCCGGATGACAAGCGGATAGCGCAGGTATTGCGCCAGCTTACGGAAAACAGCCGCATTCTGGATGCGGGTGTGTACGATGAACAGGGCGACCTGATTGCCCGCGCGGGTGAGCATGTCGACGTGCGCGACAGGCTGGCGCTGGACGGCAAAAAAGCTGGCGGTTATTTCAATCAACAAATCGTTGAACCCATTCAGGGCAAGAATGGCCCACTCGGCTATTTACGTCTGACACTCGACACCCACACCCTGCCAACCGAAGCCAAACAGGTGGATAACACCACCAATATTTTGCGCCTGATGCTGCTGCTCTCGCTGGCGATTGGCGTGGTACTGGCGCGCACGCTGCTGCAAGGCAAGCGCACCCGCTGGCAGCAGTCGCCGTTCCTGTTAACCGCCAGCAAGTCAGTTCCCGAAGAGGAAGAGAGCGAGAAGAAAGAATAGTGATAAAGTAGGCGGATGATTCGGAAAAGGAACTCTGCCATGTCGACGTTACGCCTGCTTATCTCTGACTCTTACGATCCCTGGTTTAATCTCGCGGTAGAAGAGTGCATCTTCCGCCAGATGCCCGCCACCCAGCGCGTCCTGTTTCTCTGGCGCAACGCTGATACGGTCGTTATTGGCCGCGCGCAAAATCCGTGGAAAGAGTGTAACACCCGCCGTATGGAAGAGGACAACGTCCGCCTGGCGCGCCGCAGCAGCGGCGGCGGTGCGGTGTTCCACGATCTCGGCAACACCTGCTTTACCTTTATGGCGGGCAAGCCGGAATACGACAAAACCATCTCGACCTCCATTGTGCTCAACGCGCTCAATTCGCTCGGCGTGACGGCTGAAGCCTCGGGTCGTAACGATCTGGTAGTGAAAACACCTGAAGGCGACCGGAAAGTGTCAGGCTCAGCCTACCGCGAAACGATGGATCGCGGATTCCACCACGGCACATTATTGCTGAATGCCGATCTGAGCCGTCTGGCAAACTATCTAAACCCGGACAAGAAAAAGCTCCAGGCGAAAGGCATTACCTCCGTGCGCGGTCGCGTGGCGAATCTGGTGGATCTGCTGTCGGGGATTACTCATGAGCAGATTTGCGATGCAATCCGTGAAGCCTTTTTCAAGCATTACGGTGAACGCGTAGAAGCCGAGGTGATTTCTCCGGATAAAACCCCGGACCTGCCAAATTTCGCGGAAACCTTTGCGCGCCAGAGCAGCTGGGAGTGGAACTTCGGTCAGGCACCGGCGTTTTCACACCTGCTGGACGAACGGTTTACCTGGGGCGGCGTGGAGCTGCACTTTGACGTGGAGAAGGGCCATATTACCCGCACGCAGGTCTTTACGGATAGTCTCAATCCTGCACCGCTGGAGGCGCTGGCCGCACGTTTACAGGGCTGTCTGTATCGGGCGGATATGCTGCAGCAGGAGTGTGATGCATTAATTGGGGATTTTCCGGAGCAGGAAAAAGAGCTGCGGTATGTATCGGCGTGGATTGCTCAGGCCGTGCGCTAGTAAAAAAGCCCGCTGGCGCTGCGCTTAGCGGGCCTACAAAACCGTAGGCCGGGTCAGGCGAGGCCGCCACCCGGCACAACAGCTCTTACTCTTTATCGCCCAGCAGAACGGATTCCAGCGCGATTTTGATCATGTCGTTGAAGGTGGTCTGACGCTCGGCAGCGGTGGTCTGCTCGTGAGTACGGATATGGTCAGACACGGTGCAGATGGTCAGCGCTTTCGCACCGAATTCAGCCGCCACGCCGTAGATACCGGCCGCTTCCATTTCCACGCCCAGAATGCCGTATTTTTCCATCACGTCGAACATGTCGCCTTCTGGCGAGTAAAACAGATCGGCAGAGAACAGGTTGCCCACGCGCGCGTCAACGCCCAGCGCTTTTGCTGCGTCAACCGCGTTACGCACCATGTCAAAATCAGCGATGGCCGCAAAGTCATGATCTTTAAAGCGAATGCGGTTGACTTTAGAGTCGGTGCACGCGCCCATGCCGATCACCACGTCACGCAGCTTAACGTCCATGCGCACCGCGCCGCAGGAGCCGACACGGATGATTTTCTTCACACCGAAATCGGTGATCAGCTCTTTGGTGTAGATGGAGCAGGATGGGATACCCATGCCGTGACCCATCACGGAGATTTTGCGGCCTTTATAGGTACCGGTGAAGCCCAGCATGCCACGCACGTTGTTCACTTCACGCACGTCTTCCAGGAAGGTTTCTGCAATGTGTTTCGCGCGCAGCGGGTCGCCCGGCATCAATACGACGTCAGCGAAATCACCCATTTCTGCATTAATGTGAGGAGTTGCCATCTTCAGTTCCTTTTACATTGTTGTTTTTGCCGGGTGGCGGCTGCGCCTTACCCGGCCTACATTCTCTTCTCCCTCTCCCTGTGGGAGAGGGTCGGGGTGAGGGCATCAGACCTCACCCAATCCGTTTAGAACATAGCCTTGCCATATTCCATGTCAGACGTACCAAAGTATTTCGCAATCGTCTGGCCGATGTCCGCGAAGGTTTCACGATGACCCAGCGAGCCCGGTTTGACTTTCGGGCCGTACACCAGCACCGGAATGTGCTCACGGGTGTGGTCGGTACCGGTCCAGGTCGGGTCACAGCCATGGTCAGCGGTCAGGATCAGAATGTCATCTTCCCCCACCAGCTCCATCAGCTCTGGCAGACGGCGGTCAAACAGCTCCAGACCCGCGGCATAACCGGCAACGTCGCGACGGTGACCCCAGGAGGAGTCGAAGTCCACGAAGTTGGTGAAGACAATGGTCTTGTCGCCCGCTTCTTTCATCTCTTTGATGGTGGCGTCGAACAGCGCATCCAGACCGGTCGCTTTGACCTTTTTGGTGATGCCGCAGTTAGCGTAGATGTCCGCGATTTTACCTACGGAAACGACCTGGCCGTCTTTCTCGTCGACGAGTTTTTGCAGCACGGTCGGCGCCGGTGGCTCCACGGCCAGATCGTGACGGTTGCCGGTACGCTGGAAGTTACCCGCTTTGTCGCCGATAAACGGACGCGCGATAACACGGCCAATGTTGTAGCCGCCTTCGGTCAGCTCTTCACGGGCGATCTCGCACAGCTCGTACAGTTTATCCAGGCCAAACGTCTCTTCGTGGCAGGCGATCTGGAACACAGAGTCAGCAGAGGTATAGAAAATCGGTTTGCCGGTTTTCATGTGCTCTTCGCCGAGCTGATCCAGAATCACGGTACCGGAAGAGTGGCAGTTGCCGAGGTAGCCCGGCAGGTTGGCGCGCTTCACCAGCTTATCAAGCAGCTCCTGCGGGAAGCTGTTCTCGTGATCGGAGAAGTAACCCCAGTCAAACAGCACCGGCACGCCAGCGATTTCCCAGTGACCGGAGGGCGTATCTTTGCCGGAAGAGAGCTCGTGCGCCCACGCGTAGGCGCCCACCACTTCCGCGTTTCCGTCCATACCGGCTGCAATTTTACCGGTAGAACCTTCATGCGCTTTTACCAGCCCGAGGCGGGTCAGGTTTGGCAGGTTCAGAGGGCCTTTACGACCGTTGTCCGCTTCGCCTTTTGCACAGGCTTCCGCGATGTGACCCAGGGTATCGGAACCCACGTCACCAAAACGTTCTGCATCTTCGGTTGCGCCGATGCCGAATGAGTCCAGCACCATAATAAATGCACGTTTCATAATTGTTCTCCGTACTTAGTGCTTCATAAAAATGCGATCAGATCAGTATACCGCTATTCAGTGATACGACGATAGACCGTCGGTGTGGTTTCCGGTGCTTTATCGTCAAGAGTTATTGCCGCCTTCACCGCTTTCGCCGCGTCCTGCCAGCTGGCTTCGTCTTTCGCGTGGATCACCGCCAGCGGACGTTTGCCGTCAACGCTGTCGCCCAGACGGGCCATATCGGTAAAGCCGACGCTGTAATCAATGGTGTCCGATGCCTGACGACGACCGCCGCCCATAGACACGACCGCCATGCCGAGCGCGCGGGTATCCATAGCCGAGACAAAGCCTTCACTGTCCGCATAGACCGCTTTGCTGAGCATCGCGGTGGGCAGGTATTTCGCGTAGTTTTCCACGAAGTCGGTCGGGCCTTTCTGCGCCGCCACCATCCGACCAAAGATCTCCGCCG
Organism: Enterobacter sp. CCUG 70166; assembly: GCF_020224095.1. Lineage (NCBI taxonomy): Bacteria > Pseudomonadati > Pseudomonadota > Gammaproteobacteria > Enterobacterales > Enterobacteriaceae > Enterobacter > Enterobacter sp. CCUG 70166. Next base: position 227,107 of record NZ_NRIQ01000036.1, read on the forward strand.
CTTTGCCGTTGTCCAGCACCGCCTGAAGCTTCGCGCGCGCGTCAGCGTCGTCTTTGGCCAGCTTGCCGGAGATGAGCATCTCAACGCACAGCGCCATGGTGACATCGAACAGGCGCGGGTTACGGTATTCGCCTGTGAGGAACTGCACGGCCTCGCGGACTTCAACGGCGTTACCGGCGCTGGACGCCAGCACCTGGTTCATGTCCGTCAGCAGTGCGGTGGTGCGCACGCCCGCGCCGTTGGAAACGCCAACGATCGCTTCAGCCAGCGCCTCAGAGAGTTCATAGGTCGGCATAAACGCGCCGCTGCCCACTTTCACATCCATCACCAGCGCGTCCAGCCCTTCCGCCAGCTTTTTGGCGAGGATAGAGGCGGTGATCAGCGGGATGGAGTCTACGGTCGCGGTAATGTCACGCGTCGCGTAGAAACGCTTGTCTGCTGGCGCAAGAGAGCTGGTCTGGCCGATAATCGCCACGCCAACGTCTTTAATAATGTCGCGGAAGCGGTTGTCATCCGGGAAGATATCGAAGCCCGGAATGGCTTCCAGTTTGTCGAGCGTACCGCCGGTATGACCCAGGCCGCGCCCGGAAATCATCGGGATGTAACCGCCGCAGGCTGCCACCATCGGGCCAAGCATCAGGGAGGTCACGTCGCCCACGCCGCCGGTGGAGTGTTTGTCCACAATCGGGCCGTTGAGGTTGAGGCTTTTCCAGTCCAGAACGGTTCCTGAATCTCGCATCGCCATGGTCAGGGACACGCGCTCAGGCATCGACATATCGTGGAAGAAAATGGTCATCGCCAGAGCCGCAATCTGCCCTTCAGAGATGGTGTTATCACGAATGCCGTTGATAAAGAAGCGGATCTCTTCGTCGCTTAATGCATGACCATCACGTTTTTTACGAATAATTTCTTGTGCGAGAAACACGGTAACCTCCATGCGGAATCGGGTGAATGGCGGCGGGTATGTTGACCCGCCCTACGATCCTGTAGGCCGGGTTAGCGTAGCGCCACCCGGCAATTCAAACTTAGTAGCTGCTTGCGCTCTTACCGTCACCGTGACCCAGCGCTTTCAGCAGGCTGGCCAGCAGGCTGGACGCGCCGAAGCGGTAGTGGCGGGAGTCCGCCCAGTCGGCGCCGAACAGCTCGTCGGCAATCGCCAGGAACTGCTGCGCGTCTTCTGCGGTACGCACGCCGCCTGCCGGTTTGAAGCCAACGGTTTTGGACACGCCCATATCACGGATAACTTCCATCATGATGCGCGCGCTTTCCGGAGTCGCGTTGACCGGCACTTTACCGGTAGAGGTTTTAATGAAATCCGCGCCCGCTTTGATAGCGATTTCAGACGCTTTACGAATCAGCGCCTCTTCTTTCAGCTCGCCGGTTTCGATGATCACTTTAAGCAGCACGTTTGCCGCCGCACATGCGTCTTTACAGGCTTTCACCAGGTCAAAACCGACCTGCTCGTTGCCGGCGATCAGCGCGCGGTACGGGAAAACCACGTCAACTTCGTCTGCGCCGTACGCAATCGCCGCGCGGGTTTCCGCCAGCGCGATCTCGATGTCGTCGTTACCGTGCGGGAAGTTAGTCACGGTCGCAATGCGCACGTCCGGCGTGCCCTGTTCTTTTAGCGTTTTGCGGGCAATCGGGATAAAACGCGGGTAGATACAGACGGCGGCGGTATTACCCACTGGCGTTTTTGCCTGATGGCACAGGGCGATGACTTTTTCATTGGTGTCGTCATCATTCAGGGTGGTCAGGTCCATCAGTTTCAACGCGCGCAGGCTGCTTGCAGTTAAATCGGTCATAACATTCTCCAACGGCAGTGCCGTATAAATTTTACCTTGCGGGTCTGTGAGTATTCTAACATTCACCCGCATCCACACTTCGACATTCATCACAGTTAATGAAAACTGTGTGCAAATTTGCATTACTGTAATGAGATCTTCTTCAAACTTTCATGCGTCAACCGCCGACAAAAGCAGCGATACCCCCTGTCGGATCAAAAGCCCCGGCAGGCTGGCTTCTTACAATTCGTTCACCATCCGCAGAACCCTCAAGGAAGTTGAACATGCCCGACGCCCTGCAACAACGTTGCCTGCACATTGTGACCAGCCCGGTGTTAACCCCGGAACAAAAACGTCATTTTCTGGCGCTGGAAGCGGAGAACAATCTGCTCTATCCCGCTCTGCCAGAGGCGGCCCGCGCCGCGCTGGACGAGGGATACATCTGCGACATGTTCGAAGGTCATGCGCCTTACAAACCGCGCTACGTGCTGCCGGACTACGCTAAATTTCTGGCTAACGGCTCAGAATGGCTGGAGCTGGAAGGGGCGAAAGATCTGGATGATGCCCTCTCACTGCTCACTATCCTTTATCACCATGTTCCGTCCGTCACATCAATGCCAGTCTATCTGGGTCAGCTCGATGAGATACTCAACCCATATGTTAAAATTCTAACACAGGATGAAATCGATAGCCGAATAAAACGTTTCTGGCGTTACCTGGACAGAACCCTGCCCGATGCCTTTATGCATGCCAATATCGGCCCGGCGGATACGCCCATCACGCGTGCCATTTTGCGAGCAGACGCAGAGCTGAAGCAGGTCGCGCCGAACCTGACCTTTATTTACGACCCGGACGTCACCCCTGACGATCTGCTGCTGAGCGTGGCGAAAAACATTTGCGAGTGCAGTAAGCCGCATATTTCCAATGGCCCGGTAAATGATAAAATTTTCACAAAAGGTCGCTATGGCGTGGTGAGCTGTTACAACTCCCTGCCGCTGGCGGGCGGCGGCAGCACGCTGGTGCGCCTTAACCTGAAAGCGATTGCGGAGCACAGCCGCTCACCGGAAGACTTTTTCACCCGTACCCTTCCCCACTACTGCCAGCAACAAATCGCGATCATCAATGCGCGCTGCGATTTTTTATATGAACAATCCGGCTTCTTTGAGAATAGCTTCCTGGTGAAAGAGGGGCTGATTGATGCCGATCGTTTTGTACCGATGTTTGGCATGTACGGTCTGGCCGAAGCGGTAAACGTGCTGTGCGAGAAAGCAGGCATTACGGGACGGTACGGTAAAAACGAGCAGGCCAATGCGCTGGGTTACCGCATCAGTGAACAGCTGGCGGCGTTCGTTGAAAACACGCCGGTGAAACACGGCTGGCAGCACCGCGCGATGCTGCACGCGCAGTCAGGGATCAGTTCTGATTCAGGCACCACGCCGGGGGCGCGTCTGCCGTACGGTGACGAGCCAGATCCCATCAGCCACCTGCTGGCCATAGCCCCGCACCATAAACACTATCATTCGGGGATCAGCGATATTCTCACCCTGGATGAGACGGTTAAACGCAATCCTCAGGCGGTGGTGCAGCTGTGCCTGGGAGCGTTCAACGCCGGTATGCGTGAGTTCACCGCGAATGTGGCCGGAAACGACCTGGTGCGCGTCACCGGGTATATGGTGCGGCTCTCCGACCTGGAGAAATATCGGGAGGCCGGCTCGCGCACCAACACCACCTGGCTCGGCGAGGAGGCCGCGCGCAATACCCGTATTCTGGAACGTCAGCCACGCGTGATAAGCCATGAACAGCAGATGCGCTTTAGTTAGTCAGGTTATTCCCTTCTCCTGCGTGGACGGGCCGGGCAGCCGCCTGGCGCTGTTCCTCCAGGGCTGTAACCTGCGCTGCAAAACCTGCCACAACCCGTGGACCATCGGGCGCTGCAACGACTGCGGCGACTGTGTTCCCCACTGTCCTCATGATGCGCTGACGATTCAGGCCGGGCGCGTCTGGTGGCAGGAGAGTCACTGTCAGCAGTGCGATACCTGCCTGCACCTGTGTCAGCAGCAGGCGACGCCGATGGCGCAGCGATACAGCGTCGAGGAGATCCTCTCACAGATCCGCACGTCCGCGCCGTTTATTGAGGGCGTGACCGTCAGCGGGGGTGAGGCTACCACGCAGCTGCCGTTTGTGGTTGCGCTGTTCACCGCGATCAAAGCCGATCCGTCCCTGCGCCATCTGACGTGCCTGGTGGACAGCAACGGCCTGTTAAGCGAAACCGGCTGGCAAAAGCTGTTACCGGTGTTTGACGGCGCGATGGTGGATCTGAAAGCCTGGGGCAATGAACATCACCGTTTTCTGACCGGGCGCGAAAACACGCTGATCAAGCAGAGCATCCGCTGGCTGGCCGATCGTCATCGCCTGACGGAGCTGCGCCTGCTGGTGATCCCCGATCGGTGTGATTATCTGCAACATCTGTCATCGCTGACCGCTTTTATCCACGCGTTGGGGAACGTTCCGGTGCGGATCAACGCGTTTCATGCCCATGGGGTTTACGGGGAGGCGGCGCGATGGCGGAGCGCCGCGCCGGAGGACATCGAGCCGCTGGCGCAGGCCCTGGAAAGGCAGCAGATCACGGTGATCCGCCCGGCCCTTTATCTATAGCGTGATGCCGAAGACCGCGCGGGTATTTTCCAGCAGCGCGCTGGCAATCACATCTTCAGGCTCCTGACGCAGCTCGCACAGCACATCAAAAACGCGCGCCGCCTGCTCCGGACGGTTGGGCTGGCCCTGAAAACCATTCAGCGGCATGTCAGGGGCATCCGTTTCCAGCAGGAGCGAAGACAGGGGGAGCTGCGCCATCACATCCCGGGTTTTGCTGGCACGCGGATAGGTGATAGTGCCACCGACACCAATTTTATAGCCCAGCTCGATAAAACGCTGCGCCTGCTGAAGGCTTCCAGCGAAACCATGGACCACGCCCCTGCGCGGCACGTCGATGCGCTTCAGGTGCATCGCCAGTTTGTCATGGGTGCGCCTGGAGTGGAGGATCACCGGCAGATCGTGGCGCTTTGCCAGCCGGAGCTGCGCATCCAGGATCGTCTGCTGGCGCTCAAACTGCGGATCTTCACGATAGAGATCGAGGCCGATCTCACCGATGGCAACCAGCTTCGTATCCGCGTTTTGCAGCGTGGCATCCAGCCTGTCGAGATGGTCATCAAGATGGCGCTCAATCACGATCGGATGCAGACCCAGCGCGGCATACAGCGCATCGTGACCCTGGGCAAGCGCCAGGACTTTCTCGAATCTCGCCGCTTCAATAGCGGGCACAATAATGGCTCTCACACCGGCCTCAGCCGCACGCGCAATACTTGATGTTTCCACCCCGCTAAACGGCGGGAAATCAAAGTGGCAATGGGTATCGATAAAAGAGTGCGTCACGCCAGGTCCTCGTTATCGAGTATGCCGTCGTTGGCCTGCGGCGCGTCCACCAGCGGCATCGCCACCGCGTCATTGGCCACACTAGCGGGTGGCAATATGATGCTTTTATGCCGATGAAGAGGCGGTTGCTCGGCCAGCATTTTCCCGACGGTCGCCAGGAAGTATCGCCCGCATAGCCGCCCCGTTTTGTAATCCATACGCAACGCAGGCAGCCGACTGCCCAGCGCCATGCTCAGCAGCGGCTTCGGCGGATAAATTTCAAAGATGCGCAGCTTGCCCGGTGGTTTTTCAATAAAACGCTGCATCGCGCCGTAGGTGGTTTCATGCTGCTTCGCGATATTCACCAGCGGTTGCAGGCTGCTGTCGCCCAGCCAGCGTTCCATCCGCTTAAACCACTGTGGGGTGTAATACATCTGCGAAGGTACCGTGCGGATCACCACAATGGTTTTCGCCCCGCGCCGCGCGGCCTCCTGTACCGGCACCGCGTCGCTGATACCGCCGTCAAGATAGTTTATCCCCTCCAGCAGCGCGCCGGTACGGTAGAAACCCGGGATCGCGCTGGAAGCGCGAATGATATCCAGCCAGTTCTCTTTCTGCGGCGAAAAGTAACCCGGTGAATAGTCATCGCCACGGCTGGCGCACATCCAGAACGCTTTGCCGGTATCGAACAGTCGTGACGCGGTATCCATGGCCAGCGGCATCTGGCTGGAGGTGGCATCCAGTAACCAGTCGAGATCGATCAGGTTCCCGCCGCGCACGAAGCGTACCGGATTGAAGAATTCTTTGGAGGTGGTGTAGCGCATAATCACTTTGCGCGCATAGCCGGGCTGGTTGCAGACATAGGCGGAGAGGTTCTGCGCCCCGGCAGAGGTACCGAAATAGAGATCGAACGGGTTGAATTGCGCGCGCATAAATTCATCGAGCACGCCGGCGGTAAAAATACCGCGCTGCCCGCCCCCTTCACAGACCAGCGCAAGCTGGCCTGCATGAAACGGTTTTAACGTCAGCGGCGCAATATTGCCGAGCGTCACGGGAATTCGTTGCCCCACCTCTGCCTTCCTGTTTTCATTATTTTGATGAGACACAGTAACGCACATTCCCGATGGTTCTCAAACGAGAAAAAGCCAGTCACGAGGACTGGCTTGAGTTTGTTTAATAACTATTGCGTTTGCTACGGGCGACGTCGACCCGTAAACAGGCTGACCAGGAACAGAATAATACCGACGACGAAAACAATTTTCGCTGCCCATGCCGCGGTACCCGCCAGTCCACCAAAGCCCAATGCGGCGGCAATTAACGCGATAACCAGAAATATAATGCCCCAACGAAACATAAGCCTCTCCTTTACCATAGTTAATGTCGGCCGCTAAACGTGAGCGCTCAGGTCACTCACCGGCTTTTCCAGAGTCGTTTTTATTTCGCCCGCGGTTTTCAGCCAGACGGGCGAGTGGTACTGCTTTACTTCGTTTTCAGATCGTTTTTGACGCTTTTCACACCATCAATAGCTTTCGCAATTGACTCGGCACGATCGCTTTGTGCCTGGTTCTCAACCGTACCGGACAGCTGGACCACACCATCGGTGGTTTCAACTTTCACCATACGGGATGGCACGATGTCGTCAGCTAACAGTTTAGCTTTGATTTCGCTGGTAGTTGCTGCATCTCCGGCATAGCCCTTCACCGACGATTCTTTGCTGTCACGTACGTGCAGTTTGTCGCTTACAGAGCTTACGCCCTCAACGCCTTTCGCTACTTTAACGGCCTCTTCAGCCTGAGTCTGGCTTTCAACGAAACCGCTCAGAGTGACAACCTTGTTGTCGGTTTTAACAGAAATATCGGTGCTCTTAATGGATTCATGATCCACCAGTGCGGCTTTCACTTTTGCTGTGATAGAGCTGTCATCCATGAAATTACCGACTTTATTCATAGAGCTATCGATTTTTTCCCCTGCGGTATTAGCGGTATTTTGCGCTTTATCCATGGTGCTGGTTTCCGCCAGAGCAGAACCGCTTACCAGGACACTACCCAACGTTACAGCCAGCAGAGTTTTAGAAATCTTCAGTCTTGTCATATTCATCGATTTATTCCTGTGTTTTGCCCGTTATTTGGGCGACATACTTCCCTAAATCTTGGTTTTATATATTGCGAATTAACACACGGGCGAAATGGAGAACCAGTGGACATGCATTGAACAGTTAATTCATCCACGCCCGGTGCTAAACACTGAGTTAAATATAGATCACAATCAGAGGGGTGCATTCAGAATTGGGGAAAAAACGAACGAATAGCGAAAAATTACGTTGAATTAAGAACATTCCGCAAGGGTTTAATAACACTGGAATTAAAGAAGAGCACGGCGGCTGCCGTGCTCTGAGAGGGAATTAATGCTCGCGCGTTTTGCGGAACTGAACGTCGGGATAACGTTCCTGCGTCAGGTTCAGGTTAACCATAGTCGGGGCGATATAGGTCAGATTATCGCCACCGTCCAGCGCCAGCTGAACTTCGTTCTTACGCTTAAACTCTTCGAATTTCTTCACGTCTGAACATTCAACCCAGCGCGCGGTCGCCACGTTCACCGATTCGTAAATCGCTTCCACGTTGTACTCGCTCTTAAGACGGGCAACTACCACGTCAAACTGGAGCACACCCACCGCGCCCACGATCAGATCGTTGTTGGCGATAGGGCGGAACACCTGTACAGCCCCCTCTTCCGAAAGCTGGACCAGGCCTTTCAGCAGCTGCTTCTGCTTAAGCGGATCGCGCAGGCGAATGCGGCGGAACAGTTCCGGCGCGAAGTTCGGGATACCGGTGAACTTCATCATTTCGCCCTGCGTGAAGGTATCGCCGATCTGAATGGTACCGTGGTTGTGTAAACCAATGATGTCACCCGGATAGGCTTCTTCCACGTGGGAACGGTCGCCCGCCATGAAGGTCAGCGCGTCGGAAATCACTACGTCTTTACCAATACGCACCTGACGCAGCTTCATGCCCTTTTCGTACTTACCGGAAACCACGCGCATAAAGGCGACGCGGTCGCGGTGTTTCGGGTCCATGTTGGCCTGAATTTTAAAGACGAAGCCGGAGAACTTCTCTTCCTTCGCTTCTACTTCGCGGGTGTCGGTTTTACGCGGCATCGGCTGCGGGGCCCACTCAACCAGACCGTCGAGCATATGGTCAACGCCGAAGTTGCCGAGTGCAGTACCGAAGAAGACCGGGGTAATGTCACCGCTCAGGAACAGTTCTCTGTCGAACTCGTGAGAGGCGCCTTTGACCAGCTCAAGCTCATCGCGCAGTTGCGCGGCCAGCTCTTCACCGACAGCGGCGTCCAGCTCCGGGTTGTCCAGCCCTTTCACGATGCGGACTTCCTGAATAGTGTGGCCCTTACCGGTCTGATACAGGTAGGTTTCGTCTTTATAGAGGTGGTAAACCCCTTTGAACAGCTTGCCGCAGCCAATCGGCCAGGTGATTGGCGCGCAGGCGATTTTCAGCTCGTTTTCCACTTCATCCATCAGCTCCATCGGATCACGGATGTCACGGTCGAGTTTGTTCATAAAGGTAAGGATCGGCGTATCGCGCAGACGAGTGACTTCCATCAGCTTGCGGGTACGATCTTCAACACCTTTCGCGGCGTCGATCACCATCAGGCAGCAGTCCACCGCCGTCAGGGTACGGTAGGTATCTTCGGAGAAGTCTTCGTGCCCCGGGGTGTCCAGCAGGTTCACCAGGCAGTCATGATACGGGAACTGCATCACGGAGGTGGTAATCGAAATACCACGCTGCTTTTCCATCTCCATCCAGTCGGATTTAGCATGCTGGCTGGAGCCACGGCCTTTAACGGTACCCGCGGTCTGGATCGCCTGTCCGAACAGCAACACCTTCTCGGTGATGGTCGTTTTACCGGCATCCGGGTGCGAGATAATGGCAAAAGTGCGGCGTTTGGCCACCTCTTGCAGATAAGGAGACAACGTCATAATCAATTCTTCTTAGGTAAGCGCGGCAGCAGGCCGCGCATCATGGAATACGAAAAATGCGGCTATTTTACCCATCAACAGGGGGCAGGCAATCATTGTTTACACAGGAGCTGCTCCAGTTCGTTCAATGACGTTACGGTCCAGGTCGGTTCGATGCCTTCAGGCAACGTGCGGCCATGCGCATTCAGCCAGACGGTCGACAGGCCCGATCTCATACCTCCCAGAATATCAGATTCTGCCGTATCCCCCACCATCAGCACGCGATCGCGGTCAGGATTGCCCGCTTGCGCCAGTGCATAATCGAAAATACGCGGATCCGGCTTCGGCACGCCTACCTCTTCGGAGATCACCAGCGCGTCGAAATGATCGCGCAAGCCAGTGCGTTCAAGGCGGATCTGCTGAAGCGCGGTAAAGCCGTTGGTGATGATCCCAAGCTTCACCTTCCCTTTCAGCGAATCCAGCAGAGAAACGGCGCCGGGCAGCGGCGCGCAGATATCCGCCATCGCATTCAGGAAGGCCTCGTTCAGCACCCCAGGACTGATGTTTAACCGTTCAGCCCAGACGTCAAAACGCTGATGCTGAAGCTGTAACGCGGTGATGGCTCCGTTCTGGTAATCCACCCACAGCGGCTTGTTCACCGCCTGATAGTCCTGAAAATCTTCCGCGGTGAACGTCACGCTATAGTCGAGAAACATCCGCTGTAGGCCGCCGAACGAGTCAAACGTAAACAGCGTTTCGTCGGCATCAAAGAAAATCCAGTCCCATTTCATCGTTACAACCTTATTTTCGTTATCCAATCGGCAGAGCCATGATAATGGCGTCTTCACGTCCCTCTGCGGTGGGGTAGTAGTTACGGCGGATAGTCGCCTCGTTGAAGCCTAAGCTTTCATAGAGCGCGATGGCGGCGACATTGGACGCGCGCACCTCCAGCCACAGGGTGAAAACGTCACGGGTTTCCAGCTCACGAATGAGGTGCTCAAGCAGATCCCTGCCCAGCCCGCGGCGCTGGTAAGCGGGATCGACCGCGATATTAAACAGCGTCGCCTCGTCCAGAACGACCTGCGTGATGGCGAACGCGGCCATCGCACCGTCAACGTCCACGCGGAGATTTAAATAGCGTTCGCCTTGATTGCTGGCAAACGTCTTTTCGCTCCACGGAAAGGCATGGGCGCGTGTTTCAATCGCGAACGCGGTGGCCAGGTCAGCCGTCGTGAGGGAAGAAATCGTGTTCATATTCGCAAATTTGTTGCCATAGCGCGCTACGCGCTTTTGGGTTGGCTTTCAGTTCGTCCAGCGCTGGCGAGCTGATCTGGCTTCCTTCAAGAGGTAGCTCATCCACCGCCCCGATTCGCCAGCTGTTACAGCGGCTGTCAGGGGGAAGCATCGCGACGCTTTCGGGCGCCAGCTGTAATACCTGATCGTTTGTCACCTTCAGGGTGCGAAGGACATCCTCAATCAGGGGTTCGTTCAGGGCAGGCGGCGCTTCTGCCACCATCACCAGGCGGACATGCGCAGGGATGGAGATGGCTATTTCGCCCCGCAACGCCGTCGGGCGACGCAAAGCCCACTGGGTGATGCCCAGCTGCTGCAACTGCCAGTCTCGTCGGGATGTCATAGCGAAAACTCCTGTCTCTCAGGCGCGCAAATATAGCAAATGTGTCGAAACTGCGCCATCTACCTACTATAATCCCCGCCTGAGTTTATTGAGGAACAATTCATGTCTGCATTTACCCCGGCAAGTGAAGTCTTGCTGCGTCACAGTGATGATTTCGAAGAAAGCCGTATTCTGTTTGCCGGAGATATGCAGGATGACCTGCCCGCACGTTTCGACTGTGCTGAAAGCCGTGCCCACACCCAATACTACCACCACTGGCAGGTGCTGAGCCGCCAGATGGGCGAGCGCGCACGCTTTAGCCTGGTGGCGGAGCAGAGCGATATTGCTGACTGCGATACGCTCATTTACTACTGGCCGAAGAACAAACCGGAAGCCCAGTTCCAGCTGATGAACCTGCTTTCTCTGCTGCCGGTCGGCTGCGATATTTTTGTCGTCGGTGAGAACCGCAGCGGGGTGCGAAGCGCAGAGCAGATGCTCGAAGGCTACGCGCCGTTGACGAAAATCGACAGCGCCCGACGCTGCGGCCTGTATCATGGCCGTCTGGAAAAACAGACCACTTTTGATGCCAACACCTTCTGGGACGAGTACCAGCTTGACGGCCTGACCATTAAAACCCTGCCGGGTGTGTTTAGCCGTGACGCGCTCGATACGGGCAGCAAGCTGCTGCTGTCCACCCTGACGCCGCACACCAAGGGCAAGGTGCTGGACGTCGGCTGTGGCGCGGGCGTGCTGTCAACGGTTCTCGCCAGCCACTCACCAAAAGTGCGTTTAACCCTGTGTGACGTGAGCGCCCCGGCGGTAGAAGCCAGCCGCGCCACGCTTGCTGCGAACGGCATTGAAGGCGAAGTGATTGCCAGTAACGTCTTCTCCGACGTGACCGGTCGCTTTGACATGATCATCTCTAACCCGCCGTTCCACGACGGGATGGAGACCAGCCTTGAAGCGGCGCAAACGCTGATCCGTGGCGCAACCCGTCACCTTAACAGCGGCGGTGAGCTACGTATTGTGGCGAATGCCTTCCTGGCGTATCCGAAAGTGCTGGATGAAACCTTCGGCTTCCACGAAGTGATCGCCCAGACAGGCCGCTTTAAGGTGTATCGCACCGTGATGACGCGCCAGGCGAAAAAGTAATTCCCCTGCCCGGCGATGGCTGACGCTGCCATCGCCCATTTTTGCAGCAATCAAAACAACGTGCGCAATTTTCTGTTGACGTAAAGCTGAAAACATCTAGAATGCGCCTCCGTGGTTACGATACTTTTACAGTGTCGATGGTATGCGAAGGTGGCGGAATTGGTAGACGCGCTAGCTTCAGGTGTTAGTGTCCTTACGGACGTGGGGGTTCAAGTCCCCCCCCTCGCACCATAAATCACGTTGATATTGCTCGCACTGGGCGAAGGTGGCGGAATTGGTAGACGCGCTAGCTTCAGGTGTTAGTGTCCTTAGGATGTGGGGGTTCGAGTCCCCCCCCTCGCACCAACGAGGCGATATCAAACCAGTAAGATGACTGTGCGAAGGTGGCGGAATTGGTAGACGCGCTAGCTTCAGGTGTTAGTGTCCTTACGGACGTGGGGGTTCAAGTCCCCCCCCTCGCACCAATTATCTTACATCCCTTCAGCAGTACCTCTTGTTTTTCCCTTTTATTTCAAACTCATCAGAATCACCAGCAGTCCACTGATTAGCGCAACGCATGATGGCAACAGCACGTAATGCCGTAACTGTTTGTGCCAGATCATCGCGGATGTCACCAGCAAGCCCGAAACAATCATTGCTTTCCAGACATCAATGGGAAGATCGGCAAACATCAGCCCACCGATAATGGAACCAGGCAGCAATATTCCCCACCCACTTCCCAGCGCTTTGCTCAACATGGTTTCACCTCTCGCACTGATAATGATAACCAGTATCATATGATAGTAATTATCACTTGTCAGCATGCGACGTAAGAAATTGCGCCAGCAATTGCTTTCCCATAATGACAGAGAATGTGTAAGGTGATAAATTGCCCACCTGTTAACTTCCGATAACGTTTTTCTGATAATAAAAATTCAATTTTGTAGCGACCAATAATACATAACAACACCTTGCTCATTGTTTTAATTGAGTTTTAATAAAAACGCACGCATATGACATCACAATCCTGGCTGTCCTTAGTCAACAAGAAATATCAGCTTTCTTTACGTTTATTTTTATTTCTGAACGCTGCATCAGCATTGTTCTCGGTAACAAACCCTCTCTATTCCGTTCGTGTGTTATCATTCCCCCTGTTTGCCGTATTGACTGCCAGCACTGGCTTACTTATCTGGCACTGGAAAAATAGCACGCGAAAAATAAATATCCCTGCTGTTTCAGCTATTTTTGGGTTTTTATGGGCATGGCAGATCGTCTCAAAATTTCTGTTAATAACGCACGATCACGCAACCTATTTAATGATGGCGCTATTAACAGTGCTTTTTATAGGGTCTCTGGCTTTCGCCAGTAATATTAAAGCCTTTACGTTACATTCATTTCCCGCTTTTATATCCTGCCTGTGGCTTAGCCCGTCCGAAAACTGGCTGAGAATGGCCTATTTTTTCGCGCTGCCGGTGGTCGCCATTGGTATCCATCATGTTCTTCAGCGGCGCAATGACCGTTTCGCCCAGGAGCTGCTTTCCGAACTGCTCGAAGAGCGTGAAACCCTGACCGATCTCAGCATGATGGACCCGCTCACCGGCCTATATAACCGTCGCGGGCTGCAAAGCCGGCTTGAGAACCTCCCCAGGCCTGACGCTGGCGAGCACTTTGTGCTGCTGATGGATATCGACCATTTCAAAGCCTACAACGATCATTACGGCCATATGATGGGCGATCAGGCCTTGATCAGGGTCTCGGCTGCGATCCGCGACGCCGTGCGCTCACGCGATGTTGTCGCCCGGTTTGGCGGGGAAGAATTTATGGTGCTGTTAAGTAACATCCCACTGGAGCAAGCGCGCCAGACAGCTGAACGCATACGTCAGAAGGTTTACGATCTCAAAATCCCCCACATGTTTAACGAAAGCGTCGCCACTAACGTGACCATCAGCATTGGCATAGCCATGTTCGAAGGTGAAGACGTTGATGGCGCACTGGCGAAAGCCGATAAAGCCCTCTATGAAGCCAAGCATATGGGACGCAACAGCATTCTGCTGAGCGACGAGCTTCATATCGCCTGAAACCGCCTTCACAGCGCCAGGATAAAACGCTTGCGCTCGGTTTTATCTATAGTTAGGATTGGCAATCATTATCATTTAGATTTGTAATCCACACTATGGCGACTCGTACCGCACACATCGTTGAGCCACTGCTCTGGCGAGCTCCACTCTCCGCCGGAGAAACGACGCTTGCGGATGCCATTCGGGAAAAAATCGCCGTAACACGCGCCCATCTGCTGGATTTCATCAAACTGGATGAAGCACCGCCGCATCATGCTCTGACGCTGACTCAGTGGCAACGACCTGCCGAGCTGCGGTCACTGCTGGCAACCTATTCCGACCATATTTATCGTAACCAACCGACGCTGGCGCGGGAAAATAAACCGCTGCTTTCCCTCTGGGCACAATGGTATATCGGGCTAATGGTGCCGCCTGTCATGCTGGCCCTGTTGACCCAGGAAACGATGCTCGATCTCTCATCGGAACATTTCCACGTCGAATTCCATGAGACCGGACGCGCCGCCTGTTTCTGGATTGATGTACACGAAGATCCGAGCGCGAGTCACCTGTCAGCGCAGGCGCGTATGGAACGACTGATTACAAGAGCGCTGGTTCCGGTCATTGATGCGCTGGAAGCGACGGGGGAGATCAACGGCAAACTGATCTGGAGTAATACCGGGTATCTTATCCACTGGTATTTAACGGAGATGAAGCCGCTGCTCGGCGACGAGAAAGTGGATGCGCTGCGTCAGAGCTGTTTCTTTGCCAGACAGCTGTCGGATGGGCGGGATAACCCTCTTTACCGCACCGTGGTTCCGCGTGAGGGACTTCTGGTGCGTCGTACCTGCTGTCAGCGCTACCGTCTGCCGGATGTCCAGCAGTGCGGCGATTGCACGCTTAAGTAGTCTGGCCCTGCCTGAAACCCGCAGAGAGAGGGAACAAACACTAAAAACGGCAACCTGCGTTGCCGTTTTGCTTTTACCTAAGCGACCTGCTGATTTTCCTCTTCCCCATTACGCTGTGCTTCTTCCGCTTCCTGCTGAAGCAACTGTTTCTCGTACACCTTGAAGAACGGGAAATAGATAATGGCGGAAACGCAGGCCAAAACCAGCACCAGAATGGCTGCACGGAAATCCCAGCCCAGCGCCCAGGCGGCACCAACCGGAGCCGGTGCCGTCCACGGCACAACGGAAATCACGCGGCCAATCAGATCAAACTTCATCGCTGCCCATGCCAGTACGGCATTGACCATCGGCGCCAGCAGGAAAGGAATAAAGAACACCGGGTTCATCACAATCGGCGTACCAAAAATCACCGGTTCATTGATATTGAAAATGCTTGGCACCACGCTCAGACGTCCAATGGAGCGCAGGTGCGCGGAGCGGCTACGCAGGTAACAGAACACCAGCCCCATCGTCGCTCCTGACCCACCGATCACAATAAAGAACGTCCAGAAGGCTTCCATAAAGATGTGTGGTAAAGGCAGGCTCGCCGCCAGCGCGGTCTGGTTCGCCCCCAGGTTCGTCAGCCAGAACATTTGCAGCATACCCGATACAATCGCTGCACCGTGGATCCCGGCAAACCACAGCAGGTGGCCAATCAGCACCGCCAGCAGGATCGCTGGCAGCGAGTCCGCCGCAGAGACCAGCGGTTTGAATATCGACATGATGGCCTGTGGGATCAGCATACCGAACTGCGACTGGATCAACAGACTCAGCGGATAAAGCGTCAGCACCACCACCAGCACCGGGATCAGCAGGTCAAACGAGTTTTTGATCATCGGCGGAACCTGGTCTGGCAGACGGATCCCGATATTGTGTGCTTTCAGGAAACGCATCATCTCAACGCAGTAAATCGCCACCAGGATTGCGGTGAAAATCCCGGTCCCTCCAAGGCTATCAACCGGTAAGGCGCCTTTGGTTTTAGGGGCGGCGACCAGCAGGAACGCCATCAGCGACAGCATCGCACACATGAACGGATCCAGCTGATGGGTTTTAACGTAATGTTTGCCCAGGTTGTAGGCGATAGCCGCACAGATATAGAGGGACATCACCCCCATCGTCATATCAAACGGCGTCAGAATTTGCCCTTCAAACTGCTTCGCCATATCCAGCCAGGCGCGGGCAAAGCCCCAGGTGGTATCTGGCGAAAAAGGTGGGTAAGCGAACACTAATAAAAACGACCCGACAATCATAAACGGCATTGCCGAGATGAACCCGTCACGAATCGCCATAACGTGACGCTGGGAAGAGATGCGCCCGGCAATAGGGCTGACATAATTTTCAACGAAGCGGAAAATCAGATTAAATGCAGCATGGTTGGCAGACATAGCAGATCTCCTGTCAGACGTTCGTTTCGGACGTTCTCACGTCACACGTTGTTCCATACATCAGCGTCACAACCTTGCCGGATCGTGTACCTGCGGTACTGCTCAAACGGAATGGTTTCATAATTAGCTCTTATTATTCGATACAGGGGGAGTTACACACTCAGTATTAATCTCTGCATCACGCTCTGCAACCGGTTACTGTAACCGGTTTCTGTGAATGTGAAGGCGATCCAGAAATCGCCCCTGACGGATATTTGTTACTTAAGGGATATTTACAGCGACTAAATTCTTATGACAGATTACGGAAGATATTTGTCAGGAGGAATCAATGAGTTTGCAGTCTGTACAGCAGTTTTTCGCCGAACACGCTCCGGATATAGAAATCATCGAGCTTAACCAAAGCACAGCGACTGTTGCCCTTGCTGCTGCCGCGCACAACGTTGAACCCGGCCAAATTGCCAAAACGCTGTCACTGAAAATTAAAAATGATGTGATTCTGGTGGTTGCAAAAGGCGATGCGCGTCTGGATAACAAAAAGCTCAAAGAGACATTCGGCGCAAAAGCCCGCATGCTCAGCTGCGATGAGGTAGTAACCCTGACGGGTCATCCTGTTGGCGGCGTCTGCCCTTTTGGACTGGAAAATCCGCTCTCTGTTTACTGTGACATCACTTTAAAACAGTACGCCGAAGTGTTACCCGCAGCGGGCGCCATCCACAGTGCGGTGCGTATATCGCCCGACAGAATGGCGGAACTGACCGCAGCAAAATGGGTTGATGTCTGTATTTGAACGTTGCGCCAGAAGAATTCTGGCGCATCACTTAACGCTACGAGAAAGAAGGAACGGTGAGAGCGGAACGGCGTATTTCCCTGACCGGAAGATGCGCCAGGATATCTGCCGCATCCAGTAATCCCACATCAGAATTGACGCCCAATTTTACCATTGCGTTAAACTTATGCGCCCGGATGGTTTTGATATTGCGTTCAAGCTGTGCCGCAATTTCAGGGATCGAAAAACCCGATGACATATATCGCAGAATCGCCCTTTCAGTTGGGCTTAGCATACGATGCTGGCTCACACACCAGTGATTGTACACGTTGTCGTTCACGTGATGCGTTTCGCTGAGTAATGTCTCCAGCCCCTCCATTAACTGCTTCAGCGGAACCGATTTACTGATAATTCCATGTAAGCGAGAAGGCGAAAGATGGCTGACCAGTCTCGCCTCCATTTCATCAGAGGCCAGCACAATACGCTTGACGTCGCTGTGGGTGAAGGTGAGATCCCGCAAACAGGCCAGACAGTTTCGCCGCTCCTCACGCTCATCGGACAATGAATAAATTACGGCAAAGAATGAGATTTCCGAGAGCGCCGCTTTGAAGTTGTCAAATCTGGCAAACAGGTGCACCTGGTAATGGCTCAGGGCGGGCATCGCAAAAAGATGCTTCAGCCCCATAGCGCTCATTGAGCAGCTTTCGATGACGGCGATATGTTTTGTTGCAGTGGTCTTTTCCATTCCTCAAACTCTCCATAAGCCGACATTAAACTGAGTTCTCGCATTCCCTGGGTACTGCTTATCCACGCGTACATATCGGCATTACTGCGAAGTGATAAGCGACGCATTGCACTGTTTTTCTGTGCACTGATCGTTTTATTACTTTTATTAAGTAGCGTGGCTATTTGGTTGATTCCCCAACCTTTACCTAACAAACGCAACACCTTGCGTTCAGAGTGGGTAAGCGCAATCATTTGCTCACTCTCCTCTTCAATATCAGGATTTTCCGGTATCAATAACGTCTGGCTTATTCGCTCGGCACGTTCACTCCCCGCGCGAATAGCGTTAATTACGCCTTCAATGGGTTCCATATCCGAAAGCAGCGTGCTTTCCGGACGCATAAGAAGCTCTACTGCAAGTGGATAAAGGGGGCGCGAAACGAGGAATATCCAGTGAATATCCCGGTACTGATTCATTAACCCATAATATTGCTCAAGCGTGCCGCGTGGATTACGATACTCACCCGAAATATCGGCAATAACGACCCCAGCGCGACGCAATTGTAATAACGTCAACTCCTGCATCGAACGGCAGTACGTTATCTCAAAATCGGGAAAATGACGCGTCATGACGCCACCTAACCCATTTTGCATAACCGGTACTCTGCTGATCACCACTCCGTGTTTACCATTCAATGGCAACATAGACCCTCCCTGTCATGAATTCTTTATTTAAGAACGAACTAACCCTGCAAGGTTAAACACGTTTGCATTCCGAAGTACAAACGGGTTAATACTCGCAAAATAGAACAAATATCACATGGGTTAAGAAACGCCCAATACAGGCCTAATATCGCATAAAGACCATTTAAATTTAATTCAAATTGCGTGAAAAGATCGAAAATATGAAATTAGAAATACTTAATATATTGTTTTTATAAATCCTAATTTCACATTCATTAAATAAATAACAATGCTGTCTTTCCTCCGCCCCCATCGCGCCACTGATCGCACAAATGTTGATCTGGCCCAGCGCAAAGGGCCCTGCACTTTGTGTTAAAAGTAAGCAATTTCTCTTCTCTTCAGGGCGTTTCATGCAGGCAGATCGGTCTACGCAACGTGCCACCACGCGGCTATGTATTCAGTGCGGGCTTTTTCTCTTACAGCACGGCGCAGAAAGCGCCCTCGTCGAAGAGCTCTCCACACGCCTTGGGCTGGCGCTGGGGATGGACAGCGTTGAGAGTTCCATCTCGTCAAATGCCATTGTGCTGACCACCATTAAAGACGGACAGTGCCTGACCTCCACCCGTAAAAATCATGACCGCGGCATTAACATGCACGTCGTGACGGAAGTGCAGCACATCGTGATCCTTGCTGAACACAAGCTGCTCGATCTCCGGGAGATAGAAAAACGTTTCAATCAAATCAAACCCCTCCGGTATCCGCGCTGGCTGGTTGTGCTGATGGTGGGACTGTCCTGCGCCTGCTTCTGCAAGCTCAACGCGGGCGGCTGGGACGGCGCTGTCGTGACCTTCTTTGCCAGCAGCATCGCAATGTATGTCCGCCAGCTGTTGACGCACAGACAGCTACATCCGCAAATTAACTTCTGCATCACGGCATTTGTGGCGACAACCGTATCCGGCCTCCTTTTGCGCCAGCCCTACTTCGCCAGCACGCCTACTGTTGCGATGGCCGCCAGCGTATTGCTGCTGGTGCCGGGTTTTCCCTTAATTAATGCCGTCGCTGATATGTTCAAAGGCCATATCAACACCGGTCTGGCGCGCTGGGCGATAGCCAGCCTGCTGACGCTGGCGACCTGTATCGGGGTGGTAATGGCCATGACACTCTGGGGGTTACGCGGATGGGCGTGATGGATTTTATGCTCGCACTGGCACAGGACATGCTCTTGTCTGCCCTTCCCGCCGTTGGTTTTGCGATGGTGTTTAACGTCCCACAGCGTGCATTACCCTGGTGTGCGCTGCTGGGTGCCATTGGCCACGGCTCTCGTATGATCATGATGACAGCGGGCTTTAATATTGAATGGTCGACGTTTATCGCCTCCATGCTGGTTGGCAGCATCGGTATTCAGTGGTCTCGCTGGTATCTGGCGCACCCGAAGGTATTCACCGTGGCGGCAGTGATTCCTATGTTCCCGGGCATTTCAGCCTATACGGCGATGATCTCCGCCGTCAAAATCAGCCATTTTGGCTACAGCGAACCCCAGATGATCCTGCTCCTGAGCAACTTCCTTAAAGCCTCGTCGATCGTGGGTGCGCTCTCCATCGGCCTGTCGATCCCCGGCTTATGGCTTTACCGCAAACGTCCACGCGTATAATAAAATCGCTTGCAATTGTATCGCGCACTATCTATATTCATTTCATGGACGCAAAAACGAACGACACCACCAACGCGCTTCTGCTGGATAACCAGCTCTGTTTTGCCCTCTATTCGGCAAATCTGGCGCTTAACAAGCTGTACCGGCAACTGCTGGCACCGCTTAACCTGACCTACCCGCAATACCTGGTGATGCTGGTGCTTTGGGAACAGGATGATATTACGGTGTCAGACATTGGCGAGCGGCTGTACCTGGATTCCGCCACGCTGACTCCCCTGCTGAAACGCCTGGAAAGCGCAGGATTGATCCTCCGCCAGCGTTCCCGTCAGGATGAGCGTCAGGTCGCCGTCACCCTGAGCGACGCGGGTCGGGCGCTGCAACAGCAGGCTGTGACGATACCCCACGCCGTGGGCTGTGCAGCGCAGTGTGATACCGACACCATGCTGGAACTCAAACAACAGCTCGAAAGTTTGCGCCAACAGCTGCATCGCGCGTAAGGCTGTACTTTACGCGTCTAATTTTAACTTAAAACATCGCGCGCTATTTAATAGCGCATATAAACGTAAGATGAGGAACCTGCCATGTCTTTAGAAAAAGTTGTCTACACTGCCAAAGCCAAAGCAACCGGAGGCCGTGATGGCCGCGCCACGTCTTCCGATGGCGTTCTGGATGTCAAACTGGGTGTGCCAAAAGAGATGGGCGGCATGGGGGGTGAAGTAACCAACCCTGAACAGCTGTTCGCTGCGGGCTACTCCGCCTGCTTCCTGGGCGCAATGAAGTTCGTTGCGGCACGCGATAAATTCGCTCTGCCAAAAGACGCCTTTATTGAAGGCGAAGTAGGGATCGGCCCGCTGCCAACCGGTTTTGGTATCGAAGCGAAGCTGAACATCCACGTTGAAGGGATGGACGCAGCGGAAGCCAAAAAACTGGTGGATGCGGCGCACATCGTCTGTCCGTACTCTAACGCGACGCGCGACAATATCGACGTGACGCTGAACATCATCGCGTAACCAGCCCCTGTGATTTTAGCCCCGGTAAGCGTAACGCCACCGGGGAAATCCTCTCCTTTCCTCCCCTCTCTCTGTGCTACCATAACCCTCAATCACGCCCGTAGTAATCAGTTGAGAAAGTGTTATGTCCTCCAGAATTCTGACCACCAGCATTGCTGGCATTGATGCCTTTATGCGCGATCCTCGCGGTGTGTTGACGCACGCCGAAGGCGGCACGCTCGCGGTATTTGCCGACAACGCCCCGGCGTTTTATGCGGTCACGCCGGAGCGTCTGGCGCAGCTTCTGGAAATTGAAGAGAAGCTGTCGCGCCCGGCGAGCGATGTCATGCTGGATAATCAGTTTTTTGACGAACCCGCCAGCGCCCCGGTGGCCGTTCCAATGGGGAAATTTCCCATGTACGCCGGTTGGCAGCCGGACGCCGATTTTCAGCGGCAGGCGGCCTTATGGGGAATAGCCCTCTCGCAGCCCGCAACACCGGAAGAGCTGGCAGCCTTTACCGCATACTGGCAAGCTGAAGGAAAAGTCTTCCACCATGTTCAGTGGCAGCAAAAATTCGCGCGCAGTCTGCAAATCAACCGCGCCAGCAACAACGGCCAGCCAAAACGTGATATCAATGCTTTTTCAGAACCGGACAAAAAAATCCCTGATGGATTCCGAGGTGCGAAATGAAAAACGTCGGCGACCTGATGAAACGTTTGCAGAAGATGATGCCTGCCAACGTGAAGCCCGCCTTCACCACCGGTGAAGAGCTGCTGGCATGGCAAAAAGAGCAGGGTAAAATTCGCGCGGCTGCCCTCGCCCGCGAAAACCGCGCGATGAAAATGCAGCGCACCTTTAACCGCTCGGGCATTCGCCCTCTGCACCAGAACTGCTCCTTCGAGAATTATAAGGTCGAGTCTCAGGGGCAGATGAACGCCCTTAACCAGGCGCGCCAGTACGTGGATGAATTTGACGGCAACATCGCCAGCTTCATCTTTAGCGGAAAACCCGGCACCGGGAAAAATCACCTCGCCGCCGCTATCTGCAACGAGCTGCTGCTGCGCGGGAAGTCAGTGCTGATTATCACCGTGGCCGATATTATGTCCGCCATGAAGGACACCTTCAGTAATCGCGAAACCAGCGAAGAACAGTTGCTGAATGATTTAAGTAACGTGGATTTGCTGGTCATCGACGAGATCGGTGTCCAGACGGAGTCCCGCTACGAAAAAGTGATCATCAACCAGATTGTCGATCGCCGTTCGTCGTCAAAACGCCCAACCGGTATGTTGACGAACCACAATATCGACGAGATGACCCGACTTCTTGGCGAGCGGGTGATGGATCGCATGAAGCTGGGTAACAGCCTGTACGTCATCTTCGACTGGGACAGCTACCGCAGCCGCGTCACCGGCAAAGAGTATTAAGATATTTCCAGGGAGCGCCGGAAGAGCAGAGGTATATACTGAACCCACTTCTGGCCCAAAACGGACCTTGTTGAGTAAATCATTATGAAAAAACAATTTCTTATCAGCATCCTTACTGGCGCCCTGCTGGTGACTGGCGCAGCGCAGGCCGCATCATGGCAGGAGTCGCTCTCCAGCGCAGCAAGTGAGTTAACCAAAGAGAGCGGCACGTCCCAGGGCGGGCTGTCAGCCTCGTCCCTCACCGGCCTGCTGGGCAACAGCTCCCAAAGCCTGAGTGCCGGAACGATGAACAACGCCGCGGGTATTCTGGAATACTGCGCGAAGCAGAAACTGGCTTCCGTCACCGATACCGAAAACATCAAAAACCAGGTGTTGGGTAAACTGGGACTGGACACCCAGGAGCAGAAAGCGGACACCAACTATATGGACGGTATACAGGGCCTGCTGAACGCGCAAAATGGTCAGCAGCTGAACCTCAGCACCCTTGGAAATTCATCTCTGGCGAAACAGGTGAAAACGAAAGCCTGCGATCTGGTGCTGAAACAAGGCGTTAATTTCCTCTCCTGATCGTCCCCCTTTTTCTGCCACAACACGCCGCGTTTATTACATTAGTCTTATACCGCGGCGTGAAGTGCGTTTTTTTACCCCCTGCCACCACCTCAGCCTCCGTATGCCACGATGCGACTGTATTCAAAAATCCGATTTTATAAACCAAATCCTAACAACAGCACACTTTCGTGACACTAAAATTGCAGCTAAGCGACATCGCAATTACATTGTATTACCCAAAAAATAAGCAATTAGCCGGCTAAGCGTCCGGCATGATGAGGATCTGCTGTTGTCAGAGTTAATGTCCCTTGTCCTTTTCCTGGCTTCCATCGGCGTTTATGCCTGGAAAGCCGGTCGTCACACCTGGTGGTTTGTGGCCACCCTGGTGGTGCTCGGTATTTTTATTGTTTTAAACATTACGTTATATGCCAGCGATTACTTTACCGGCGACGGTATTAACGACGCGGTGCTCTACACATTGACCAACAGTCTGACCGGCGCAGGTGTGGGTAAGTACATCCTTCCGGGTCTGGGGCTGGTGGTCGCCCTGGTGGGCATCTTCGCCGCGCTGGCCTGGGTTCTGCGCCGTCGCCGTCACCGTCCGCATCATCATGGCTACAGCCTGCTGGCGCTGTGCCTTGCGCTGGCCTCCGTGGATGCCAGCCCGGCATTCCATCAAATTACCGAGCTGGTAAAATCCCAGTCGCGCGATGGCGATCCGGACTTTGCGGCCTATTACAAAGAACCCTCGAAGAAAATCGACAACCCTAAACTCAACCTGGTCTATATCTACGGCGAAAGTCTGGAACGCACCTGGTTTGACAACGATGCTTTCCCGAACCTGACGCCAGAGCTTGGCGCGCTGAAAAACCAGGGCCTCGACTTCAGCCACACCATGCAGTTGCCTGGCACGGATTACACCATCGCCGGGATGGTGGCTTCCCAGTGCGGCATTCCCCTGTTCGCCCCGTTTGAAGGCAACGCCTCCGCCTCGATGTCGAGCTTCTTCCCGCAGAACATTTGCCTCGGCGATATCCTGAAAAACTCGGGCTATGAAAACTACTTTATGCAGGGCGCTAACCTGCGCTTTGCCGGGAAAGATGTGTTCCTGAAATCCCACGGTTTCGATCACTTATATGGTTCCGAAGAGCTGAAAACCACGGTCGCCGATCCGGCCTACCGCAACGACTGGGGCTTTTACGACGATACCGTTCTGGATGAAACCTGGAAGAAATTCGAGGAGCTTTCCCGCGCCGGTAAACGCTTCTCGCTGTTTGCGTTGACCGTCGACACGCATCATCCGGATGGTTTCGTCTCACGCACCTGTAAACGTCAGGGCTACGACATTGACGGTAAAAACAACAAGTCGTTCAGCGCTGTGACCTGTAGCCAGGAACATATCGCGGCGTTAATCGAGAAAATCAAAGCGTCGCCGTATTTCAAAAATACGGTCATCGTCGTTTCATCTGACCATCTGGCGATGAAAAACAGCGCCTGGGATGAGCTGAATAAGCTGGATCGCAGCAACCTGTTCTTTGTGCTGCGCGGCGATAAACCGCAGCAGGAGATCATTGCCGCTAAACGTAACTCGATGGATAACGGCGCTACCGTGCTGGATATTCTGGGTGGCGATAACTTCATTGGCCTGGGCCGCAGTACGTTGTCGGGCCAGTCCCTGTCGGAAATCTTCCTCAACATGAAGGAAAAAATCCTCGCCTGGAAGCCGGATATCATTCGCCTGTGGAACTTCCCGAAAGAGATAAACGACTTCACCATCGATCAGGATAAAAAAATGATCGCGTTCTCCGGCAGCCATTTCCGCCTGCCTCTGCTGCTGCGCGTGTCGGATAACCGCGTCGAGCCGCTGCCGGAAAGCGAATACTCCGCGCCACTGCGCTTCCAGCTGGCGGAATTCGCCCCGCGCGATAATTTCGTCTGGGTCGATAAATGCTACAAAATGGGCCAGCTCTGGTCACAAGAGCTGTCACTGTCCACCGACTGGTGCGTCTCTCAGGGGCAACTCGGTGGCGAGCAGACCGTGCAACACGTTGATAAACCGCAGTGGCAGGGGAAAACCGCGTTTAAAGATACGGTTATTGATACCGCACGCTATCAGCGCAACGTAGACCTGCTGAAAATCGTCGACAACGACATTCGTTATAAAGCTGACAGCTTTATTTTTAACGTTGCCGGCGCGCCTGAAGAGGTGAAGCAGTTCAGCGGTATTTCACGTCCCGAATCGTGGGGGCGCTGGTCTAACGCGCAGTTAGGTGATGAGGTGAAAATTGAGTATACCCATCCGCTGCCGGAGAAATTCGATCTGGTGATCACCGCCAGGGCATTTGGTCCCAACGCAAACCGTCCTGTGCCGGTGCGCGTCGGCGATAAAGAACAGATGCTGACGCTGAGCAATGATGTCACCACCAGCACGCTGCATTTCGATAACCCCACGCGCAGCAATACGCTGGTCATTGTGCCGCCCGAGCCGCAGTCCACTAACGAAGGGAATATTCTCGGTCACGCTCCGCGCAAGCTGGGAATCGGCATGGTGGAGATTAAAATTGTGAGCAGCGCTGGCTGATGACGGCGTTCACCCTTCGCCCGACGCGCATCGACGACGTCGCTGCCCTGCCCGCCATTGAACGCGCGGCGGGGCAGCGATTTCGCGACGTTCCTGAGCTGGCCTGGATGGCAGACAGCGAGGTTATTTCCGTTGAAGATCACCTCGGTTACGCCGGACGCGGATTAAGCTGGCTGGCGCTGGCTGATGACAGGCCCGTGGGCTTTATTCTCGCCGAAGCCCAGTCATCTTCGCTGTTTATTGTGGAACTTTCGGTTCATCTGGACTGGCAGGGACGAGGTCTCGGACGCCGGTTGATTAACCGTGTCGCAGAGCATGCCCGCACGCTGGGGCTAACCTCGCTGACGTTAACGACGTTTCGTGATGTCTCGTGGAATGCGCCCTACTACAGGCGATTAGGGTTTGAAATGATGACGACGCTGACGCCGGAAATGCGCCGGAAACGTGAAGAAGAGACGGCGCACGGTTTAGCGTATGGTTCCCGCTGCGCCATGCGCCTGCCTCTGTAAAATCGCCCGGTGGCGCTGCGCTTACCGGGCCTACAAAACCCAATTCCGCAGGCCAGTCAGACGCAGCCACCCGGCAAAACCCACAATCCGTAGGCCGGGTAAGGCGTAGCCGCCACCCGGCAAAACCCACAATCCGTAGGCCGGGTAAGGCGTAGCCGCCACCCGGCGAAACGCACATCCCGTAGGCCGGGTAAGGCGCAGCCGCCACCCGGCAAAACGCACATCCCGTAGGCCGGGTAAGGCGCAGCCGCCACCCGGCAAAACCCACAATCCGTAGGCCGGGTAAGGCGCAGCCGCCACCCGGCGAAACGCACAACGTCAGAACGTTTCCCAGTTATCGCCCGCATCTGCGGTCGCCGGTTTACGCGCCACTACCGGTGCGGCAACGCTTTTCGCGGAGGCGAACTCGCGCGCCTTCATCTGTTCCTGCTGAATACGGAACACCGCAACGGCCTGCGTCAGACGGCTCGCCTGCTCTTCCAGTGCCGCCGCGGCCGCCGCAGACTCTTCCACCAGCGAGGCGTTCTGTTGGGTCACGCGATCCATCTCAGCCACCGCCAGCCCCACCTGGTCGATACCGCGGCTCTGCTCATCAGACGCAGACGCGATTTCGCCCATGATGTCCGTCACGCGCGTTACCGCATTCACGATCTCACCCATGGTTTCACCGGCGCTTTCTACCAGCGTTGAACCCAACTCCACGCGCCCCACGGAGTCTTCAATCAGGCTCTTGATCTCGCGAGCCGCCTGGGCGCTGCGCTGCGCCAGGTTTCGTACTTCACCTGCAACCACCGCAAAGCCGCGGCCCTGCTCGCCCGCACGTGCCGCTTCTACCGCCGCGTTCAGCGCCAGAATATTAGTCTGGAAAGCAATCCCGTCGATCACGCTGATAATATCGGCGATTTTCTGCGAACTGCCGGCGATGTCGCGCATGGTCTGCACCACGTTATCCACCACTTTCCCGCCTTTCTGCGCGGTTTCGGATGCGCTCAGGGCCAGGTTGCTCGCCTGACGGGCATTCTCGGCGTTCTGCTTCACTGTGGCGGTCAGCTGTTCCATGCTGGCGGCGGTCTCTTCCAGAGAGGCAGCCTGCTGCTCGGTACGGGATGAGAGATCGTTATTGCCCATCGAGATTTCGCTCGCACCGCTGTAAATGGCGTTTGCGCCGTTACGCACGTCACCCACGGTGCGCACCAGCTCGCCCTGCATATGGCGCAGGGAGTCAGCCAGTTCACCCATCTCGTTGGAGCCTTCCACGTCGATGCGCTTCACCAGGTCGCCGCTGGCGATATGACGAATGCTGTCAATCAGACGGTTCAGCGGCGAAATCAGCGCCTGACGAATACCCAGCCAGACGGCAACAATCACCACCAGCACCGCAGCCAGCACGCTAATCAGCACCCAGATAGCCTGGCGGTAAGAGCTGTTGCTGTCTTCAACCGCGGTCTGATAGAGCGCGTCGTTTTGTTGCAGGTAGCTGACGTACTGCTTCTCAAAGCCATCCTGATAGCTCTGGGTCGGCTGGTCGAAGAACTCGTTGATCTTGCCCGCCCCCAGCAGCTGGATCAGCTCGGCCAGCGCGCCGTGGTAGATATCGTAATTACGTTTGATTTCCAGTGCCGCAGCGTCGCTCTGACGCGGGTCGCGCGGAAGTGCTTCGTAATCCGCCCAGTTTTTTTCCGCCTGTTTCAGAGACGCAGAGGCAATCTGCATCAGCTCGGCGACGGTTGAGCCGCTGCCGATATTGTTCTGATCCATCATATAGCGGATACCCGCGCGGTTCAGGGTGTTACGGGTTTGCAGCAGCGCCACCCAGCTACCGTTCAGGGTGGATTGTTGCTGGCGAATGGTTTGCAGGATGGTGAAATTCTCTTTGTCATGCTTCAGGGCATTGAAGAAAAGACCACCGGATGTGAGTTGTAAAAGGCCAAATATCGCTAAAACCAGCAGTAAGCTGGTGACAATCTTGATACGATTTAACATGTTTTCTCTTTCCTCAGACAGATACAGAATTTTCGGCCTGGAAAGGGAAAACTTTACGAAAATCATCCTGGATTTTAGGGTTTTTACTCTTCGTCCCGCGCGGCAATATGTCGGTTTCCGAGTTCAATAAACTCTTCCAGCAGCGCCGTGAGCTGCTTCATCTTCTCCGGGGTATATTCCGCCTCAATCTGCTGGTACGCCTCTTCCACCTGAGCCTGAGCACGCTGGTACAGCGCGTTGCCTTCTTTCGTCAGCGATACGTACAGCTTGCGCTGGTCATTCACCGGCTTTAAGCGCAGCACCAGACCGTCGCGCTCCATCCGCGTCAGAATGCCGGTCAGGCTTGGGCGCAAAATGCAGGTGCGGAACGCCAGATCATGAAAATCCATGGAGGGATGCTCGGCCAGTACGCGGACGATACGCCACTGCTGCTCGGTCAGATTATGCCGTTTCACTATCGGGCGGAAGTAGCCCATCGCCGCTTCACGCGCCTGCAACAGCGCGATGGTTAATGAATCATGCATCACCTTCCCCTTACATCATTAACAAGTAAACAATTTAAAACAGATGCTTTTATAGACAATACGTTGTAACCCAAAAAGTCTAACAGAAACAACGTCATTTTTTTAATGCATTGATTTAAATGATAATTAAACCATTGGTGTAAATTTATTGTTATTCATATCACAAATTATTCACTTCTGATTGCGAAACGAACAGCAAAAGCATAAAACCAGATCATTAACATATTAATGAAATCAAAACTGGACAGCCGGTTTGAGGAGTATGGGAATGAAAGGTACTGTTTTTGCCGTAGCGCTAAACCACCAAAGCCAGCGTGCGGCCTGGGCTGAGGCGTTTGAAAAAGCCCCCTATAACGCGCCGCCAAAAACGGCGGTGTGGTTTATCAAGCCACATAACACCGTTATTCGCGCAGGCGAGCCGATTCCCTTCCCGCAGGGAGAAACCGTGTTAAGCGGCGCAACGGTGGCGCTGGTGGTGGGCAAAACCGCCAGCAAAGTACGCGTTGAAGAGGCGGCGGCGTACATCGCCGGCTACGCGCTGGCCAACGAAATCAGCCTGCCGGAAGAGAGCTTCTACCGCCCGGCTATTAAAGCCAAATGCCGGGATGGATTTTGCCCGCTCGGCGAACCTGTCGCCGTTGATAACGTGGACAACCTGACCATCATCACCGAGATCAACGGTCGCGAAGCGGACCACTGGAACACGGCCGATCTGCACCGCAACGCCGCCGAACTGCTGAGCGCCCTGAGCGAATTTGCCACCCTGAACCCCGGCGATGCGATATTGCTCGGTACCCCGCAAAGCCGCGTCGAAATTCGCCCGGGCGATCGGGTACGCATTCTGGCAGAGGGAT
The DNA here is from genome assembly GCF_020224095.1 of Enterobacter sp. CCUG 70166. NCBI lineage: Bacteria > Pseudomonadati > Pseudomonadota > Gammaproteobacteria > Enterobacterales > Enterobacteriaceae > Enterobacter > Enterobacter sp. CCUG 70166. The sequence continues at coordinate 256,642 of NZ_NRIQ01000036.1, forward strand.
TTCCGCCGCTGGAAAACCCGGTGGTGGAGGAACGCGACGTTACCATCGCTTCGCGCACGCCGCCGCACGCCACGCTGTTCGCCCTCGGCCTGAACTACGCCGATCACGCCAGCGAGCTGGACTTCAAACCGCCCACCGAGCCGCTGGTGTTTATCAAAGCGCCGAACACCTTTAACGGCGACAACCAGACCTCGGTGCGCCCAAACAACATTGAATACATGCATTACGAAGCCGAGCTGGTGGTGGTCATCGGTAAAACCGCGCGTAAGGTCAGCGAAGCCGAGGCGATGGACTATGTTGCGGGCTACACGGTGTGCAACGACTACGCCATCCGCGATTATCTCGAAAACTACTATCGCCCGAACCTGCGGGTGAAAAGCCGCGACGGGCTGACCCCCATCAGCCCGAACGTAGTGCCAAAAGAAGCCATCCCTGACCCGCACAACCTTCGTCTTCGCACCTACGTCAACGGTGAACTGCGTCAGGAAGGCACCACCGCCGATCTCATTTTCAGCATCCCATTCCTGATTGCGTATCTGAGCGATTTCATGACCCTGCAACCGGGCGACATGATTGCCACCGGCACGCCGAAGGGGCTGTCCGACGTGGTGCCGGGCGATGAGGTGGTAGTGGAAGTGGAAGGCGTAGGCCGCCTGGTAAACCGAATTGTCAGTGAGGAGACTGCAAAATGAAAAAGATTAACCACTGGATCAACGGGAAAAACGTCGCCGGAAGTGAGTACTTCCAAACCACTAACCCGGCCTCCGGCGAGGTGCTGGCAGAAGTGGCCTCCGGCGGCGAAGCCGAAATCCATCAGGCCGTTGCCGCCGCCAAAGAGGCGTTCCCGAAATGGGCCAACCTGCCGATGAAGGAGCGTGCGCGCCTGATGCGTCGCCTGGGGGATCTGATTGACCAGAACGTGCCGGACATTGCCGCCATGGAAACCGCCGACACCGGCCTGCCGATCCACCAGACCAAAAACGTGCTCATTCCACGCGCCTCGCACAACTTCGAGTTCTTCGCCGAGGTGTGCCAGCAGATGAACGGCAAAACCTACCCGGTCGATGACAAGATGCTCAATTACACCCTCGTGCAGCCGGTGGGCGTCTGTGCGCTGGTGTCGCCGTGGAACGTGCCGTTTATGACCGCCACCTGGAAGGTCGCGCCGTGCCTGGCGCTGGGTAACACCGCGGTGCTAAAGATGTCCGAGCTCTCCCCGCTTACCGCCGACCGTCTGGGCGAGCTGGCGCTGGAGGCGGGCATTCCGGCGGGCGTGCTGAACGTAGTGCAGGGCTATGGCGCCACGGCGGGCGACGCGCTGGTGCGTCATCATGACGTGCGCGCCGTCTCCTTCACCGGCGGCACCGCCACCGGGCGTAACATCATGAAAAACGCCGGGCTGAAGAAGTATTCCATGGAGCTGGGCGGCAAATCTCCGGTGCTGATATTTGAAGACGCCTACATCGAGCGCGCGCTGGACGCCGCCCTGTTCACCATCTTCTCCATCAACGGCGAACGCTGCACCGCCGGCTCGCGCATCTTCATCCAGCAGAGCATCTACCCGGAGTTCGTCAAACGCTTTGCCGAGCGCGCCAGCCGCCTGCGCGTGGGCGACCCGACCGATCCGAACACCCAGATTGGCGCGCTGATCAGCAAGCAGCACTGGGAGAAGGTCTCCGGCTACATCCGCCTCGGCATTGAAGAGGGGGCAACCCTGCTGGCGGGCGGCCCGGACAAACCGACCGATCTGCCTGCGCACCTGAAAGGCGGCAATTTCCTGCGCCCGACCGTGCTGGCGGATGTCGATAACCGCATGCGCGTGGCGCAGGAAGAGATCTTCGGGCCGGTGGCCTGCCTGCTGCCGTTTAAGGATGAAGCGGAAGGCCTGCGCCTGGCAAACGACGTGGAGTATGGCCTGGCGTCGTACATCTGGACGCAGGACGTCAGCAAAGTGCTGCGTCTGGCGCGCAACATCGAAGCGGGCATGGTGTTCGTTAACACCCAGAACGTGCGCGACCTGCGCCAGCCGTTTGGCGGCGTGAAGGCCTCCGGCACCGGGCGTGAGGGCGGCGAGTACAGCTTTGAGGTCTTCGCGGAGATGAAAAACGTCTGTATCTCCATGGGCGACCATCCGATTCCAAAATGGGGGATCTGATCATGGGAAAATTAGCGTTAGCGGCAAAAATCACCCACGTGCCGTCAATGTATCTCTCTGAACTGCCGGGCAAAAACCACGGCTGCCGCCAGTCAGCCATCGACGGGCATAAAGAGATCAGCAAGCGCTGCCGCGAGCTGGGCGTCGATACCATTATCGTCTTCGACACCCACTGGCTGGTGAACAGCGCGTATCACATCAACTGTGCGGACCATTTTTCAGGCGTCTACACCAGCAACGAGCTGCCGCATTTTATTCGCGACATGACCTACGACTACGACGGCAACCCGGAACTCGGCCAGCTGATCGCCGACGAAGCGGTGAAGCTTGGCGTGCGCGCCAAGGCGCACAACATCCCGAGCCTGAAGCTGGAGTACGGCACGCTGGTGCCGATGCGCTACATGAACGCAGATAAGCACTTCAAAGTGGTCTCCATCTCGGCGTTCTGCACGGTACACGACTTCGCCGACAGCCGCAGGCTGGGCGAGGCCATCGTCAGCGCCATCGAAAAATACGACGGCACCGTGGCGGTGCTCGCCAGCGGCTCGCTGTCGCACCGCTTTATCGACGACCAGCGCGCGGAGGAAGGGATGAACAGCTACACCCGCGAGTTTGACCGCCAGATGGATGAGCGGGTAGTGAAGCTGTGGCGCGAGGGGCAGTTCAAAGAGTTTTGCAGCATGCTGCCGGAGTACGCCGACTACTGCTACGGCGAGGGCAACATGCACGACACGGTGATGCTGCTGGGGATGCTCGGCTGGGACAACTACGACGGTAAGGTGGAGTTTCTCACCGAGCTGTTCGCCAGCTCCGGCACCGGCCAGGTCAACGCCGTTTTCCCGCTGCCCGCGTAAGGAGCCACCATGCCGCATTTTATTGCTGAATGTACCGACAACATCCGCGAGCAGGCCGACCTGCCGGGGCTGTTCGCCAAAGTGAACGAGGCGCTCGCCGCCACGGGGATCTTCCCGCTCGGCGGTATCCGCAGCCGCGCCCACTGGCTGGACACCTGGCAGATGGCCGACGGCAAGCACGATTACGCCTTTGTGCATATGACGCTCAAAATCGGCGCCGGGCGCAGTCTGGAGAGCCGGGAAGAGGTCGGTGAAATGCTGTTTGCGCTGATCAAAACGCATTTTGCAGAGCTAATGGCGGGCCGTTATCTGGCGCTCTCTTTCGCCATGGAAGAACTCGATCCGACGCTGAACTACAAACAAAACAACGTGCACGCGTTGTTTAAGTAGACATCTTTTTCGCCCGGTGGCGCTTCGCTTACCGGGCCTACAACGGCTCGAACGTAGGCCGGGATCGCTACGCGCCACCCGGCAACAACAGGATATCGCCATGCTCGACAAACACACCCATACCCTGATCGCCCACCGCCTGCATCAGGCGGAACAATCCCGGGAGCAGATCCGCGCGATCTCGCTTGAGTATCCGGAGATCACCATTGAAGACGCCTACGCCGTCCAGCGCGAATGGGTGAGCCTGAAAATTGCCGAAGGCCGCGTGCTGAAAGGCCACAAGATCGGCCTCACCTCCAAAGCGATGCAGGCCAGCTCGCAGATCAGCGAGCCGGACTACGGCGCGCTGCTGGACGATATGTTCTTCCACGACGGCAGCGACATCCCCGTGGATCGCTTTATCGTCCCGCGCATCGAAGTGGAGCTGGCCTTCGTGCTGGCAAAACCGCTGCGCGGCCCGAACTGCACGATCTTCGACGTCTACAACGCCACGGATTACGTCATCCCCGCCCTGGAGCTGATCGACGCCCGCTGCCATAACATCGACCCGGAAACCCAGCGTCCGCGCAAGGTGTTCGACACCATCTCCGATAACGCCGCCAACGCGGGCGTGATCCTCGGCGGCCGCCCGATTAAACCCGACGAACTGGATCTGCGCTGGATCTCCGCCCTGCTCTACCGCAACGGCGTGATCGAAGAGACCGGCGTGGCCGCAGGCGTCCTTAATCATCCGGCGAACGGCGTGGCGTGGCTGGCGAACAAACTCGCGCCATACGACGTGCAGCTTGAGCCAGGCCAGATCATCCTCGGCGGCTCGTTTACCCGCCCGGTGCCCGCCAGCAGAGGCGACACCTTCCACGTCGACTACGGCAACATGGGCTCCATCAGCTGCCGCTTTGTGTAAGGAGATGACCATGCAAAACGCATTCAAAGCGGCGCTGAAAGCGGGCCGACCGCAAATCGGGTTATGGCTGGGGCTAACCAGCAGCTACAGCGCTGAGCTACTGGCCGGGGCCGGTTTTGACTGGCTGCTGATCGACGGAGAGCACGCGCCGAACAGCGTGCAAACCATCCTGACTCAGCTCCAGGCCATCGCCCCTTATCCCAGCCAGCCGGTGGTGCGCCCGTCGTGGAACGATCCGGTGCAGATCAAGCAGCTGCTGGACGTGGGGGCGCAAACCCTGCTGGTGCCGATGGTGCAAAACGCCGACGAAGCGCGGCTGGCGGTCAGCGCCACCCGCTATCCGCCCGCGGGCATTCGCGGCGTCGGCAGCGCGCTGGCGCGGGCGTCGCGCTGGAACCGTATCCCGGACTATCTGCATCAGGCTAACGACGCCATGTGCGTGCTGGTGCAAATCGAAACCCTAAGAGCGTTAAAAAACCTGCCGCAGATCCTGGACGTGGACGGCGTCGACGGCGTGTTTATCGGCCCGGCGGATCTGAGTGCCGACATGGGCTTTGCCGGTAATCCGCAGCACCCGGAGGTGCAGGCCGCCATTGAGCAGGCGATCGCGCAGATACGCGCCGCCGGTAAAGCGCCCGGCATCCTGATGGCGAACGAGCAACTGGCGAAACGTTACCTTGCACTCGGCGCGCTGTTTGTCGCCGTCGGCGTCGACACCACCCTGCTCGCCCGCGGCGCGGAAGCGCTGGCGGCACGTTTTATCGAACAACCGGTTACGTCAGTTAATAACAATAAATCCGTCTACTAAACGTAAGATCTGGAGCGCAGCATGACGACCTCTACCCTGCAAGATAAGAAAGCTATAGAACATCGCGTTATCAACAAGCTGTTCCGTCGTTTGATCGTGTTTCTCTTTATCCTGTTTGTCTTTTCGTTTCTCGATCGCATCAACATCGGCTTTGCCGGGCTAACGATGGGCAAAGATTTGGGCCTCACGTCGACCATGTTTGGCCTGGCCGCGACCCTGTTTTACGTCACCTACGTGCTGTGCGGGATCCCCAGCAACATCATGCTGGCGAAAATCGGCGCACGGCGCTGGATCGCCGGGATCATGGTGGTGTGGGGCATCGCCTCTACCTGCACCATGTTCGCCACCAGCCCGGAAACGCTCTACGTCCTGCGCATGCTGGTGGGCATTGCCGAAGCCGGTTTCCTGCCGGGGATCCTGGTCTATCTCACCTGGTGGTTCCCGGCCTATCACCGCGCCCGCGCCAACGCGTTGTTTATGATCGCCATGCCGGTGACCATGATGCTCGGCTCGATCCTCTCCGGGTACATTCTGGCGATGGACGGGCTGTGGAACCTGAAGGGCTGGCAGTGGCTGTTCCTGTTGGAGGGGCTGCCGTCGGTGGTGCTCGGCGTGGTGACCTGGTTCTACCTTAACGACACCCCGGATCAGGCCACCTGGCTGGATGATGATGAAAAGCAGGCACTCAAAACGATGATCGCCCGCGAGCAGGAACTGGCCATTGCGCACGTCGCCACGCCGCGATCGACGCTGCGCGAGGTGCTGACGCCCGCCGTACTGCTCTACACGCTGGCCTACTTCTGCCTGACGAATACGCTGAGCGCGATCAACATCTGGACGCCGCAGATCCTGCAAAGCTTCAACACCGGCAGCAGCAATATCGTGATTGGCCTGCTGGCGGCGATCCCGCAGTTTTGCACCATCCTCGGGATGATCTGGTGGAGCCGCCGCTCCGACAGGCTGAAAGAGCGAAAAAAGCACACCATCCTGCCGTATCTGTTTGCGGCGGCGGGATGGATGCTGGCCTCGGCGACCGATCACAGCCTGATCCAGCTGCTTGGCATCATCATGGCCTCAACCGGATCGTTTACCGCCATGGCGATATTCTGGACCACGCCGGACCAGGTGATTAGCCTGCAATCCCGCGCGGTGGCGCTGGCGGTGATCAACGCCATCGGCAACGTCGGGTCTGCCGTCAGCCCATTGCTGATTGGTATTCTTCGCGACGCGACCGGCAGCTTCAGCTCGGGGCTGTGGTTCGTGGCGGGTCTGCTGGTAGTGGGCGCGCTGGTGCTGACGCGCATTCCGATGACGCAGCGGGTTCAAAAGAGGAACGATCATGTGCCAGAGCCCTATCGCCAACATTGATATCAGCAAGGAGTACGACGAAAGTCTGGGCACCGACGATGTGCACTACCAGTCGTTCGCCCGCATGGCGGCCTTTTTTGGCCGCGACATGCAGGCGCACCGCCACGACCAGTATTTTCAGATGCATTTTCTCGACACCGGGCAGATTGAGCTGCAGCTCGACGACCACCGCTACTCGGTGCAGGCGCCGCTGTTCGTTCTGACGCCGCCGTCGGTGCCGCACGCGTTTATCACTGAATCCGACAGCGACGGCCACGTGCTGACGGTGCGCGAGGATCTTATCTGGCCGTTGTTAGAAGTGCTCTACCCCGGCACGCGGGAGGCGTTCGGCCTGCCGGGGATCTGCCTGTCGCTTGCCGACAGGCCTGACGAGCTGGCGGCGCTGAAGCATTACTGGCAGCTCATTGCCCGGGAATCCACGGAACAGCTGCCGGGCCGTGAGCATACGCTGGTCCTGCTGGCGCAGGCCGTATTTACCCTGCTGCTGCGCAACGCGAAGCTCGACGACCACGCTTCAGGCGGCATGCGCGGCGAGCTGAAGCTGTTTCAGCGCTTTAACCAGCTGACAGATGCGCATTACCACGAGCACTGGACGGTGCCGGAATACGCCAGCGAACTGCATCTTACCGAATCCCGCCTGACCGATATCTGCCGCCGCTTTGCCAACCGCTCGCCGAAACGGCTGATCTTCGACCGCCAGCTGCGGGAAGCCAGGCGCTTGCTGCTGTTTTCCGACAGCACAGTGAGCGAAATTGCCTGGCAACTGGGGTTTAAAGATCCGGCCTATTTCGCCCGTTTTTTTAACCGACTGACGGGGTGCTCACCCAGCGCATACCGGGCGCAGAAAGTACCGGTTTCCTGAACGCATCACGGTTCGTAGGGCGGGTAAGCGCAGCGCCACCCGCCGAAAAGCCGCACAGATCACAAAACAACATCCCACCCGAAAAGTACCTGCCGTTGTCCCAATCGTCCCTTCACGTTCCGCCCCTCTCACGCTTCAATTAAACAACAAAAACAAAACATAAATTTAACAACCATCTTCCGATACGAGGTCCCTATGAAGCCTGAAGATTTCCGCGCTGATGCCAAACGTCCGTTAACCGGTGAAGAGTATTTAAAAAGCCTGCAAGATGGCCGTGAGATTTATATCTACGGCGAGCGCGTTAAGGACGTCACTACCCACCCGGCATTTCGCAATGCGGCGGCGTCCATCGCCCAGATGTACGATGCCCTGCACAAGCCAGACATGCAGGATACCCTCTGCTGGGGCACCGACACCGGCAGCGGCGGCTACACCCATAAATTCTTCCGTGTGGCGAAAAGCGCCGACGATCTGCGCCAGCAGCGCGACGCCATCGCCGAGTGGTCGCGCCTGAGCTACGGCTGGATGGGCCGCACGCCAGACTACAAAGCCGCGTTCGGCTGCGCGCTGGGGGCGAACCCTGCCTTCTACGGTCAGTTCGAGCAGAACGCCCGCAACTGGTACACCCGTATTCAGGAAACCGGCCTGTACTTTAACCACGCCATCGTCAACCCGCCTATCGACCGCCATAAACCGGCGGACGAGGTGAAAGACGTTTACATCAAGCTGGAGAAAGAGACCGATGCCGGGATCATCGTCAGCGGCGCGAAAGTGGTGGCCACCAACTCGGCGCTGACCCACTACAACATGATTGGTTTTGGCTCTGCGCAGGTGATGGGCGAAAACCCGGACTTCGCGCTAATGTTCGTCGCGCCGATGGATGCCGAAGGGGTGAAGCTGATCTCCCGCGCCTCATACGAGATGGTGGCAGGGGCGACAGGCTCTCCGTACGACTACCCGCTCTCCAGCCGCTTTGACGAGAACGACGCCATTCTGGTGATGGATCATGTGCTGATCCCGTGGGAAAACGTGCTGATCTACCGCGATTTCGACCGCTGCCGTCGCTGGACAATGGAAGGTGGCTTCGCTCGCATGTACCCGCTTCAGGCCTGCGTGCGTCTGGCAGTGAAGCTCGACTTCATCACCGCTCTGCTGAAGAAATCGCTGGAGTGCACTGGCACCCTCGAGTTCCGCGGCGTGCAGGCGGATCTCGGCGAAGTGGTGGCGTGGCGCAACATGTTCTGGGCGCTGAGCGACTCCATGTGCTCCGAAGCCACGCCGTGGGTAAACGGCGCGTACCTGCCTGACCACGCGGCGTTACAGACCTACCGCGTGATGGCGCCAATGGCCTACGCGAAAATCAAGAACATCATCGAACGCAACGTGACCTCCGGGCTGATCTACCTGCCGTCCAGCGCGCGGGACCTGAACAACCCGCAGATCGACCAGTATCTGGCGAAGTACGTACGCGGCTCCAACGGGATGGATCACGTCGAACGCATCAAGATTCTGAAACTGATGTGGGATGCCATCGGCAGCGAGTTTGGCGGACGTCACGAGCTGTACGAAATCAACTACTCCGGTAGCCAGGATGAGATCCGCCTGCAATGCCTGCGTCAGGCGCAAAGCTCCGGCAACATGGACAAGATGATGGCGATGGTTGACCGCTGCATGTCCGAGTACGACCAGCACGGCTGGACTGTACCGCACCTGCACAACAACACTGATATCAACATGCTGGATAAGCTGCTGAAATAACGCAGCAGGAGGTTTCAATGCAATCTGAAGAACGCCTGCGTTTTCGCGACGCGATGGCCAGCCTGTCGGCGGCGGTGAATGTGGTCACCACCGAGGGCGATGCGGGCCGCTGCGGCATTACCGCCACCGCCGTCTGTTCGGTCACGGACACCCCGCCCTCGGTCATGGTCTGCATCAACGCCAACAGCGCCATGAACCCGGTCTTCCAGGGCAACGGCAAACTGTGCGTCAACGTGCTGAACCACGAGCAGGAGATCATGGCCCGCCACTTTGCCGGGATGACCGGCATGGCCATGGAGGAGCGCTTTGCTCTCTCTTGCTGGCAGAAAGGACCGCTGGCGCAGCCGGTGCTGAAAGGCGCCCTGGCAAGCCTGGAAGGTGAGATAACCCAGGTGCAAACCATCGGTACCCATCTGGTCTACCTGGTGGAGATTAAGAACATCATCCTCAGCAGCGAGGGGCACGGCCTGATCTACTTCAAACGCCGTTTCCACCCGGTGATGATGGAGATGGAAGCCGCGGTTTGATCCCGTTGCACAAAAAAACGCTAAGGTTTCCGCAAAGGTGCGCCGTTAACTATCCATAAGATAAATTTTCCGGGGCGGCTGACGACGTCGTCAGCCGCCCCCTTAACGCTGGAAAGTCTTATGGCCTCTTCACCCCGAAGCCGCTCGGCTGAACGTCTGGTTGACATCATTATTGCCCTGCACCGCAACGGAAGCGTTAATCGCCGCGATCTGATGCAAAAATTTGGCATTACCGAACGTACGGTGTACCGCGATCTACAGGCCCTTTCCCCGATTATCGAACACGACGGTAAAGGACGCTATCAGCTGCTGCCCGCATATCAGCCCTGCCGCTGCACGCAATGCCCTGATGCGAACGACGAAACCCCGCAGGGCTAGATTATTCTCAGTGATCTCAATCACATATTTTCTCCCGCCGGGGGTGAGCCTTAACCACTCACCCTCGCTTTTGACCGCTCACGCATCGCTTTCAACCACTCACCCATTTACCGTGCTTTACACGCGCGAGGATCTGGCACGATCGCTCCAGCATTAATCAATACCTCCTCACAACGAACCCTGACCCTTTTTTCTTTACATAAAAAACCAGGTCTTACTATGGATACTAAAAAACTACTTAAGCACGTGCCCTGGGCCATCCTCGGGATCATCGGCGCTTTCTGTCTGGCGGTTGTCGCATTACGCCGGGGCGAGCACGTCAGCGCCCTGTGGATCGTGGTCGCGTCGGTTTCCGTCTATCTTGTGGCTTATCGCTACTACAGCTTGTACATCGCGCAGAAGGTCATGAAGCTCGACCCGACGCGCGCCACCCCGGCGGTCATTAACAATGACGGCCTGAACTATGTGCCAACCAACCGTTACGTGCTGTTTGGTCACCACTTCGCCGCCATTGCAGGCGCGGGTCCGCTGGTCGGTCCGGTGCTGGCTGCGCAGATGGGCTACCTGCCGGGTACGCTCTGGCTGCTGGCGGGCGTAGTGCTGGCGGGAGCGGTGCAGGACTTTATGGTGCTGTTTATCTCCTCGCGCCGTAACGGTTCGTCGCTGGGCGAGATGATCAAAGAGGAGATGGGCCGCGTGCCGGGCACGATCGCCCTGTTCGGCTGTTTCCTGATCATGATCATCATCCTGGCTGTGCTGGCCCTGATCGTGGTGAAAGCGCTGGCCGAAAGTCCGTGGGGCGTCTTCACCGTCTGCTCTACCGTGCCGATTGCGCTGTTCATGGGCATCTACATGCGCTTCCTGCGCCCTGGCCGCGTTGGCGAGGTGTCGGTCATCGGTATCGTGCTGCTGGTCGCCTCCATCTATTTCGGCGGCGTGATTGCCCACGACCCGTACTGGGGCCCGGCGCTGACCTTTAAAGACACCACCATCACCTTCGCGCTGATCGGTTACGCGTTCATCTCAGCGCTGCTGCCGGTGTGGCTGATTCTGGCTCCGCGTGACTACCTGGCGACCTTCCTGAAAATCGGCGTGATCGTCGGGCTGGCAATCGGGATTGTGATCATCAACCCGGAGCTGAAAATGCCGGCGGTGACGCAGTACATTGACGGTACCGGTCCGCTGTGGAAAGGTGCCCTGTTCCCGTTCCTGTTTATCACCATTGCCTGCGGTGCCGTGTCTGGCTTCCACGCACTGATCGCCTCCGGCACCACGCCGAAGCTGATGGCCAACGAAACCGACGCGCGCTTCATCGGTTACGGCGCGATGCTGATGGAATCCTTCGTGGCGATCATGGCGCTGGTTGCGGCGTCGATTATCGAGCCTGGGCTGTACTTCGCGATGAACACCCCACCAGCGGGTCTCGGCATCACCATGCCAAACCTGCATGAGATGGGCGGCGAAGATACCGCGCTGATTATGGCGCAGCTGAAAGACGCCAGCGCACACGCGGCGGCGACCGTCAGCTCCTGGGGCTTCGTGATATCGCCTGAGCAGATTATGCAGACCGCGAAAGACATCGGCGAACCATCCGTGCTGAACCGCGCAGGTGGCGCACCGACGCTGGCGGTGGGTATCGCACACGTGTTCCACAAAGTGCTGCCGTGGGCGGACATGGGCTTCTGGTACCACTTCGGTATCCTGTTTGAAGCGCTGTTCATCCTCACCGCGCTGGATGCCGGTACGCGTGCAGGCCGCTTCATGTTGCAGGATCTGCTAGGTAACTTCGTGCCGTTCCTGAAGAAAACCGACTCTCTGGTAGCAGGTGTTCTGGGTACTGCGGGCTGCGTAGGTCTGTGGGGTTATCTGCTGTATCAGGGCGTTGTTGACCCGCTGGGCGGCGTGAAGAGCCTGTGGCCGCTGTTCGGCATCTCTAACCAGATGCTGGCGGCTGTGGCCCTGGTGCTGGGCACCATTGTCCTGGTGAAGATGAAACGCACCAAATACATCTGGGTAACCGTGGTGCCTGCGCTGTGGCTGCTGCTCTGCACTACCTGGGCGCTGGGTCTGAAACTGTTCAGCACCAACCCGCAGCTGGAAGGCTTCTTCTTCATGGCTAACCAGTACAAAGAGAAGATTGCCGCAGGCGGCGCGGATCTGACTGCGCAGCAGATTGCCAACATGAACCATATCGTGGTGAACAACTACACCAACGCGGGTCTGAGCATTCTGTTCCTGGTGGTGGTGTACAGCATTATCTTCTACGGCATTAAAACCTGGATGAAAGTGCGTAATGCCGATGGCCGTACGGACAAAGAAACCCCGTACGTGCCGGTGCCGGAAGGCGGCGTGAAGACGTCTTCACACCATTAATAAAATGGCGGGTGGCGCTGCGCTGCCCCGCCCTACAACGTTACTGTAGGCCCGGTAAGCGTAGCGCCACCGGGCTTTTTCTTATCAGGACACGTTATGTTTGGTAACTTAGGCGAAGCAAAAAAATACCTCGGTCAGGCGGCGAAAATGCTGATTGGCATTCCGGACTATGACAACTACGTTGAGCATATGAAGACCAACCATCCGGATAAGCCGTACATGACCTACACTGAATTCTTCCGCGAGCGTCAGGAAGCGCGCTACGGCGGAAGTGGAGAAGGCGGCGTCCGCTGCTGCTAAAGGAGAAACCATGACCCCGATTGCCGTTACCCTGCTGACCGGTTTTCTCGGCGCCGGTAAAACCACCCTGCTGCGCCACATCCTGAATGAACAGCACGGCTTCAAAATCGCCGTCATTGAAAACGAATTTGGCGAAGTCTCCGTTGACGATCAGCTGATTGGCGACCGCGCCACGCAGATCAAAACCCTGACCAACGGCTGCATCTGCTGCACCCGCTCCAGTGAATTAGAAGACGCCCTGCTGGACCTGCTCGACAGCCGCGATCGCGGTGACATCCACTTCGACCGTCTGGTGATCGAGTGCACCGGCATGGCCGATCCCGGCCCGATTATTCAGACCTTTTTCTCCCACGATATTCTGTGCCAGCGCTACCTGCTGGACGGCGTGATTGCCCTGGTCGATGCGGTCCATGCCGACGAGCAGATGAACCAGTTCACCATCGCCCAGTCTCAGATTGGCTACGCCGACCGCATTCTGCTGACCAAAACCGACGTGGCGGGTGAAAGCGAAAAACTGCGTGAGCGCCTGACGCGCATCAACTCGCGCGCACCCATTTATACCGTGACGCACGGCGATATCGACCTGTCTCAGCTGTTCAACACCAACGGCTTTATGCTGGAGGAGAACGTCACCGCGAAACCGCGTTTCCACTTTATGGCAGACAAGCAAAACGACGTAGCGTCGATTGTGGTGGAGCTGGACTACCCGGTGGACATCAGCGAGGTCTCGCGCGTGATGGAGAACCTGCTGCTGTCGTTTGCCGACAAGCTGCTGCGCTATAAAGGAATGCTGTGGATCGACGGCGAGCCGAACCGCCTGCTGTTCCAGGGCGTGCAGCGCCTGTACAGCGCCGACTGGGATCGTCCGTGGGGCGATGAACCGCCGCACAGCGTGATGGTGTTTATTGGAATACAGCTGCCGGAAGAGGAAATTCGGGCAGCGTTTGCGGGACTGAAAAAGTAAATCGTCGCTCCCCTTTAAACAGTAAAGGGGGCGTATTTCATTAGGGCAAAATGCGGGTTTCGCCCTTTCTGTTTGCAATATTGTCTGTTAATGTTCTTATCATGAATGAAATCATGCTTTGATTAATATTGGTTACAATATTAATTAATTGGATTCATATAATTTTCATGAATTGGTAGGCGTAATATGGCAATCATTATTCCCACGGTTAGCAGCTGTAGCGAGAAAATTACGGCAGGAGAAAAAAGACTGGCAAGGCTTCTGGAGGGTGGGCTCAGCGAACAATGTACCTGCTGGTATGATACCCGAATGGGAGACAAAGACGATCATCCTGATTTTGTGATTCTGGCCCCCGATAAAGGGCTGCTGTTTATAGAAGTGAAAGACTGGTATATCACAAAAATAAAATCGGCTAATAAAACCCATATTAATTATGAAACCAAAAACGGCATAGAGCCGTTGAAGAACCCACTCGAACAAGTTCGACAATATACCTTTCATATCATCAATAGCCTGAAAAAAGATCCCCTGCTTCGCCAGATACAGGGAGAGCATGAGGGCGGTTTTATTATGCCGTATGGATACGGTGTTTATTTGAGCAACATCACTCGGGCACAGCTGGAAAAGAGTTTTACACCTGAGGAGTTGAATGAAATATTGCCCGCCAGCCAGGTGATATGCAAAGACGAACTCAACGAGTTTATGACTCGAGAACAAATCTCTGGCCGGCTCGAATCCCTTCTCAAACATCACTTTGTTCATAACACAACACCACAGCAGCTCGACCGCATCCGGTGGCATCTTTATCCCGATGTCCGCATTAACCCATCCGTTACGCGGGTTGACCTGGATAATTTTACTTTCCACACCCCTGATGTGGTATGCATGATGGACAGGAACCAGGAACAACTCGCCAGAAGTATGGGGGCGGGACACAGGGTAATTCATGGCGTGGCAGGTTCGGGCAAAACGCTCATTTTGCACCACCGATGTATTGAGCTTGCCAACAACATTGAAAACACCAAACCGATACTGGTGATTTGCTACAACATTACGCTGGCTAAAAAACTCAAAGCGCAGCTCGAACAGCATAGCCTCAGACTTCCCGTCGAAGTTATCCATTTCCACGCCTGGTGTTATCAGCAATTAAACGCGCATCGGCGTCTTCCCCCCAGGAGCAAAAACTTTATTGAGCTGATGGAGAATGCGCTGACGGTGGCATTTGAAGAGGGAGCAATCAAACCGGAGCAGTACAGCGCCGTTTTGATAGATGAAGGACACGATTTTAAACCGGAATGGCTAAGAATCCTCGCCAAAATGCCGGACAATAAAGATAGCTCCCTGCTGTTTCTGTACGATGACGCTCAGTCAATTTATCAGAAAAAGAAAGCTCTCGATTTTACCCTGTCCAGCGTCGATATAAAGGCTCAGGGCCGTACAACTATTTTGGATACCAATTATCGCAACACCCGGCAAATACTCCATTTTGCCAGCAGCGTAGCATTTAATTATCTCAATAATCACATAGAAGCTTCTCTCAAATACCAGCAGCCTGCCGCAGGTGGCCTGTCCGGGAAGTATCCCGCGCTGGCCAGCTTTGATAATCAGGACGAGGAGATTACGCGCGTCCTCGATTGGGTCACAGAGCAGCGACAGGAAGGTGTTGCGTGGTCAGAAATCGCCATACTGTGCCCCTCAACCTACAGCATTTCAGGCATGCTCGCGCCAAGGCTTGAAGCCCGCAAGATCCCATACCAGATGATTGTCTCCAGCGATGATAAAAAGCACTGGTCCCCGCAGAATGATTACCTCTGCGTCATGCCGCTGCCCAGCAGCAAGGGGCTTGAGTTTAATTCGGTCGCCATTATGGATGCGGCAAAGGAAAGGGACAGTGAAGATCTGAGTGACGATATCAAGCGCCTTTACGTCGGCATTACCCGCGCACGACAGAATCTTCTGGTGACAATGCACGGAACCGGAAGCCTGCGAGATCATCTGGTCGAGACCTGGGAAAAGAGCGTTAAGTCGATCTAACTATTCCGCGTTGAAAAGTATCTGCACCGAACAATCCCCTCTCCCCTGTGGGGAGAGGGCCAGGGTGAGGGGTAAAGTCCAATATTATTTCAACGCCTCCGGCAGCGTCACAATCCATAGCTCGCTGTCGGAATCCGGCTTCTTCAGCGGCTTGACGCTGAGGGTAGTTTCAACCGCTTTGTCATCCAGCGTCAGCTTGCCTTCCGCGTTCACCCGATAATCCTTGAGCTTCTTGCCCTCGGCCGGGTTGTGCATCGCCACCTTCACGCCAAAGTCATTATCGTTCGCCACCGCCAGCGTTTTGTCGTCAATCAGCGCCAGCCCTTCGGCTTTTTCCTGCTGCCAGCCCAGCGCACGCAGATCGACCACCTGCGTTTTTTCCGCAAGTGTAATGCCGCGCTGCGCCAGCGTTTTCTCATCGTCAAATTCCGGGTATTCGCCCGGCTTGTCGAAGGCGGCCAGATCGCTCGCCTTGCTCAGATCCACCCTGTAGATGAGGTTACGCATTACGTCGTTTTTATCTTCGCCCTGTTCAATCAGCAGGATAGTGTGGTTATCCAGCGCCACGATATCGCCGATTTTGGCGTCGCTGTTTTTGCTGTAGGCCGCGCTGTCGACAGGGTAGCCGTACATCGCGGTTTTTCCGGTCGCCGGATCGAAGCTGACCAGTCGCGTAAACAGCGCCTGCTTTTTGCTCTTCCCGTCGATATCCAACGTACTCTGGACAGCGGCGATAATACGTCCGTCCGGCATGCGGGTCAGGCCTTCAAATCCCCGGTTTGCCTGGCGCCATTTGATAACATTTGGCAGACCGCCCGCGATGGATTTCTCCCCTTCCGCCGCCTGTGGGCCGTGGATCGCGAGGATTTTCCCTTTACTGTCAATATTAATCAGGAACGGGCCATACTCATCGCACAGCCAGTAGCCGCCCTTCCCGTCCGGCGTGATGCCTTCCGTATCCAGCCCGCGGTTATCGCCTTTCAGCACTTTTAAAGTGTCGCTTAGCGCGATTTCATTGGTGGAACCAATCACGCCACTTTGCAGCGGCAGACCGTTGATTTCGCCTTTATCGTCATGCAAAGGACGCGCGTCCACGGCCTCCGCTTTACCGTTTTGCACGCGGATCGTCATTAGCTGCGGGGCGAAATCCGGGGTAACAAAGATTTTAGCGTCATTTTTCCCCATTTTTGGCGAATCCGCGTTAGGACCGCGATCGGTCACGGTCATAAACGTCAGGGCGTCGCCCTGCTTGCCCATAGACAGCAGGCCAGAGCCAATCCCCACAGGCAGCCCGTTCGGAAACGCGCTGGCAAACGCACCGCTGTATTTGACATGCGAGCCTTCGGGAAAACTGACGACGTAACGCTCCGCGGTTGGCTGTGCCGCCAGGCCAGAGAAAGAGAGCGCACAACCAATTAGCACAGGAATGATTTTTCTTTTCATAGTGTTAGCACCCAGTAAGTGAAGCCAACAACGTAATGAAGAAACGTGTCAGAAAAATGACATGGTGAAAGCGGTTCGGCACGACGGGGCGTATAGCCACCTCCAGAAATGTAAACCTGTGTCTTTATCTGTGACAACTGAAACACTTTTTGAAATTATTAGAAACTCAATTAATTCATCCTGAACTAATTTTTCCGACCCGTTCAGCGTACGTTTAATGAGAATCCTGAACCCTTCCTAAACGCGAATGCATTACGTATTGACTCCTTGCCGGATCAACATTCGAACAACATTTAAAATTCAAAAACCAAACAAAATCAGCATAAAAACGTGACAAGCATCGCATTTGCAGAGATAAACAGCTCTTGTTAAGGTGCCCTCAGATTAATTTGATGACGAGGAAAAACTCATGAAAAAGCTCAACGTTCTCCTTCTTTCCGCTCTGACTGCCGTATCGGGCTCCGCACTGGCCATGGGCGGCAGCATTGAGCAGGGTAAAAACTTTACCAACCTGAATGTGGAAATGGGGAAATCAACCTCCGGTCTGTACACCGAAGGTAGCTGGCTGAAAAACACAGATGACGGCACCACAACCGGTGGCGTAGGAGCAGGCTACAACTTTGAAGTCGGCCCGGTGATGCTGAACGCAGGCGCTAAGGCCCTCTACGTTGGCCCGAAAAAAGGCGATAACGGCGTGGCGTTCCCGGTCGGCGGCGGTGTGAACGTTGCCCTGACCGACAGCATCAGGGTATTCGGTGAAGGCTACGTTGCGCCAGACGGCCTGAACAACAGCGTGAAAAACTACGTTGAAGCGAATGGTGGCGTAAGCTGGACGCCAGTGAAGCCGGTGACGCTGAAGGTGGGTTATCGTCACGTGAGCGTTGATGGTAAAGACGGTCGTCCTAACCACACGCTGATTGACGGCGCATATGTTGGCGGTGGCGTGTCCTTCTAAGCCTGTTTGCCCGTTTCGCCCGGCGGCGCTACGCTTGCACGGGCCTACAATGAAGGGTGCAATTTATGAATATTATTGCACCTTGTAGGCCGGGTAAGCGCAGCGCCACACGGCAAAAAAGGCGATGAGACTGTTAATAAAAAAACCTGCCGGATGGCAGGTTTTTTTATGTCCGACATTACTTGCGAACGACCACCAGCTTCTGGTTCACAAACTCTTTGATCCCCAGGTCCGACAGCTCGCGTCCGTAACCCGAACGTTTTACGCCGCCGAACGGCAGTTCTGCCGCCGTATCGGTGAGCCAGTTGATGTACACCATCCCGGTCTCAATACGCGATGCCATCTTCTTCGCGCGCTCAATATCCTGGCTGAACACCGCTCCGCCCAGGCCGTAGTGGGAGTCGTTCGCCAGCGCGACCGCCTCGTCGTCGTTTTTCACCACGTAAATCTGCGCTACCGGGCCAAAGAACTCTTCGAAGTACGCCGGGTTGTCGCGTGAGATGTTGGTCAGGATGGTCGGCTCAAAGAAGCTCCCGTCTCGCTGCACAGGTTTGCCGCCATAGTGCAGCGTAGCGCCGTTTTTCACCGCCTCGTTAACCTGTTTGGTCAACGTGTCGAGCGCGTCTTTAGAGGACAGCGGCCCCAGCGTGGTGCTTTCGTCCAGCGGATCGCCAATCTTCACCTGCTTAAATGCCTCGGTGAATTTGCTCAGGAAGGCATCGGCAATCTTTTCATGCAGGATAAAGCGCTTCGCCGCGGTACAGACCTGCCCGGCGTTGTTGAGCCGCGCGTTAACGCCGATCTTCACCGCTTTATCCAGGTCCGCATCGTCGAGCACCACGAATACGTCGTTACCGCCAAGCTCTAGCGTGGATTTCTTAATGTGCTTCGCCGCCTGGGCCGCTACCACGCTGCCCGCTTTTTCTGAACCGGTTAGCGCCGCGCCCTGTACGCGATCGTCAGCGATGATGTTCGCCACCTGATCGGACGAGATAAACAGGTTGGTCCACGCCCCTTCCGGCGCGCCCGCCTCACGCACCAGATGGGCGAAGGTTTCCGCACAGTGCGGCACAATGCTGGCGTGTTTAGCGATGACAGGGTTACCCGCCGCCAGGTTTGGCGCAAGAACGCGCATCAGCTGATAGTATGGGAAGTTCCATGGTTCGACGGCCATCAGCACGCCGATGGGGTGATGTTCAACCCATGCTTCCCCGAGTTCAGAGTCATACTTCACCGGGGCCAGGAACTGCTTCGCGTTGTCCGCATAGTAGCGGGCGATTTGCGCGCACAGCTTCACCTCGCCGCGGCTCTGTTCGATGAGCTTACCCATCTCCTGGCTGGCGATTTTCGCCAGCTCCTCCACGCGTTCGTCGATCAGGTCCGCCAGCTTATGCAGTACCGGCAGGCGCTGGCTTATGTCGCCTTTCGCCCAGTCGGAGTGATAGAGCGCATCGGCTGCCTTCAGCGCCGCTTCAACATCTGCGTCAGTGTGGGAGGGATATTCTTTGATGAGCTGGTTAGTGGCAGGATTTACTGTCTGATAAGCCATATCGAATCTCCATGTTTTACCGCTTAGGGTATTAAGGGTAGTCAACATGACTGGCTATGGACGTAAAGTTGGGTATATCCGGAAGGTTCTGAGTAAAGCGATGCCATACCGTGGCTGGCGTGGTATAAAAAACCTTCAGAAGGAGTTGCTATGACCGATACCCGCCACATCCGTCAGACCTTTCACCGCGCCTCGGGCCTTGAACTACGCAGCACGTGGCAGAGCATGCAGGCGTACAAACGCCATTGCCACCCTCAGCTCTCCATCGGCGCAATTGTGGAAGGCCAGACATGCTGCGTGTGTAATGGCAGAGAATACATCCTCCAGCCCGGGGACCTGATTGTGATCCCGGCTTATGTCCCACACAGCTGCAACCCTGTTGCCGGGCAGCCGCGTAGTTATCATATGCTTTATATCGATACGGACCTTCCCCTTGCGGTTCAGGTGATTCGCAACGCTACGCTGTTTATGTATTACCGGGAAGTTGTTGAGAGGATGTCCCCTGCGTCCGTGGACAGGCTGCTTACTGCCCTTCCCCATTGCATGGATGAGGCAGAAAAACCTGGATCAACCAGCCAGCAGGTTCAGCAGGCATTTCTTTCCAGTCTTTCCAGCCCGCCTTCCCTCGACGCACTTGCGCAACGATTCTCGCTGCGAAAGGAGACGCTGATCCGTACCTTCAAGAAGGACACGGGCCTGACGCCTGGCAGCTTCCTCAATATCTCCCGCGTAGAGTACGCCAAAGCGCGGCTGCGTGCCGGGGATGATATCGCCGATGTCGGCTACCAGAGCGGGTTTGCCGACCAGAGCCATTTTCATAAGACCTTTGTGCGCTACACCGCCGCCACACCGCGCCAGTACGCTACGGGCCGATCAATATCAGACAATAAATAGGTTCTGTGTTTTCGTAGTCTGGCCCCAGTTTTGCATTCTGAGGTCGCTATGGAACTGTTCTTCCCTTCCGCTTTTCTCGCCCTGGCGCTGGCGCATTTTGTTGCCCTGTTAAGCCCGGGCCCGGATTTTTTCCTGCTGATGGGCTACGCCGCCCGCTACCGACTGCGCGGCAGCGCCGGATTGTGCATCGGGATAGCGGCAGGAAATGGGCTTTACATTTTGCTGGTCATTATGGGATGGAGCGCGCTGCGTCAGTTCGCGTGGCTGTTCACGTTGATTGAATTATCCGGCGCACTGTATTTGCTCTGGATCGGCTCGCATCTTGTACGCAGCCGACCGCAGACGCTGACGCTAAATGAAACACATGAGCGCTGCCCCTCGCTGCGTAAGCAGATCCTGCTGGGGCTGGGCTCGGCGCTGTTGAATCCCAAAAACGCGTTGTTCTACCTGGCGCTGATGACGGCGTTACTCGGGCCGGACGTCACGCTGCTTCAGCAGGCGACCTGCGGCGTCTGGATGGTGATGGTAGTACTGGTATGGGATTTTGCGCTGGTGTCGCTGATGGGGTTACCGGCGGTTCAGCGAAAGCTCAGCCGTTCGCTCTGGCTGATAGAGCGCACGGCGGGGGTGGTATTGATGGGGTTTGGTGGGTGGGTGCTGTGGCGGTTTTTGCACTTTTCCCCCGTATCCCTCTATCCTTAACCCATGGAAAAACATACCGAACTCAAACGCGCCAAGCTTCTCGCGCTGTCGCTGCTGCTGATTGCCGCTGCGGCCTTTATCACTACCCTGTTCCTGCCGCAAACCTTCTGGGTACGCGGCGCAAAAGCTATTGCCGAGGCGGCGATGGTCGGCGCGCTGGCGGACTGGTTTGCCGTTGTCGCGCTGTTCCGCCGGGTGCCAATTCCCTTTATCTCGCGCCATACGGCGATTATCCCGCGCAATAAGGACCGCATCGGCGACAATCTTGGCCAGTTCGTGCAGGAAAAGTTTTTGGATACCCAGTCGCTGGTCGCATTAATTCGCCGCTACGAGCCGGCCCAGATGAT
The DNA here is from genome assembly GCF_020224095.1 of Enterobacter sp. CCUG 70166. Taxonomy (NCBI): domain Bacteria; kingdom Pseudomonadati; phylum Pseudomonadota; class Gammaproteobacteria; order Enterobacterales; family Enterobacteriaceae; genus Enterobacter; species Enterobacter sp. CCUG 70166. The sequence continues at coordinate 278,207 of NZ_NRIQ01000036.1, forward strand.
TGGTGCCTGGTTCAGCAAGCCCGACAACGCCCAGCGCGTCGGGCTGCATCTGATGCAGGTGATGAGCGGTTTTCTTGAGCTAACTGACGACGGGCGCATTCAGCGCCTGCTCAAACGCGCGGTGCATAAGGCTATCGACAAGGTCGATTTAACCGAGACCAGCGCCGTCATGCTGGAAAGCATGACCAAAAACAACCGTCACCAGGTGCTGCTGGACGCCATCATCAACCGTCTGATTACCCTGATTCAGCGCGAGAGCACGCGGGAATTTATCTCTGACCAGATCGTCCACTGGCTGAAGACCGAGCATCCGCGCAAGGCGATGGTGCTGCCCACCGAGTGGCTGGGCGATCAGAGCGCAGAGATGGTGTCGAACGCGGTGAACACGCTGCTGGATGATATCAGCCACGACCGCACGCACCAGATCCGTCGGGCATTTGACCGCGCCACGCTGAAGTTTATCGACAACCTGAAAAACGACCCGGAGATGACGGCCAAAGCCGACAATATCAAGCACTATCTGAAGAATGATGAAGCATTTAACCGCTACCTGGGTGAAATGTGGGCTGACCTGCGCCAGTGGCTGAAAAATGACATGCAGAGCGACGATTCCCGCGTGAAGCAACGTATCGCCAACGCCGGGCTGTGGTTTGGTGAGACGCTGTCGAATGATGCCAGCCTGCGTGCGTCGCTGAACGAGCATCTGGAGCAGGCCGCGCACCGCGTCGCGCCGGATTTTGCTGCGTTCCTGACGCGTCATATCAGCGACACGGTGAAAAGCTGGGACGCCAAAGATATGTCACGCCAGATAGAACTCAATATCGGTAAAGATCTTCAGTTCATTCGCGTAAACGGTACCCTGGTAGGCGGAACGATTGGCCTGATCCTGTTTTTACTTTCTCAGTTGCCCGCCGTGCTGGGGCATTAATCCGCTTTTGGCGGCGCGATAACGTAGCGCGTCGCCTCGAAGCGGTTCAGGATCAGGTGCACCAGAAAGACCATCGTCAGCGTGACCACCAGCGCGAAGGTAACGGAGGTGATGCGGTACAGATCGCTGAACACCAGATCGCTGTCCGGATGCATGTTTTGCCCGAACATAATGCCGATGGTGGTAATGCTGGAAAATCCCACCCCGGCCCCGACCTTCTCCATCACGTGCAGGCGCGCGCCAAATGCCAGCCCGAGGCCGATAAGCGGCATCATCAGCAGCATATGGCTGCTGTGATCGTACAGAATAAGCTGAACGACGAGGATATAGAGACAGCCCAGCACCACGCCGACCACGCGCCAGATGGAGCTCATGACCGCGCCGCGGTAGTGCATCGGGAACAGGATCAGAATGCCCGCCATCAGCGCCGAGAGCGAATCGCTTAAGTCGCTCATCTGAAATACCACGAAAATCAGCGTCGCCACGGTGCCGGAGAGCAGCGACTCGTGGCGCACGCGGGCATCGTCTTTCTCTATCAGCGGCGGCGGCTTACGTGGCTCCACGTCCGGCAGCAGGTAATTCATCAGCGCGCTCAGACACACCGCCATCACGCTCGCTTCAATGTTGGAGAACAAAAGCGTGTGCCAGTTGGTGGTGGGGTAGCTCATAAAGTTGAGCATTACGCTCTGGCACACCACGCCCATCGAACCGAACAGAAACAGCGGCCCCTTGCTCATAAAACGAAAGCGCATCACGTACAGGGCAAAGACCACCAGCGTCATAATGACCGGCCATTGCGACAGAAAGCCGATGATGATCACCATTTCGACGCAGTTGAGCGATGCGCTGAAGATAAACTGCTTCGCCACGTGGCGGTTAAACACCGGCACCAGCGACAGCAGCATGATCGGGTAGACCACAAAAAACACGCCGTAGCTGGTGTTGTAGAAGCTCGAAATACTGAGCGCAATCATCCCGGCAAAGACGATGCGCAGGGTCTGGCGGAAGTCGTTTGCCGTGTAGACGATGTTGCCGTGCGGGGTAAATACCCGCGCCAGGGTGCTAATAGACATAGTGAAGCAGGCTCACCAGATGGATTTGCATCCCGGAGAAGAAGCGCGCAAAGGGCCCTTCGCTGTTGTAGAGCTGCACGGTGGCGCGCGCGCCGGTCGGCAGCGACTTCGGTAAGGCTTCGTCCAGCGCCACGTGAATGCGCATTCGCTGGGCATCGCGCACCCAGCGGTTAGAGGTTTCCGGTTCAGAGAGTTGACCGTTAACGGCCTCCTGACCGGCGAGGATCCCCGCGTCACTGCTGGTCACGTGGGCGCGGAAAACCCGTCCCGGAAAGGCGTCAAACACCACGGCGGCGTCGGTCCCCTGGTGGGTATGACGCAAGCTCTTCTCGCGGAAATCCGCCACAATATCCGTCTGCGTATTCACCAGCGCCAGCGCTGCCGAACCGGACGAGGCGTAAAAACCGGGGCTTAATTGCAGATTACTCACCGTGCCGTCCGCCTCGGCGTAGACCTTCGTCCAGCCAAGATTCAGCTCCGCTTCATCCAGCGCGTTACGGTATTTTTGCAGCGTCACGTTACGGTGTTCATTCCGCTCGCCGCGCTGAATGCGCAGGTTATGAATATTCGCCTGAATCGAGCTGACGGACTGCTCGCTGCTCTGCCAGGTAGTGCGGACCTTATCCAGATCCGCCTGCGACACGTTCTGCAGGGTGCTCAGTTTCTGGTAGCGGTCGAAAGTCACTTTGTCGTTACGCGCGGTCAGCACGGCGGTCTTCAGGCTGGCCTGCGCGGCGGCGATCTGCGCGTCCAGTTGTTCGTTGGAAAGGCGAGCCTGCTCGAGCGCGATCTGCGCCGCTTCCACTTTATTGCGAAACGGGGTGTCGTCGAGCTCAAACAGCAGATCGCCTTTCTTCACCTGGCTATTGTTGTGGACATGGACCGCCGCCACATAGCCGGAGACACGGGCAGACACCGGCGTCACCACGCGCATCACGGTGGAATCCGGCGTCAACGGGATCCAGATATCCGCGACGATAAAGTAGACAAACATCAGCAGGAAAGAGGCAATACTTACCCTTACCCAGCGGGCAAACTTTTGTTCAGGAGTCATTATTTTTCGGTCTTGTTATCTTCTTCGCGGATTGTCCGCAAATTGCAGGCGATTTGATTCAGGGTGGCGCTGAAAATGTCGAGATGTTCAGGCGCGATGTTTTGCGATACGCGCGTCTGAAGCGTCTCAATTACCTGGGTGAGCCTGTTAAGTACAGCTTTTCCCTCAGGCGTCAGCGTCAGAAGCCGGATGCGCTTGTCATACGGCGAGACGGTGCGCAGCAGGTAACCCTGTTTTTCCAGCTGTGTCAGGGTGCGCATTAGCGGCGGCAGTTCAATGCCCTGCACCTCCGCCAGCTCACTCACCGAGACGTTATCCCCGAGCTGATGCAGCTGCATCATCACCGTCCAGCTCGACTGGGTTAACCCGGTATCGAGAATGGCGTCGTCAATGACGGCACGCCACTGGCGCACGATCATCGCCATCCGCATGCCCATCGGCCTGCGGCTAAACAGTTCTTCTTCACTCATGGGGAAACCTCTCGTCACACGCGGTCACGATAATAGTTATCAGGGTAAGTATCAAGAAACGAGAAGTTAAAGCGCAGGAATTGCGAAATGAGATTCTTCCTCTCCCTGTGGGCTGAGGGTTCCCCACAAATTAATGCGAGCACTGAGCAATCCCCTCGCCCCTCCGGGGAGAGGGTTAGGGTGAGGGGAACATACGGCGGTGGTGGTCATTCCGTTCACTTTATGTTCCTTGCTACTCTGTAACGACATGACCGGTGAACGTGCCAGGGTGGCTCAGTCGCCACCACCCTGGCGACCCGGGCTCCCGGCGGTAAATCGCCGCTTCGCGGTGCCCTCGGCTTATTCCTTCCGGCTTATCGGGTACGGGCGGAGGCAACGTCCCTGTAAAGCCGCCCTCTCGGCGCATCCCTGCGCCTCGCCCCGGCCTGCAGGAAACGCCTCAGCGATTTACAGCCGGACCAGGGCATCGCTGACAGCCCTCAGTCATTTAGAAAGCAACTTTATTGCTTCTGCATAAAAAAATTACTGGGGATCCCTCAGCCCTGTGGGAGAGGGGCAGAGTGAGGGCACAGCCCGCAGCGGAGTTTAGCGGCTAAAATGTCTGGTGATGGCGCCCTGTCCTGAAGCCGTCACAACCACCTCCCTGTACCCCGCCACCCGCTGGATCCACCCTTTGCTTTCCAGATAAAGAAGCAGCGCTGCGCCGGCTTCGCCTCCGAGATGAAACCGCCGCTCGCTCCAGTCCAGGCAGGCGCAGCACGCTTTTCGGCGCGAATGAGCGCTTAACGAAACGCCGAGCTTCAGAAACTGCTCCCGACCATACGGCGTGAGCGCTGAACCGTCTGCCTCCAGCCAGCCTGCTGCCTGCATGAAATCGTAGATCTGCACCGCCACCGCGCCCGCCAGATGGTCATAGCAGGTCCGCGCCTCCCGCATGGCTTTCGGCGCGGTAGTTTCCGGCGGGGTAATGCGGCTCCACGAAAGCCCCATCATCTGTTCCACCAGCGCCGCCACGTCGTGCCCGGCAAGACGATAATAACGATGCCGCCCTTGCGACAGGCAGGTAATTAGCTGCCCTTCAACCAGCCGGGCGAGATGCCCGCTGGCGGTCGACGGCGCAACGTCTGCCGCCGCACTCAGTTCGGTGGCCGTCCACGCCCGCCCGTCCATTAGTGCACAGAGCATTTTCACGCGCGACGGATCGGCCATTGCAGCCGCTACAGCGGCAATGGCCTTTTCCAGCATCGCGCTGTTATCAGAGGGTAAGCTCGTCTTTAACATTCGTCGCCCAGGGTGTGGTGATCTCAGCGGCCAGCTTATCATCATCCGTCAGCAGAATAAGGTGATTCGCGTGGTCGCTGTACTGAGTCAGGATAGACACGCCCTTTGCGGCCAGCGCCGCCGCTATCTCGCCCAGCTCGCCAGGACGCTCCTGCTTAAGCTTTCTGATCACCGGCTTTCGCAGCGCCTGCACGGTAAACCCGGCGTCGAGCAGCACACGGCGGGCTTTTTCCCCGTCCTCCACCAGGAAATGGGCATCCGTACCGAAAACGCCGCCCCCCTCCAGCCCCACGCCGTTGCGGCCTAACAGCTGTCCAAAGCGCGCCAGCTCGCCGGGCCTGTCGCTAAAAATCACGTGAACGTCATACATCCGCGTGCCCTCTCGTTTCAGAGCTGTACTCCCGCACCAGCTGCGCCACGCGAATACGGTAGAAAGAAAAAATCGACTCCCGGCCTTCGGCCTGCGCGGCCTGATGGAAGACATTCTGCTTCCAGCGGCGGACGGCCTCTTCATCCCGCCACCAGGAAAGGGACAGGATTTTGCCGTCGATGCTCAGGCTCTGAAAACGTTCTATATCAATAAAGCCGTCGATGTCCGCCAGCAAAGGCTTGAGTTCAGCGGCAAGCTGCAGATAGCGCGCCTGATGATGAGGCTCCGCTTTGGCTTCAAAAAGGACTGCGATCATGGGTGTCTCTCCGTAGTGAGGGTGTGGAGAGAATGCAGGAGGAAAAACCACAATGCTTCGGTATGGAGCGAAGTGTTTGCCGGATGGCGCTGCGCTTATCCGGCCTACGGGCTCATGTAGGCCCGGTAAGCGTAGCGCCACCGGGCAGGGTTTAACCCACCATCGACTTCGACTCCATAAACGCCCCAATCCCCCACTCGCCTGGATTACGGGCGCTGGTGGCGATGATCCGCGAGCGCGGAATTATTCCAGGTTAGCCTTGTTCAGACCGTAAGCCGCATCCAGCGCGCCCGGCTCCATGCGGGAGGTAATGCCCAGGCGATTCCAGGCGTTGATCGCTACGATGGCGAAGTTCAGCTCTGAAATCTCGACATCCGAGAAGTGCTCCGCCACGCTGCGGTACAGCGCATCGCTCACGCCATGTACGCCAATCTGGGTCAGCGCTTCGGTGAAGGCCAGCGCCGCTTTTTCACGGGCGCTAAACAGCGGGGACTCGCGCCAGGCCGCCAGATGGTACAGGCGCAGCTCGCGCTCACCGGCGATTTTAGCCTCTTTCGAGTGCATATCCAGACAGAAGGTGCAGCCGTTCAGCTGCGATACGCGAATGTCGATAAGGTGCTTAAGCGCCGGGTCGATGGAGGTTTTCGCCACCTCCATGCTCAGGGCAGAAAGCGCGTTGGCAAGTGCAGGTGTGGCTTTGTGGTGGTTTACGCGGGTGCTCATTGTCTTTCCTCTTTTTGTGCCGTTTTTTTCATGCGATAAGGCAAATCTACGCCGTTAATGACATAGTAAAAAGACACAAAAAGCGTGAAATGAGGTAGGACATGAAGCCGGGCTATCATGAGATTTATTCCCGCTATCGCGACAACATCACGCGCGGCGTGCTGAAGCCGGGCGATAAAGTGCCTGCCATCCGCGTGCTGGCGGAAGAGCTTAAGGTCGCGCGAAAAACCGTCGAGACGGCGTATGCCATTCTGACGGGCGAAGGGTATCTGGTAAGCCAGGGCGCGCGCGGGACGCGGGTGAACCCGGATCTTCTGCTGCCCGCGCAACACGCCCCCACAGAACAAGCGACCGGCACGCTGCCGGCGTCGTTGATTAGCCAGCGCGAACGGGCCGGTTTTCTGCGCCCCGGCATTCCGGCGCTCGACAGCTTCCCCTATAAAAAATGGCTGCTGCTGGCGGGCCAGGCGACGCGCGCCATGCGTCAGGATGAAATGCTCAACCCGCCGGTGCTGGGCTGGTATCCGCTGCGCGAGGCGATTGCCCGCTATCTCAATATCTCGCGCGGGTTATCCTGCACCGCCGAACAGGTACTGATCACCAGCGGCTACAGCGGCAGCCTGCGCCTGATCCTCGACACGCTTGCCAGCCGCAGCGACAAGGTGGTGTTTGAGGATCCGGGCTATTTTATGGGCCAGCAGCTGCTCAAGCGGATCGTGCCCCGCCTGCACACCGTGCCGGTTGATCGCTGCGGCATCGATACGGACTACCTGCTCCGTCATCATCGCGACGCCCGTTTTGCCATCGTTACCCCGTCGCATCAGAGTCCGCTGGCGGTGACGCTCTCCCTGCCGCGCAAGCAGCAGCTGCTCGACTGGGCGTCACAAAACGAGGCGTGGATTATCGAAGACGATTACGACGGGGAATTTCACTACACCCGCAAAGTGCTGCCGTCGATGAAAAGCCTCGACCAGCATGACAGGGTGATCTTTATGGGCACCTTCAGCAAAACCATCATGCCTTCACTGCGCATGGGCTACGTGGTGATGCCCGCCAGCACCGTCGGGGCCTTTACCGACTGCGCGGACATTACCACCAGCGGCCAGCCGGTGCTGACGCAAAAAATCCTCACCGCATTTCTCAACGAAGGGCATTTTTTTCGTCATCTGAAAAAGATGCGCGCCCTGTATCAGATCCGCCGCGACTGGATGATTGCCGCCCTGCGTGAGGTCTATGGCGATCTGTTTTTCACCGAGCAAAACGACGGCGGGATGCATATTGTCGCGTTCCTCGCAAAGGGAAGCGCTGACCGGGAGATCGCCCGCTGCTGGCAGGAACAGCAACTACAGGTTAATGCGCTTTCGGCGTGGTATCGCGGATCAGGAAAACGCTACGGGCTGGTGATGGGCTATAACAACGTGCGGTCATATCAGGAGGCGGTTGAGCTGCTGGAAAGGCCGAAACGGCAGACGCTTGCGCTGTTGAGTTGAAAACCGCCGGGTGGCGGCTGCGCCTTACCCGGCCTACGGTCTCCTGTAGGCCCGGTAAGCGTAGCGCCACCGGGCAACCCTATGCTTACACATCATATCGCGATAACCCAACGTCCTTGAGCTGCTCGTCGCTCATCTGGCTCAGAATGCGGCGGGTACGGTTGATGCGATACCAGTTACGCAGCGTTTTCGCTACCCAGACAAACGCGATAAACGGACGTTTTGAACGATTCTCGTAGAATTCCATGATGCTCTCCTCGCTGTGCCAGTGGGGTTATCATCATGGAAAACGGCCAGTACAATACAGATTCAAAAACTGCTTTTGTTTACCATACAGATCCGCTAAAACGGTATCTGCATGGCGTTTTACCCACCAGTCTGTACTGGTTTATTAATCTGTATGGTGAAAACAAAGGATACAGCATGACGCGCTATCAACATCTGGCCAACCTACTGGCGGAACGTATCGAACAAGGGCTGTATCGCAGCGGCGAACGTCTGCCGTCGGTACGCACGCTGAGCCAGGAACACGGCGTGAGTATCAGCACCATACAGCAGGCCTACCAGATCCTCGAAAATCTCCAGCTGATCACGCCCCAGCCGCGCTCCGGTTATTTTGTCTCGAAACGCAAAGCGCAGCCGCCCGTACCGGCGATGACGCGCCCGGTGCAGCGCCCCGTGGACGTCACCCAGTGGGATGAGGTGATGATGCTGCTGGACGCCCGCGCCGACAAAGAGATGATCTCCTTTGGCGGCGGCTCGCCGGACATCAACCAGCCGAGCCTGAAGCCGCTGTGGCGCGAGATGAGCCGCATTGCGCAGCATAACCCTGGCGAAATGCTGAGCTATGACGTGCTCGATGGTCGTCTGGAGCTGCGCGAGCAGATCGCCCGCCTGATGCTGGACGGCGGCTCCACCGTGGCGGCAAACGAGATTGTGATCACCAACGGCTGCCACGGCGCGCTGTCGATCGCCCTGCTCTCGGTGTGCAAACCGGGGGACATCGTGGCGGTCGAGTCGCCGTCGTTTCACGGCACCATGCAGATGCTGCGCGGATTCGACATCAAGGCGATTGAAATACCTACCGATCCCGAGACCGGGATCAGCATCGAGGCGTTAGAGCTGGCGCTGGAGCAGTGGCCGATCAAAGCGGTGATCCTGGTCCCCAACTGCAATAACCCGCTCGGGTTTATCATGCCGGAAGCGCGTAAAAAGCAGGTGCTGGCGCTCGCCCAGCGGCACGATATTGTGATTGTGGAGGATGATATCTACGGCGAGCTGGCCGCAGAGTACCCGCGCCCGCGCACCATTCACTCGATGGACATTGATGGCCGCGTGATCCTCTGCAGCTCCTTTACCAAAACCGTGGCGCCCGGGCTGCGCGTCGGCTGGATTGTGCCGGGGCGCTATTACGACCGGGTGATGCACATGAAATACGCCGCGGGCGGGTTTAACGTGCCGGGCACGCAGATGGCGGTGGCGGCGTTTATTCGCGACGGTCATTACCATCGCCACGTGCGGCGCATGCGCCAGATTTATCAGCAGAATATGGAGACCTACACCTGCTGGGTGCGGCAGTATTTTCCGGCAGAAATATGCGTTACCCGCCCGCAGGGCAGCTTCCTGCTGTGGGTCGAGCTGCCGGAGATGGTCGACATGGTGTGCGTCAGCAAGCAGCTGTGCCGTCTGAAGATCCAGGCTGCGGCGGGGTCGCTGTTTTCCGCCTCCGGTAAGTACCGCAACTGTCTGCGGATCAACGTGGCGCTGCCGCCGACGGATAAACATCGCGAGGCGTTGAAAAAGATGGGTGAGGCGATTGTGATTGCGATGGAGGGGTAGTGCGGCATTTTGCCCTCACCCCGCCCCTCTCCCACAGGGAGAGGGAGAAAACCGCTCCCGCTACCCGGAAAAATCAACAACTCAGAACTTCCACGAAACGCTGCCGACAATGCTGCGCTCTGCACCGAAGTAGCAGTAAGAGAGCGAGTTACACGCCGCAACGTAGCTTTTGTCCGTCAGGTTATTGACGTTCAACTGCGCGCTCACGCCCGTGAGCCCCACTTTCGACAGGTCATACCCCACGACCATATCCACCAGGGTGTATGACGGTAGCGTATGGGTGTTCTGACGATCGCTGGCGATCCCGTTGACATAGCGCACGCCGGAGCCGACGGTCAGGCCGTCCAGCGGGCCGCTTTTGACGTCGTAGCTCAGCCAGGCGCTGGCCATGTTACGCGGGGCATAGACGGCGCGCTTGCCCTCCTCTTCCGGGCTGCTCTTCTTGTAGCGAATATCCGTATAGGTGTAGGCCGCCTGCATGCGCAGGCTGTCGGTCAGCTGTCCAATCGCCTCCAGCTCAACGCCTTCGGATTCGATTTCACCGATGGAACGGTACGGATCGGTCGGCTCCTCTTTAGTGGCAATGTTCTTCTGGTTGATGCGGAACACCGAGGCGCTGAACTGGCTGTTCATCCCCTCCGGCTCATACTTCACGCCCGCTTCCCACTGCTTGCCCTTCATCGGATCCAGGATATTCCCCTGCTCGTCGGCAAAGCTGGTCGGCGTAAAGGCGGTGGAGTAACTGACGTACGGCGCGACGCCGTTATCAAACAGATACAGCAGCGCCGCGCGGCTGCTGAAGTTGTTTTTATCCAGATCGCTGCGGGTATGGTTGAAGTTGTCGACGTTCGACACGCTCACCTGGTCGTAACGCCCACCCAGCGTGAGGCGCCAGCGGTCAATGGACATCTGATCCTGCAGGTAGTAGCCGGTCTGGCGCAGCTTATGCTTTTCCCTGCTGTACTGGGTGATGTAGTCCGGCTTTGCGCCATAAGCAGGATGGAAAGCGTCAATCGGCGGGAAGCCGCCGTAGTAGCCGGTGACGTTGTTGGTGCGGTCCTGGTAGTCCATGCCGATCAGCACGCGGTGGTTCACCTCGCCGGTATCGAAGCTGCCGTCGACCTGGTTATCCAGGGTGATGGCGTTCATCTTCTCGTCGGAGCCGGAATAGCCGCGGTTCAGCTCGGTGTCGTTCAGCCAGCCTGCGGCATACACCTGGTTCAGCTCGACTTTGGTGTGCAGGTAGCGCAGCTTCTGACGCACGGCCCAGCCGCTGTCAAACAAGTGCTCGATGTTATAACCGACCATGTTTTCCCGACGATCGTACTTGTCGTAATCGTCTTCACCTTCAAAAAAGGTGTTGGAGATTTTCTTACCGCTGTGCGGCACGACGGTGCCCTCATACGGCAGGCCGGAGTGGCTGCCGCCTTCCGGATCGCGGTGCAGGTAGGCCATCAGATCCAGACGGGTATTATCGGTGATACGCCAGGTCAGGCTCGGCATCAGCGCGTAACGCTCTTCTTTGAGCGGATCGAACTGGGAATCGGCATAGCGGGTCATCCCGCTGAGGCGCACCGCCACGCGGTCGTTATCATCAACCGGGCCGGTGACGTCGAACATCGCCCCGCGCTGGTTATTGTTACCGGCGAAGAGCTTGATCTCCCCGCCCGGATCGAACGATGGCTTACGGGAGGTGAGCGCCACGATGCCGCCCGGCGATGAGCGACCGTACAGCACGGAGGCCGGGCCGCGCACGACTTCGATACTGTCCAGGAACCACGGATCAACCACCAGCGAGCTGTGGGAATTGGTGTCGCCCATCATCTTCAGTCCGTCGAGGTAGACGTTGTCCAGGCTGCCGTCCGAGAAGCCGCGCAGCACCATGTAGTCGAAGCGGTTTGATGCCCCAATCTGGTTGCTGTAGACCCCCGGCGTGTAGCTCACGGCCTGACGCACGCTGGTTGCGCCCTGCTCTTCGAACTGCTCGCGGGTGACGATAGAGACCGATTGCGGGGTTTCAATATCCGGCGTTTCAAGCTTGGTGGCCGCAGACTGCATCTGCGAGGTCACCACCACGGTGTCAGTTTTTTGGGCATCCTGCGCCAGTAAAGGAAAAGCGACGCTACCGGTAACCCATCCCACCAGCAGTGCCAGACGCGATTTAGCAAACATAACCCTCTCCAGAGATATTTCTTATTGTTAATAAGAATTATTACCTTTTTGAGGGTGCAAACAGCTATGCGCGCCGCCAGGTTATGTATGCGCGATGCTAAACCGCACGGGATACGTTCGCGCGATGGACAAAATTACGTTAGCGGAGTTTGCGCACGTCACCCGGTGAAATACCGTAATGACGACGAAACGCGGTGGCGAAGTTGGTGGCATGCTGATACCCGCACATCCACGCCGCCTGCTGTACGCTGTGGCCTTCCAGCAGATAGCGACGCGCCAGCGCAAGGCGACAGTCGCGGAGATAATCGAAGAGTGTGCAGCCGTAGCGTTGACGGAACTTGCTGCGCAGGCTGCTTGGGCTCATGGCAGCAAGGGCTGCCAGCTGCGCGAGTGTATGGTCACGTTCAGGAGACTGTTCCAGTAGGCACCGGACGCGTTCCAGACGCGCATGCTCAGGGCGGCTCGGACAGGGCAGCTGGCACTGGTTCAGGCCGTGGCCGAGCAGCTGGTACATGAGCCCCTCCAGCAACAGCTTACGCGAGAGCACGCTTCCCCCCTGCCGCTGTACATGCTGAATGCCTGACATCACAAACTCGGGAACGTGCCAGACAAACGCGGAGGTATTCAGGCTTTGCCATTCCAGCAGTAGCGACTCAAGCAGGGCTTCACGTCCGGCATCGTGCGGGTACACGCCAAACGAGAGCGTTTTCAGCGTGCTGTCAGCATCGTGACGCGCGCTCATCACCTGATCTTCACTCAGACGCGAGCTGAACGCCATGCCCGGGCGGACGGGATAATCGATACCATTGAGCGTGAGCGTCACGCACCCTTCCAGCACCACCAGCATATAAAGCGGGCTGCTGTGGCGAGAGGTGGTTTCATAGGGCTGTAATACACGTACGTCGGAATGGGTCAGTGAAATGCCGGACGAGAGCGTCATCTCTTCAACATTCCCCTGCAACACGGGGCTGCCGCTGACCTGATCATCTTTTAGCTGCGGGAAACGGTAGTCGATGCCGTAGCGCTCGCCGAATAATTGAAAATCCTCAACAAAAAATATGCGCTTCGCTGATGTATTTTCACTCTGGAGCATAATTCGGAGCCTGCATCGGGGAAAGGACAGGCAAAACAGTACCATTCATTTGCCATGGCAGCAATCACCGGGCGCAGACACTATTACGCTCCGGACGAAACCGGAGCGAAGGCGTATATTTCTTTACGAGAAATATATTTATGCTTCCTGCCACTCAGCAAAAACCTCTTTATGGTTTTTGGTCAGGACAACTTTATTATCTTCGACCTTATCGACCCAGCCGAGAGGAATAAAGTGGTGCTTGCCGCCTGATTCCGGGTCGCTCTTCGCAAGCTTGATACGCTCACCATCAAGATGGTCCACAACCCCGACATGCGTTCCGCAGCTGGCGACAACCTGAGTGTGATCCTTAATTGCGCTTTTATCTACCATATTAATTCTCCTGTTTCGGTTATTTGCCTGTTGCACGAAATTAACTGTGGCGCATAAATTCGGACCTGAAATGCGTATTAGCATTTTGAAACATCATTGACAGAACCGAATATTATGTCTATTTAGCGCCGAATTGAAAAAAATAAGAATGAGATGAATTATTAGCGACTGATTATTTTCCGTTCATAATTAAAGTATCGCAACCAACGAGGAGGTATTTATGACGATTCGCAACAATCGGACAGAAATTTCGCTGGCTCTTGGTGAAGCGGTCTTAGACATCGTGCAAAAAGGCCATGAGGTATCGCGAGATAATCTCGCCCAGGCGATGAAAATCAAAGCGGAAAAAGAGCGCGACGATGAGCGGCTTCTGAACTACTGGAAGGCCTGTAATATGCTGGTTTGAACGTAGCGGCGTTTAGTCTGACTAAACGCCGCAGTCTGTTACTCGTCGAAGTACCAGTATCCCTGGTTAATCAATCCGGTCAACTCTTCCACAAACGCCGGATTATTCAGCGCTACACCCAGCTCGGCCTGGCCGAGCTGGGTGTAGCGGGACAGCGCGTCCGCCCCGTTCACATCCGCCGTCTCCAGCTGTTCGCTGTTGATAAAGAAGCAGCCGTTGATGTTCAGCACGCGCAGCCCGCTCAAGCGTGATAGCGTTTCGCCCCCTTGCAGCGCGTCGAGCACCTCGTCTGCGGAATACGGCGGCTCGGCGGCGGCAATATCCAGCTCGTGACGCGGCGTGGAGACGAAGCTGCCGAACCATTTTGTAAAATCATCCGGCTTGCTAATCATGTCGATCATCATCTGGCGAATGCGATCGAGCTCGTACTGCTCCACGCGGCCCGGGTGTTCGCGGCAGGTCAGATCCGGATCGCTGTAGTGCTCGCCACCCAGATCGTTTTCCAGCGCGTAATCGGCAAAGCTGCTAATCAGATCGCGACCATTCGGCCCGCGGAAACCGACAGAGTAGTTGAGCGCGGTTTCATGGGTGAAGCCGTCATGCGGGAATCCAGGCGGAATATAGAGGATATCGCCCGGGGCCAGATCTTCGTCAATGATTGGCTCAAACGGATCGACGTGCAGCAGGGCCGGATGCGGACAGAACTGACGCATCGGCAGCTTGTCACCCACGCGCCAGCGACGGCTACCCATCCCCTGAATAATAAACACATCGTACTGATCGATATGCGGCCCAACGCCGCCGCCCGGGACGGAGAAGGAGATCATCAGGTCATCGAGACGCCAGTCCGGCAGGACGCGGAACGGACGCACCAGCTCTGCGGCGGGCATATGCCAGTGGTTCACCGCCTGCGCCAGCAGAGACCAGCCGGTTTCACCGAGGTTATCGAAATGCTCAAACGGGCCATTGCTCGCCTGCCACTTGCCGTTAGCATGGCTTACCAGGCGGCTATCGACTTCCGGCTCCATCGCCAGACCCGCCAGTTCATCAGGGGTAATGGGGTCGACAAAATTCGGGAAGGCATTTTTCAGCACAACGGGTTGTTTTTGCCAGTATTTCTCAAGAAATTCCGGCCAGTCGAGGTTCAGTTGATACGCCATGGTTAGCACCAGTGAGAGGGGAGACAGGCGTGATTATAGAAGAGACAGCCAGGGGGGAACTTGTCATGGGTCAATCGAGCGCGCGTAGGTCGGGTAAGGCGAAGCCGTCACCCGACGCACGCGCGGGCTAAAACTTAATCCAGGTTCAGCTCGTCATAATGGGTGATCAGTTTGCCCACGATGCCGTAGTCCAGCGCTTCCGCCGGTGACATCCAGAAGTTACGGTCGGTGTCCTTCTTCACTTTCTCCAGCGGCTGGCCGGTGGCGTCAGCAATCAGTTTGTTTACGCGTTCCAGCATGCGGATAATCTCGCGCGCTTCGATTTCGATATCCGTTGCCTGACCGCGCACGCCGCCCAGCGGCTGGTGGATCATAAAGCGGGTATTCGGCAGCGAGTAGCGGTGCTCTTTTTTCGCCGCCAGGAAGATGGTGATCCCGGCGCTTGCCACCCAGCCGGTGCCAATAACGTGCACTTCCGGACGAATAAACTTAATGAAGTCGTGGATGGTGTCGCCCGCTTCCACGTGGCCGCCCTGGCTGTTGATGTACAGCTTGATCGGATCGTTGCTGACGCTTTGCAGCAGGATCATCTGAGTGATGACTTTCTGGGCCAGCTCCTGGTTGATCTCACCGGAGATGACAATCGAACGGGATTCCAGCAGTTTTTGCTGTAGAGCGCCCGCGCCGCTTGTTCCTTCCGCTTTTTCTTTATCGTCACTGCTTTTCAGTGTGTAGTGCATCGTTATGTCCTCAGCTTGTCGCGCTCAAAATCAGAGTGTAGCCTGTTTTACCCGTCGGCGTCCTCACACAAAACATTGTGGCTCAGGATGAATATCGCCTGTGTCACGCTCTGGCTTCGCAGCAGGAAAGGTCTCTAAAAACAGCGTTCCGATCCTAACCAATTCGCCACATTTTTATTACACTTTCATATCATCTTCATATTGCCGAATCATAATAATTATTAATGTGTTAGTATGAATGAGGATAGCAAACAGTCGCTTACGTTCAAAAAGGCGCATTTTATTCTCGATGGTTTACTGATCACACCGGGGCGGTGAATGGAACACATTGTTTATGTGGTTGATGACGATGACGCAGTCAGGCAGTCCGTTGTTGGGCTGCTGGAATCAGCGGATATACACGCCCTTGGCTTTTCCTCAGCAGAAGCCTTTCTCAGCCATCCCTTTGAGGATCTGCCCTCCTGCGTGATCCTCGATATGCAAATGCCCACGATCACCGGGTTTGATGTCGCAGATGCGCTGAAAGCCAACGGCGGGAAATACCGATCATTTTTCTCACCGGTCACGGCACCATCCCTATGTCCGTCCGGGCGATCAAAGGCGGGGCCTACGAATTTCTCACTAAACCCGTTGAATCCAGCGCCCTCATTGGCTCTATCGAATCCGCGCTCAGGCTGGCACAGCACAACGCCGCCCGCGTCAAAGAGCACTACGCCCTGAAACAGCGCCACATGTCCCTCACGCCGCGCGAGCATGAGGTGCTTGAGCTTGCCATCAGCGGCAAGCTCAACAAGCAGATCGCCGCCGAGCTGGGCGTCAGTGAGATTACGGTGAAAGTACACCGCCGCCGGGTGATGGAGAAAATGCAGGTCCGCTCCGTGGCCGAGCTGGTCAGGGCCGTCGAGCGCCTGACCAAACATCAGCCAGCGGAATAACCGTTACGCCTCCTGTCCGGCAAGCGGCAACGCGAAGGTAAACACCGTGCCGTACGGCTCTCTGCGGCGCGCACTCAGTTTTCCCCGGTGCCGTTCAATGATGCTGGCGCTGATGGTCAGCCCCATCCCCATTCCCTGCGCTTTGGTCGAATAGAACGAGTCAAAGATCCGCTCGGTGAGCTCCGGCTCAATGCCGCTGCCGGTATCGGCGATCTCAAAGATCACCTTCCCTTCGGCGCAGTTCGCGGTGGCGATCGTGATGCTGCACGGGCGATCCGTCACTTCCGCCATCGCTTCCATCGCATTCATCACCAGGTTAAGCAGCACCTGCTGGATCTGCACGCTGTCGCCGATGATAAAGCTGTCGTCAGCGTTCAGGAGATAATCAACGCTTATGTGTCGCAGCTCAAGTTCGCTGCGGGAGAGCATAATGATGTGGTGGATCAGGAAGTGCAGATCGATTCGCGTAAACGTGGGGTCCTGTTTGCGCGTCAGAGATTGAATGCTGCGGATGATCTCCCCTGCCCGCTCGCCCTCGGCAGCGATCTCCTCCAGCCCCTCTCGCACTTTGTCCAGCCGCGCCGGATCGCGGTTGAGCCAGCGCAGGCTCGCGCCGGCGTTCGAGACAATCGACATCAGCGGCTGGTTGATCTCGTGCGCGATCGAGGAGGTGAGTTGCCCGACGGTGGTGGCCCGTGAGACTCGCGCCAGATCCGCCTGCGCCACCCGCATCGCATCTTCCGCCGCCCGCTGGCTGGTGATGTCGGTAATGATGCCGTAATACTCATTCACCTCGCTGCCCACGCCCACCGGATCGCCAATCCCGAGGATGTAGCGAACGGAGCCGTCGGTGCGGATAATGCGAAACTCCGCGCGCATCGACAGCCCGTCACGCACGCTCTGATTTACGAGGTTACCGATCCGGCCATAATCATCCTCATGCACGAAGGTCAAAAACTCCGCCATTGAGATCATCTTTTGCTGCTCCGGCAGGCCAAGAATACGGGCGTACTCTTCGGACATAAACATCAGATCCTGCACCAGCTCCCAGCGCCAGCTGCCGGTATGACTGATCTGCTCACCCAGCATCAGCGAGGTCTGGCTGGCGCGCAGCTCTTTCTCCACCCGTCGGCGGTGGATGTTTTCCGCCAGCAGCTCGGCGTAGAGCCGTGCCGTCTCCAGCGAAACCGCCGCCTGCGCGCCCAGCAGGCTGACCACGCGCGAATGTTCGGCGGTAAACACTTCCGGCATCAGGCGGTTTTCCAGATACAGCACCCCCACCAGTCGCGCCTGTTTGAACATCGGGACACACATCACGGCGGCGCCGGACGTCACCAGATAAGGATCCTGGCTGAACGGGTGAAATTCCTCCGGTTTGCCGGTGCGGATCTCCTGCCCGGTGCGGATCACCGCGGCCAGCACCGACAGCGGCATGTCCGTCGCCATCGGTGTCTCTTTCAGGATGCGAACCCGCACCCCGTCGGTGCTGGTCCAGGCGCTGGCTTCGATCTCCGGGATGTGATTATCGCTGACGCGAAGCAGCAGGCCACGCTGTGCCCCGGCCCGTTCAAGCAGCAGCGTCATCAGGTTTTCAATTAAACGCTCGAGGTTGATTTCTTCGGACAAGGCGCGTGAGGCTTTGATGACGCTCTGTAAATCGCGGATCACCTCGTTCTGGGCAAATGCCACGGTGTCGTACGCGCGGCTCTGCCCGGAGGCCAGCAGATGCGGGAAATCCTGCTCCAGCTGACGCACCTTGGCCTGCGCCCCGGCGCGGCCCCAGGCGGCAATCGAACCGCGGAAATGGGCGTCGGAGGCGGTCGGGTAGCCGCAGGCCAGCGAGAAACGCCCTGCCAGCTCGTGGGCCAGGGCATTGATCGGGTTAAACCCGCCCTCCCGCGAGAGCCGCACCGCCTTTTCATACTGCTCCAGCGCGATGCTGTTCATGCCGTCCAGACGGACGATTTCGGCATAAATCAGCGCCTCTTTATCGGCAAACGTGCCCGGATTGATCCGCGCCCAGAGGGCAATTTTGTCGTAATGGTGATGAATACTGCGGCGATAATCCGCCGAGAAGGTCTCCGGCGAAAGCTGGCGGGAGAGCGCCAGCGCGCTGTAAAAATGGTAATCCAGCAGATGGATATGGCCCGGCGCGGACCACGCATACCAGCCCGCCCTCTCTAAATCCGCCTGCGCGTCGGCGTATTCGCCGCAGGTAAAGTGCGCCATCCCGCGATAGAGCCAGTACCAGAACAGCATGGTCGAGGTCTGCTCGGGCGCCTGCTCCGGCGGTGCGGGCAGCAGATCGTCAGGCAGCGCCTGGGCGGCGCTCCATGTGCCCGTCACCGGCGTGCGTAAAAACTCCACGTAGCGGCGCTGAATGTGCAGAACGGTTTCAATGTCCTGATAATCTGTTTTACGCACAAAAGCCAGACCGCGATCGATGCTGGTCAACACGCCGTCCAGATGATCGCCCCGGGAGAGGAAGTTAATGATCTGATGACAGGCCGCGAAGCAGGCCATCGTCATGTCGCCGTGGGTCACCGCCGAGGTAAAGCAGGCCTTGGCGCACTCGATAGTGTACGACAGCGGCTGGGTCCAGACGCTGAGCTGGTCGAGCGGCAGCAGAGTTTTAGCTTCATAGGCATCATAGCCGTGGCGGTTCACCAGCTCGCGAGCCAGCGTGCCGTACTCAAACCCGAGACGGTATTCGGCATAGCGGTGGCCAATCAGCACGCCAAACCAGGCCATCGCCGTGGTGGATGCGCCGGTTATGCCGCGATCGAGCGTGAGGTGCATCATCCGGCACAGGAGTAAAAAGTGCAGGCGCGGGCAGGTAAAGCTGGCGAAAATACTGGCGCTGTAAAGCAGGTTCATTACCGCTTCGGTCTCCGCGCTCTCCATCAGCTTAAGCTGAGTAAACGGGTTCTGCGGCGCGTCGGCGGTGCGTTGACAGAACTGCTGCCAGGCCTCGTCACATTCGGCATTTTCCGGGTAGCGGCTGATCTGGATCCCGAACACGCCCAGCCAGCATAACGACGCCTCCAGCGCCAGGCGGATCTCCGACTGGCGCATATAGACTTCCGCCAGCAGGTTAGCGGCCAGCGCTTTCTCCGTCAGCCCGCCCGGTGAGCCGAGGATCGTATCGCACAGCGCGCGCGTGCGCTCCAGGTGCCCGAGCGCGAACTCACAGCCCGCCTCTTCGATATCCAGCATAAAGTCCGAGACCGGACCCGCGTTCCCCAGCGCTCTGGCGGTCTGGATGTAACTTAAGGCGGAAAGGTAATCGCCGGTACGCTTCGCACGCCGCGCGGCCTGGAGGCTCAGCTCACGGAATCTCTGGCGCTGCGGCGCAGGCTGGATGCAGTCCAGCGCGGCGCTGACGTGGTGAACCGCGCGGAACAGCAGTTCGTTACCCGCCGTCTGCCGCGCGGCATCCGCCAGCAGGCTGGCGGTGGTCAGGTGCAGATGGCTTTTCTCGCCCTCATCCAGCAGGGCAAAGGCGGCTTCCTGCACCCGATCGTGGGTAAAAGCGTACTCTTTCTCCGTCAGCACTATCAGCTGAGCGGTAACCGCCGGATGAAGGGCGTAGCGGATTTCCGCCGCCGACTGCCCCACCACGCGGCACAGCATCTCCAGCTCGCCCGTGCAGCCGAGGCAGGCGATGCTGCCCAGCAGGCGGCGCGTCTCGTCGGGCATCTCTTTGAGCTGTTCAAGCACCAGCGTCACCACGTTCTCGGTGTAATGCCGGGCGCGGATGGCCTGGAGATCGTAATGCCATTTCCCCTGATATTTGTTGTGCACCACCAGTCCGTCATCGACGATGCGGCGGAAAAATTCCTGAACGAACAGCGGGTTGCCGCCGGTTTTTTCATGGATCAGCGTGGCAAGATCGGAGGTGCCGGTACTGCGGGCATGAAAAATCCCCCCGAGCCAGCGTGCCACGGCCTTCACCGACAGCGGCTGCGGCACGATCGTCATGGCATGCTGCGCCGCCTCCGGCAGGCTCGCCAGCGCGGTCTGCAAGCTGGGATCAGAAAGCGAACTGAGATCGCGGTGCGCCACCACCACCAGCAGCGGGATGGCGCCGCAGGCGCGCAGCAGGTAATCGAGCGTTTGCAGGCTGGCGGCGTCGATCCACTGCACATCATCCAGCAGCAGCACCAGCGGCGCGCCCTGGGTGGCGAAGGTTTTCACCAGCGCCAGCACCATATGGCTGAAGCGCGCCCGCGCGTCGATGGAAAACGTATCCGCAGAGAAACGCGGTTTGTTCTCAAGAAATAAATTCAGCTCCGGCACCAGGCTGACAGCCAGCTCCTCGAAGCCTTCCAGCGCGCGCGACAGGCGGGTTTTCCACGTCGCCACCTCCCCGGCTGGCAGCCCGAGCAGGTGCAGCGTGAGCGTCCGAAACGCCGAACTCAGCACGCCGTAGGGCAGCGTGGGAGAGTATTGATCGACCTTGCCCACCGCCAGCAACACCTTGCGCTGTTGCAGCGATTTCAGCGTGGTGGCGATCACGGAAGATTTGCCGATCCCCGACGGACCGCCAATCGTCACCAGTTCCGGCGCACCGCTCTGGCTGACCCGCTCAAACGCGGCGATGACGTCGCTGGCCTGCGGATGCGCAGAGAAAAGCGAATCGGCAAGATGGATCGCCGGAGAGCGATCCTGCTGGCCGGGAATAAAGTCGACGATCTCACCTTCGGCGGTCAGCGTCGCCTGGCAGCGCCTGAGGTCGGCAATCAGCCCGTCGACGGTCTGATAGCGATTCTCCGGATTCTTCTCCAGCAGCTTAAGGATAATGGTCGAGAGCATGCCGGGTACGTCCGGACGCACCCGGCCCGGCGCAAGCGGCTCAGAGGCAATGTGGTAATGCGCCCAGTTAGTCTGGTCATCAGCGCTCAGTTCAAACGGCAATCGCCCGGTCAGAAGTTCATAAAGCACGATACCCAGACTGTAGAGATCGCTCCGGCTGTCGACGGCGCGCCGGGTACGCGTGGTGTGTTCCGGTGACATGTAGGCGGGCGTGCCGCCAGACGCGGCAAGCCGGGACCGGGAGAATGCGTCGGAGGTGGCGCAGGAAAGACCAAAGCTGCACAGACGGCTGGTGGCGTCGTGATGAACGAAGATCGACCCGGGTTTGATATCGCCGTGGATCAGGTTGTGCAGATGCATCTGGCGCAGGGGACCGCAGATGCGGATCGCCATCTCGATAAAGCGGGCGATCCCGGAAATCGCCTTACCTGCCCGGCACGCCAGCAGTTCAAAGCAGAACGGCGCGTAGACCAGCGCAAAACGTCCGCGGTACTGGGTTGAAGCGACAGGCCGGATAGCCCAGCCGTCATGAAGCCGATCGCGCAGGGCAAACTCGTTTTTAAGCAGCCGCGTTGCCCGCTCCTCTTCTTCATCGCTGACCGCGGTGGCAATAATAAACGAACCGCCGGACTGGGGATGCCGCCCGTTCATCCAGGAGATGCCGCCCTCCTGCGCCAGCACGGTAAAAATAACATCCTCTTTCAGAACAAAAGCCCGCCCTTCATGGAGACTTCCCCGGGCGGGCCAAAATGCAGGCGACGTTTGTTCGTTCATCCGCGATCCTTATTGTCGGCGGGTCAGCTCCCGCTGAATATGATCCAGCAGAATATCGATGTTAATCGGCTTACGCAAAAATGCAGCGGCGCCCAGGCTAAGTGCATACCGCTGCATATTTTCATCCGCATGGCCGGAGATAAACAGTATTGGCGGCGGCGGTGTGGCCAGCAACCGCAGCTTCTCAAACAGCTCGATCCCGTTCATGCCGCGCAGCTTGATGTCGGTGATCACCAGCGACGCGCCGGACAGG
Source organism: Enterobacter sp. CCUG 70166 (assembly GCF_020224095.1). NCBI lineage: Bacteria > Pseudomonadati > Pseudomonadota > Gammaproteobacteria > Enterobacterales > Enterobacteriaceae > Enterobacter > Enterobacter sp. CCUG 70166. The sequence goes on from NZ_NRIQ01000036.1 coordinate 300,471, forward strand.
GCGAGAGGGTGGCTCAAAAACACCTCTGCCGAATCGAAGGTATCGGTAGCATACCCTTCCGATTGCAGCAGGTTACTGAGCCCGCTGCGAACAGAGCGTTCGTCATCAATGATGGCAATGCGCCACGGCAGCGTCATGCTGTCTTTCCTCAAACAATTCGTTACGCGTCGCGTCTTTCCTTCGCGGGCGCTGGGGGCGCGGTACCGCTGATTTTCGGTACGCATTCATGACGAAACCAGGCCAGGGTCAGCGGTTCGCGGCTCACCAGACGCCGTCCGATGGGGATCAGTTGTTCACCCACCAGCATGCCGAACAGGCCAAGCAGCGCGACGACCGGCGGCGCCGGGGAATGCACGTCGAGCAGGGCGTAAATTACCCCAGCCGCGACCCCGCACACCAGCGAAATAATCCAGGCCTTCATGATGACGCTCCGGTCAGGTGCTGAACGTGGGGAACCGTCACCTGCACGCCAGCGGGATTATCGCGGGATAAAAGATGACGCATCGCCTGTTCCCCTGCCAGCATACCCAGCAGGCCAATCAGCGCCAGCGCGGGCGGCGCGGGGGAACGCACCTTCAGCACGGCATACATCAGGCCAATCAGCACGCCTGCCGCGAGGGATATCAACCCTGTACTCATTGTGAACTCCAGAGAAAAAGGCAGTGACGAGCCGGATGAGGGACCAGCCCGCCAGGGGACTTAGCGTGCCGGAACCGGCGCTAAGGTACGGTGCTCGCTCTTCTGGCGAGACGGCGCTTTGTGCACCATGGTGTAGGCATAATCCACGCCCATGCCGTACGCACCGGAGTGCTCGCGCACGATATCCATCACCGCGGTATAGGTCTCTTTATGTGCCCAGTCACGCTGCCACTCCAGCATCACCTGCTGCCAGGTCACCGGGATCACGCCCGCCTGGATCATGCGCTGCATCGCGAAGTCGTGGGCTTCTTTGGAGGTGCCGCCGGACGCGTCCGCCACCATATAAATTTCGTAGTCCCCTTCCAGCATCGCGCACAGGGCAAAGCTGTTGTTGCACACTTCGGTCCACAGGCCCGCGACAACCACCTTCTTCTTGCCGTTAGCCTTCAGCGCGTCACGCACTTTCTGGTCGTCCCAGGAGTTCATGGAGGTACGCTCCAGAATGTCCTGGCCCGGGAACACGTCCAGCAGCTCAGGATAGGTGTTACCGGAGAAGCTTTCGGTCTCTACGGTGGTGATGATGGTCGGGATGTTGAACACTTTTGCCGCTTTCGCCAGCGCCACGGTGTTGTTTTTCAGCACCTGGCGGTCAATAGACTGCACGCCAAACGCCATCTGCGGCTGGTGGTCGATGAAGATGATCTGACAGTTGGCTGGGGTTAAGACTTCGAGCTTTGTAGTGGTCATAAGATTATCCAGTGAGGTTAAAGGTTAAAATCGCCGCGAACAGCACGCCGATAAAATCGCATTCATCCTATGACCCACGCCGCTGGCGCGTAATTATCTCTTCGTATAGTTAACCTAAGGTATAGTTATACTTTGGTATACCTATCCTATTGTATAACTGGATCTTTCCCAAAACCGGTTCCCATAATCCTGACCATTCCCCTCTCAGTCTGGAGCAGTTATGGTTACCCTCGGTAAAGCCGATCTCATTCTGGTTAACGGCCAGTTTCACACCGTCGATCGCGAGAACCCTCTCGCGGAAGCCGTTGCCGTGCGCGACGGGAAATTCCTGGAAGTGGGCACCGTCGCCGAGGTGATGCAACACCACTGCGACGGCACTAAGATGGTCGACTTAAAAGGCCACACCGCCATCCCCGGCCTGAACGACTCGCACCTGCACCTGATCCGCGGCGGGCTGAACTACAACCTCGAGCTGCGCTGGGAAGGCGTACCGTCCCTGGCAGATGCCCTGCGCATGCTGAAAGAGCAGGCCCTGCGCACGCCGTCGCCCCAGTGGGTGCGCGTGGTGGGGGGCTGGAGCGAGTTCCAGTTTGCCGAGCGCCGTATGCCGACGCTGGATGAGATCAACGACGCCGCGCCGGATACGCCGGTGTTTATCCTTCACCTGTACGACCGCGCCCTGCTCAACCGCGCCGCGCTGAAGGTGGTCGGCTACACCAGGGACACGCCGAACCCGCCGGGCGGCGAGATCCAGCGCGACGCCAACGGCAACCCGACCGGGATGCTGATCGCCCGTCCTAACGCCATGATCCTGTACTCAACCCTCGCCAAAGGGCCGAAGCTGCCGCTGGAGCAGCAGGTCAACTCCACGCGCCAGTTCATGCGCGAGCTGAACCGCCTGGGGCTGACCAGTGCCATCGACGCGGGCGGCGGCTTCCAGAACTACCCGGAAGATTACGAGGTGATTGCCGAGCTGCACGAGAAAAAGCAGATGACCATCCGCATCGCCTACAACCTGTTTACCCAGCGTCCGGGCCACGAGCTGGAAGATTTTGAAAAATGGACCGACATGCTCACGCCGGGCCAGGGCAGCGACTTCTTCCGCCACAACGGCGCGGGCGAGATGCTGGTCTTCTCCGCCGCCGATTTTGAAGACTTCCTCGAGCCGCGCCCGGATCTCGCGCCGGGCATGGAGGACGAGCTGGAGCGCGTGGTGCGCCATCTGGTCGAACACCGCTGGCCGTTCCGCCTGCACGCCACCTATAACGAATCCATCAGCCGCATGCTGGACGTGTTCGAGAAGGTGAACCGCGACATTCCGTTCAACGGGCTGCACTGGTTCTTCGACCACGCCGAAACCGTGTCACAGGCCAACATCGACCGCATCAAAGAACTGGGCGGCGGCATTGCCGTGCAGCACCGCATGGCCTTCCAGGGGGAATACTTCGCCGAGCGTTACGGCATCGAAGCCACCCGCCACACGCCGCCGGTGGCGAAAATGCTGGAGACCGGCGTGCCGGTGGGCTTAGGCACCGACGCCACCCGCGTGGCGAGCTATAACCCGTGGACCGCGCTCTACTGGCTGGTCTCCGGCCGCACCGTTGGCGGGATGCAGATGTACGATCACAGCGCCCGTCTGGATCGCGATACCGCCCTGATGCTCTGGACCCAGGGCAGCGCGTGGTTCTCCAGCGAGCAGAACCAGAAGGGGCAGATCAAAACGGGCCAGCTCGCGGATCTGGCGGTGCTCAGCAAAGATTACTTCCGCGTGCCGGAAGAGGAGATCAAGGGCATCGAGTCCGTCCTCACCGTGGTCAACGGCGATATCGTCTACGCCGCTGGCAGCTTTGGCCCGCTCGCGCCGCCCGCCATTCCGGTCCTGCCCGAGTGGTCCCCGGTGGTGAAGGTGCCGGGCCACTACCGCAGCGCGCCGCCGCAGGCCGCACGCGTCGGCATGAGCGCCGTCCACCACTGCAGCGGCCCGTGCGGGGTTCATAGCCACCAGCATGATTTCGCCCGCACGTCAGAGATGCCGGTGTCCGACGATAACGCTTTCTGGGGGGCGCTGGGCTGCAGCTGCTTTGCATTCTGATGAAACATAATGACGCTTCGCCCCGGATCGATCCGGGGCTGTTCTTCCTGCGCCTGACCGGCAGCCTGCTGCTGCTTTACGTGCACGGCCTGCCGAAGGTGCTCCACTTCAGCGAAGAGCTGACGCGCATCGAAGATCCGTTTGGTTTCGGACCTTACGCGAGCCTGATCCCGGCGATCGTCGCCGAGGTCATCTGCCCGCTGTTTATCATTGCAGGGGTTTACACCCGCCTGGCGTGCCTGCCGATTATCGCCGTACTGCTGGTGGCGATGCTGGCGGTGCACCCGGACTGGTCGATTGCCGAAGGGCAGTTTGGCTGGCTGCTGCTGATTATCTTCACCACCCTCGCCCTCACCGGACCGGGCCAGTGGCGGCTGCAGCGTAAGACGACGGAGAGGTTCGCATGACCCAGGTTAACGACGTTCGCGACGCACACGTCGAGACGACGCCCGCATCGGCGGCTTCGCCCTGGCAGCCGCTGAGCCAGCCGGTGTTCCGCATGCTGTGGATCGCCACGGTGGTCTCTAACGTCGGCTCATGGATGAGCGACGTCGGCATCAACTGGAGCATGCTGACGCTCAGCGCCGATCCGCTGGATATCGCGCTGGTGCAGGCGGCCAGTAGCCTGCCGATGTTCCTCTTCGCCCTGCCGTCCGGGGTGATGGCGGACATCGTTGACCGACGAAAATACCTGCTCTTCTCCCAGCTATGGGTATTCATCGCCGCTGCCGGGCTGACGCTGCTCTCTTTTACCGGATACGTCACCCCTACCGTTCTGCTGGCGGCAACGTTTCTGCTGAGCGTGGGCGCGGCCATGAGTTCGCCGCCGTTTCAGGCGATTGTGCCTGACCTGGTGAGCAAGCCCGAGCTGGGTTCCGCCGTGGCGCTTAACTCGCTCGGGGTCAACATCAGCCGGGCGATTGGCCCGGCGCTGGGCGGTTTCCTGCTGTCGCTGGCCGGGCCGTGGATGGTGTTTGCGCTTAACGCGCTATCCGTGGTCGGCGTGGCGTGGGTGCTGTGGCGCTGGCGTCCGGCGCCTTCCGTGCAGCGGCTGCCGCCGGAGCACTTCTTCTCGGCGGTGCGGTCCGGCATTCGCTACGTGCACGCCGCCCCGGTGCTGCGCAACGTGCTGGTGCGTACCGTGGCGTTCTTCGTTTTCGGCAGCGCGGGCTGGGCGTTACTGCCGCTAGTGGCGCGCCGCGAGCTGGGCTTAGGCCCGGCGGGCTACGGCGTGATGTTGGCGTGTATCGGCCTGGGGGCGATTGCCGGGGCGATCCTGCTGCCGCGCCTGCGCCAGCGGCTGAATGCCGATCGGCTGATGGTGGCCGCCAGCCTGACGTTTGCCCTCACCATGCTGGCGCTGGCGTTCGTGCGCCACGTCTGGCTGCTGAACCTGTTTGAGTTTTTTACCGGCTTCGCGTGGATTGCGGTGCTCTCCACCCTCAACCTTGGCGCACAGCGCAGCGCCGCCCGCTGGGTAAAAGCCCGGGCGCTGGCTGTGTATCTGACGGTGTTCTTCGGCTCGATGACCGCAGGCAGCGCCGTCTGGGGGCAAATCGCCTCGCAGTTCGGCACCCCGACCTCGCTGGTGGTTGCCACGCTGGGGATGGTGCTGGCAAGCGCGACGGCGTTCCGCTGGAAGCTGGAGAAAGATCCGAATTTAAATCTCGACCTGAGCGGGCAGCCGCTGGACGGCGTGGAGATTGAACTCCCGAACGAGCGCGGCCCGGTGCTGGTGTCGCACGAGTACATCATCGACCCACAGAACGCGAAAGCGTTTTTGCAGGCCGTGCACGAGCTACGCCGGGTGCGCCGCCGCGCCGGAGCGATGAGCTGGGCGGTGTACGAGGATATCGAACGTCCAGGGCTGTTTATCGAGACCTTCCTGATGGGTTCCTGGATTGAGCATTTGCGCCAGCAGGAACGCCACACCATGAATGACCTCCTGTTGCAGAGCCGCGTTCTGGCTTTTCATCAGAGCACAACATCACCGGCAATTCGCTATCTGGTCGCGCCGGTATAACCATAACAATCACCTGCACAGGAACACACTATGGCACTGTTTAAGGCAAAAGACGGCACGCAGATTTACTACAAAGACTGCGGCGCGGGCAAACCGATCCTCTTCAGCCACGGCTGGCCGTTGGACGGCGACATGTGGGACAGCCAGCTGAACTACCTGGCCGAGCGCGGCTTCCGCGCCATCGCCTTTGACCGTCGCGGCTTTGGGCGTTCGGATCAGCCGTGGAACGGCTATGACTACGACACCTTTGCGTCCGACATTAACGACCTGATTACTACCCTGGATCTGCGCGACGTAACGCTGGTGGGCTTCTCCATGGGCGGCGGCGACGTGACCCGCTACATCAACAACTACGGCAGCGCGCGCGTGGCTGGTCTGGCGCTGCTGGGCGCGGTCACTCCAATCTTCGGTAAATCGGATACCTTCCCGCAGGGTGTGGATCAGAGCGTGTTCGACGGCATCCGTGACGGACTGCGTAAAGATCGCGCCCAGTTCATCAGCGACTTCGCCACCCCGTTCTACGGCACCAACGCCGGGCAGACCGTTTCCGCGGGTGCCCTGACGCAGACGCTGAACATCGCCCTGCTGGCGTCCCTGAAGGGCACCATCGATTGCGTGACCGCCTTCGCCGAAACCGACTTCCGTCCGGATATGGCGAAAATCGACGTGCCGACGCTGGTGATCCACGGCAGCAACGACCAGATCGTGCCGTTTGAAAGCACCGGCAAGCTGGCGGCGGAGATGATCAAAAACGCCACGCTGAAGGTGTACGACAACGCGCCGCACGGCTTCGCGCTGACCCACCAGGATCAGCTCAACGAAGATCTGCTGGCGTTTGTGAAGTCGCTGTAAGTCTGAGGGCTGACGCCAACGGCGACAGCCCCCTTTTCACCTCAACCCACCTGAACAAGCAGTGACACCATTCAGATTAATCCTATAAAATACTGACCTTTACCGCCTTTACCCGACTTCCGGAGTTTGTGATGGTTCAGGATCGCACCGCGTTAGCCCCCTTCTTTAATGAGCATATCAATAACAACAGCCGATACAGCCCTAAATGGGGGCCAGCCTATCACCAGATGGTCAAACGCGTAGCGACAGAGCGACCCGAGTTTCGTGATCAAAGCCTTATCAAGGCACTTTGGTATGAACGCTCCAACGGCGTCGCCAGCATTAAACAGGGTGGAATGTCGCAGAACGAATACAATGCGGCCCAGATTCACCTGCGGGAAATCACAACCCTGATGGCACAGGGCTGCACCCCGGCCGTATATGAAAAGGTGGTCAACAAGCTACAGGCGCTTAAGGCCAAATCCATTCTCAAGAAACAGTACTGGGCGTTGTGTCACCGGGCTTTTGCCACGCTGTACCCTGAGCGGGTTTCGAACGTGGTAAATACCAAAATGTTTTCCCGCATTTATAACTACTGTAATAACCGCTTCGGGCTTGGGCTCGCCGGGAAAGGGACGTGGTTTGAAAAAAACCTGGAGCTGAAGGCGGCGCTGAACCGCGAGCTGGGCGGCCATGTAGACCCTGTCGAACTCAATATGTCGCTGTGGCATCTCTACACGCATTTCATCAAAGATAAGAGTGATATCGGCCTGGTAGGTAGCGAGTCCTGGGCCGAAGACGACGATCAGGATACGGATGAGAGCGTGGCGGATGTTCCACTGAACGTCATTCTCTATGGCCCTCCGGGGACGGGTAAAACCTATTCCACCGTTGAGCATGCCGTCCGCGCCTGTGAACCCGCTGAGTATTCCCGCCTGCTGGATGGCCTTCAGGGCAGTGATTACCGGAACGCACTTAAAGCGCTTTATGACCGGCTGGTCTCCGAACAGCGCATCCGCTTTGTCACTTTCCACCAAAGCTTTGGTTATGAAGAGTTTATTGAAGGGCTACGCGCCGATACCACCCGTGACGGTAACGTTCGCTATGACATTAAATCCGGCGTCTTTAAGCAAATCTGTGAGGATGCGGCGTTTGGTTACGCAGGTGAACAGCTGGCGCTGAACGAGGCGCTATCAAAGTTTCAAAAAGAACTGCTGAATGGCGAAGCCGCCACGCTCAAAACGACATCAGGTAAACCGTTCGGCGTCACCTATAAAAGTGAAACGAACTTCGGCATCTTCCCTTTAAACAGCAAAAAAGGGGATCTGGGGAATGGATACAACGCCTACGTGAAGGACATCAAAGCCTGGTATCAGAACAACGGGATTGATATCCACAACGAGTCGTATGTCCGGGGTATCCTCAACTATCTTCATGATAATTATAATCTTCCCGTCACACCGAAAAAAAATGCACCGGCAAAACGCCAGAACTACGTGCTGATTGTTGACGAGATTAACCGTGGCAATATCTCCAAAATTTTCGGAGAGCTCATCACCTTAATTGAGAAATCCAAGCGCATGGGTGAACCCGAGGCCCTGAGCGTGACGCTACCCTATTCGGGCGAAAAATTCAGCGTGCCAAACAACCTGTTCCTGGTCGGCACCATGAATACCGCGGACCGTTCCCTGACCGCTCTGGACACCGCCCTGCGCCGCCGCTTCGAGTTTAAGGCCATGCTGCCGAAAGCCTCCATTCTGGAAGGCCACGTCATCAAAGGTATCGATCTCAAACGGCTACTGCAGATGCTCAATGAACGCATTGAGGCGCTGTACGATAGCGAGCACACGCTCGGGCACGCTTTTTTCATACCGGTAATTGAGACGGAGGACGATGACATTGCTTTCGCCCGTCTGCAGCGGGTGATGAAAAATAAAGTACTGCCGCTGCTGGAGGAGTACTTTTACAACGACTGGCAGAAAATTCGTCTGGTCCTTGGAGATAACCAGAAGCAGGATCCCGCCCTGTGCTTCATCCGTTCGATCAAAAACGAGGGAAATATTCAGCGGCTGTTTGGAACGGATGCATCGGACGATCTGCAGGAAGAGGGAGAGCGCTATCACCTTGCAGGCGAAGACGATCCTGTCTGGAATAATGCCATCGCCTGGCGTCAGATTTACGATGCAGGTGCGCGAGGCGCGGAGAACGACGAATGACCGGGCGGCGGCAGTGGTCCACCTTTGAATACGGTTATTTGGTCAGTAAAAAGGACAGCGGCCGGGTTAAGGACGCAGTGGAGCTTCCTCCGGCCTGTTTTGCGTGGCTGGAGCAATGCTGCCTGAACGACGATGCGGAATACGACGCGCGCCTGCTGACGCTGAAAACGGTCGGGCGCGTGAAGGTGCTGCAGGTGAAAAACTATGTCGGCGTCATTGCGCTGCCGGGAGGAGCGTTCATCGAGGTGTTGCCAAAGACCGGCCATGATAACGCCCGCGAACAGCTGATGATGATGCTGCGCACGCTGAAAACCTTCCGGCACATCGCCACAACCTCCGCCAGTATCAAAACCTCGCGCATGCCGCTGATGGATATCTTTATTCATCAATTTATCCAGAGCGTCCAGGCGGTCCTGCTGCAGGGTCTTAAGCGTGACTACCTTCGCCAGCAGGAGAATCTACCGTGGATGAAGGGAAAACTGCGGGTTTCAGCACAACTGTCGACAAATAGCGTTCGCCGGGATCGCTTTCAGGTGGAGTATGACGAGTACAGTGTTGACCGACCGGAGAACCGCATTCTCAAAACGGCCATCGATACGGTTTCGCGCCTGACCCGCAACCCTCAGCTCATCCAGCAGCTTCGCCCCTTGCAGTCGGCCTTCGAAGGTATTCCTCCCGTTGTTGATACCGCTCACGCGTTCGATCTGGTTCGCCTCGACAGGCATATGCATCACTATGAACAGGCGCTGGAGTGGGCCAAATTGATCCTACACGGGGAGTCACCACTTTGTATGCAGGGTCATGCTGATGCCATATCGCTGCTCTTTCCAATGGAAGCGGTATTTGAATCCTTTGTTGCGGTGTGGATGAGGCATCATCATCATCAACGTTACCAAATTGATACCCAAGCAAAAACACACACTCTGGCTCGCTATCACACCAGGTATATGTTTAGACTCAAGCCGGATATCTGGCTTCGCCCGTATGACACGTCGAAACATTCTTCAATTATTTGCGATACGAAATGGAAAAAGATTAAGCCTCATAAACCTGGCTTTAACATTTCGCAAAGCGATCTTTACCAGATGCTGGCCTACGGAACGAAATATCTCGATAGCCGCGGCGATATGATCCTGATCTACCCGCAGCATGACGGTTTTAGCGATGCGCTTCCCCATCCCTTCGAACTTCATAAGCCGGACAGCCATGCGCTACGTTTGTGGATCGTCCCTTTTACCATCGGAACCAGTATTCAGAGCTCGATACTCCACCTCCCCGAGTCCCTGAAGCTGCGGAATTAGAAGCAGACGCCTGCAAAGCAGGCGTCTGAAGCGATTAATTGACCGATACCGGGCGGGTCAACGCCTCATCCACGATGCCATTCTGCTCGCTCCCCCGCCTGCGTTCTGCCAGCAGCCGACACACTTCCGCATGCTTCTCCTCGGTAAAGGTAAAGCGCGACATAAAGCCCATGCGGATCAGCGACCCAATCGCCGGTAACAAACAAATGCCGAAGAACAGCCCCGACAGCACGCTGTCGCTCTGTGACTGCGCCTGCGGCACATAGTTGATCATCGTCAGAAACACGCCGATTAACCCGCCGCCCACCGCCACCGACATCTTGCCGGTAAAGGTCTGCCCGGAGAAGGTGATCGCTGCGCAGCGCTTGTGGGTGTGGTATTCCGCGTACTCGATGGTGTCGGCAATCATCGACGAGGTGAGGATGTTGGTCATCATCACGAACAGCGTGCTCAGGCCGAGCAGGATAAACAGCAGCGCCGTGTGCTGATAGCCCGTGAACCACATCACCACGCGCACCGCCACGTCCAGCCCGCAGAGGATCATAAACAGCTTCCGCTTCTGCATCCGGCGCGTCAGCAGCGGGGCGACCAGGCACAGCACCGCCGCCACTATCCCCATCACGCCAATTGCCATTTGCAGGCTGCCGTCGCCCATGTTGTTGATAAAGAAGTAGATATAGAGTCCGCCCGCCACGTTATGGAACACGCAGAAAAAGAACGACAGCAGGACGATAAACAGCGGCTTGTTCTGGCGCAGGTTGTGGAAGGTGTCGCGCATCGTCACCTTTTCCGGGCTGGGCGGGACGCGCTCTTTGATCTGCATAAAGCCGTTGAGCATCAGCGGCAGGCCCACCAGCATCATCACCAGCGCCGCCATAAAGTAGCCTTTATCGTTGCTGTACTGGGCGAAGAACGCCGCCAGCTTCGGGAAGAAGATATTGGCGCAGGCAATCCCGGCGTTCACCCCGAGCATCGCCGCCGTTACCGCGCGGGTGCGCTGGCCGGAGTCGTTGGTCATCACCGACGACATCGACCAGAACGGGATATCGGAGATGGCGTACAGCGTCCCCCACAGGATATACGTCACCCCGGCGTAGAGGATTTTGGTGGTCATGTCCGCTTCGATTTTATAGAACGCCAGCAGGGTGACGCCGGTAATCAGCAGCGGCGCAATCAGTAAAAAGTGGCGAAACTTGCCAAACCGGCTATTAATGGTGTCCATAATGCTGGCAAACAGCGGATCGTGAACCGCGTCCCACGCGCGGGCAATCAGGAAGATGGTACTTGCCGCCAGCGCCGAGATCCCCAGCACGTCGGTGTAAAAATAGTTTATAAACGAACCCACTAAACCAAAGCTAAAACACTGACCTAAACCATAGCCAAAGTAGGACCATAACTCGCGAGACGGTATTTTCATTGTCATTGCCATAGTGCGTACCTGGTTGCCCGGCGACAGCGCGCCGGGTCGTTATTATTAGCCCTGCGGATCCGGGGCGATATTGCGCAGCTTCTTCATCAGCGCGATTTCAGCGCGTGAAAACGGGATACCGTTCTCCTCGAACACGTCGTGGAACCACAGGCGGCAGTAGTCCGTGGACTCCTTCATCACCACCGGCCACGGCAGCCAGGTCTGGGTTTTACCGCGCACCAGCCCCCACTGATACGGCGCGACCTTTGCCATGTACATCAGCGGGAGCTGCTCTTCGATGGTGCCGCCCACGTGACGCGCCAGCCATTCGGTGCAGAAGATTGGGCGGCCCAGCGCCTGAAGTTGCTGGATAATCGCCGTCATGCGCCCGGTATTGGTGTAGGCGTGATAGCTCACCACGTCCGACAGTTCCAGCGCGGTCTGGTCCAGCGGGTGCTGATAAAACGTCTCGCCCTCCTCTTCCGCCGGCAGACGCCACGCGCAGACGGTAAGCGGCTGGGTCGGATCTTCCTCACGCACCCAGCGGAACGCCAGCTTCATCAACTCGTGCGCGCAGGTCTCCAGCTTCTCGTCGTACAACACCTCTTCCGTGCCCGTCGCGAAAATGCCGCGGTTTCCCGGCTCGTTATACAGATCCCACAGCAATACGCGCTTATCCTCGCGGAACTGGCGCACAACGTCGCGGATATAGCGCTCAATCTGTGGCCAGCAGTCTCGATCGCACACCTTGTCGCGCCCCGGGCTCGCCGCCGCCTGGCTGTTGTGTTTGCCCGGTACGGGCGGCTTTTGCGGGCCGAGGTACGGCTCGTCGCCGGAGAAACCGCAGTCGTCCATCAGGGTCAGCATGGTGCTGAACCCGTTGTCGTCGGCAATCGTCAAAAAGCGGTCGATGCGCGCCATCAGCCCGTCACGGTCGTGCTCCCAGACGATGAACGGCAGGTTGATGCGCAGGGTGTTATAGCCCGCGTCCGCCGCCCAGCCCAGCTCGCGGTCGATAGTGGCGGGATCGAAGGTCTCTTCCTGCCAGATATCGGTCCAGTTCACCGCTGTCGACGGCAGATAGTTGAACCCGCACAGCCAGCCTTTTTGCTGATACCACGCCTGTGCCTGTTCTTTACTCCACTGCTCTTTCATTACGCATCCTCTTGCTGATAATGTTTAGCTAATAAATATTAGCTGCGGGATAAATGCGCAAATCGCGGTGCAAAGAAAAGCGACGCCTCTCACAAAGTTCACGCTTCGATGAATGAGAAACGTGATCGGCGGCGCTAAAGCGTGCGGTTAGGGTATGATGCAAATTCGCGAAAGGGAGAGGACGGATGAAGCGAAAAACGAAAGTGACGATGAACGATATTGCGCGGGCGGCGGGCGTGTCGCAGGCGACGGTATCGCTGGTGCTTAACCAGTCCCGCAACATCAAGCTCAGCGACGACACCCGCCAGCGGGTGATTAGCGTCGCTACCGAGCTCGGCTACGACCGTCTTCCTGCCATTCACGCTCCGCGCAACCAGGAGGAGATCGCCCTGCTGGTCAGCTCGTTGCAGAGCTTCGACCCGTTTATCGACGCCATCAGCCAGGCGCGGGAAGGGGCGTGGCGCAACGAAACGTTGCTCACCGTCTACGACTACGGCGACGACGTGGAGCTGGCCCTGAACATCATCCGCCAGCTGGACAAGCGCAACTGCATCGGGATTATTCTTGCCTCTCCGGTCACGAACGTCGTCGATATGACGCCATTTCAGGACTGTACCCGCATCCCGCTGGTGCTGCTCAACCAGCGCGACCCCGGCTCGCCGCTGCTGCCGTCATTTATCCCGGACGACTACGCCAACGCTTTCCAGGTGACTAAACACCTCATCGCCTGCGGCGCCAGCCGTATCGCCCACATCACCGGCGAGAGCTGGATGGAGGCCTCGCGCCAGCGTCTGGCGGGCTACCAGGCGGCATTGAAGCAGGCCGGTTTAACGTGTGACGAGAGCCTGGTGCGCCAGACCAACTGGCAGTTCAGCGAGTCCTTTACCGCCACCACGTCCCTGCTGGAACTGACCGAACGCCCGGACGCCATTTTCTGTGCCAGCGACTGGCTGGCGATTGGCTGCTACCAGGCGCTGGCGGTGAATGGCGTGCGTATCCCGCAGGACATGCTGCTGGCGGGCTACGACGACCAGAAGATTTCCGAACAGCTCACCCCACCGCTGACCAGTATCCAGTTGCCCTACAGCGAGCTGGGACGGCTGGCGGTGGAGTACCTGTGCAATCAGGAAGATGCCGCCACGCACGTGACGCTGGCGGGCAGGCTGAAGGTGCGCGCCTCAAGCCCCGTCTGAAGTAAATACCATGCCCGCATAGGGCTTCTCGCGACACGCCGCCAGCCGAGCGGCGAGGCTGCCCACGTGCAGCTCCAGCTTGTGCCCGTCCGGGTCGAGAAAATAGAACGACGCCCCCTCGCTTTTGTTCTGCTTCCAGACGGTGACGCCCGCCTGCTCCAGCCTTTCCGAGAGCGGTTCAAAATCCTCTTCCGCCACGGTAAACGCGTAGTGGGTGTAGTCGCTCTCCTGCGGCGGCACGTACTGGCGCGCCTCGTCGTACGACAGGCAGACCCACAGATCGCCGCAGGTGAGATAGGCCCCGGTATTCCAGCGGGCGTGCAGCGCAAGCCCCAGCAGCTCGTGCCAGAAGGTGACGCTTTTTTGCAGGTCGCTGACCGCGAGGGTCAAATGATTGAGAGATTGCAGCATGACGTGCCCTTTTGTTTTTCGCGCCGGACGTGGTACGGTAAAGAGATGAACATAAACCACGCCGTGCTCACCGTAAACCGCTGGTGGCTGCCTTCTTAAAGGCGGCACGGAGTAGTTTTTCCCATTTTCAGATAGCCGCCGAAATGAAGTGAACCCCA
>NZ_NRIQ01000037.1:0-82944 GCF_020224095.1 Enterobacter sp. CCUG 70166
TACTGGGTTGTCATCGGTTACTCCTTACGCCTTTTCAACCTGAACGAGGTTTGTGTGGGATGGGTTGCCCTTCGCCAGCGGCGATGGACGCTGCGTAGTGAGAACGTTGATGCAGCCCGCCTGATCGATACGGTTCGCATCCGGGTTATACCAGGCCCCTTCCCCCAGCGCGACAACGCCAGGCATCATGCGCGGAGTCACTTTAGCTTCGATATGCACTTCGCCACGTCCGTTGAAGATACGTACGCGATCGCCATTACTGATGCCGCGCGCTTTCGCATCCATCGGGTTGATCCACATCTCCTGTCGGCAGGCCGCTTTCAGAACGTCAACGTTGCCGTAGGTGGAGTGAACACGCGCTTTGTAGTGGAAACCGGTTAACTGAAGTGGGAATTTCTCCGTCAGCGGATCGTTGTAGTTTTCGAAGCCAGGCGTATAGATCGGCAGCGGATCGATAACGTCCCCTTCCGGCAATTCCCACGTTGCGGCAATTTTTGCCAGCTCTTCGGAGTAGATCTCGATTTTGCCCGACGGCGTGGTCAGCGGATTGGCCTGCGGATCGTCGCGGAAGGCTTTATACGCCACGTGATGCCCTTCCGGATCGCGCTGCTTGTACATGCCCTGCTTGCGGAAGGTATCGAAGTCCGGCAGGTCTGGAATGGCTTTGCGTGAGAGCTCGTGCAGATGGCGCATCCACTCTTCCTGAGTACGCCCCTCTGTGAACTGCTGCTCAACGCCAAGACGTTTCGCCAGCTCGGACGTCATCTCATAGATAGTTTTGCACTCGAAGCGCGGTTTGATGGCCTGGTCTGTGAAGATCACATAGGACATGTTGCCGCAGGAGGCGTCCAGCGCGAAATCCATCTGCTCAGAGGCGGTGCAGTCTGGGAGCAGAATATCGGCATACTTCGCCGATGAGGTCATATGGCAGTCGATCACCACAATCATTTCGCACTTCTTGTCGTCCTGCAAAATTTCATGGGTGCGGTTGATTTCAGAGTGCTGGTTGATCAGGCAGTTACCGGCATAGTTCCAGATCATTTTGATCGGCACATCCAGCTTATCTTTGCCCCGAACACCGTCGCGTAGCGCGGTCATTTCCGGGCCGCGCTCGATCGCGTCCGTCCACATAAACATGGAGATGCTGGTCTGAACCGGGTTATCCAGCGTTGGCATACGTTCAAACGGTACTTCATACGAGCCTTCACGCGCCCCGCTATTACCGCCGTGAATGCCGACGTTGCCAGTCAGAATCGAGAGCATAGAAATAGCGCGGGTGGCAATTTCGCCGTTCGCGTGACGCTGCGGTCCCCAGCCCTGGCTGATATAAGCCGGTTTTGCTGAACCAATTTCACGGGCCAGCTGAACAATACGTTCGACTGGAATGCCGGTGATGGTGGATGCCCACTCAGGGGTTTTCGCTACCCCGTCGCTGCCCTGACCAAGAATATACGCTTTGTAATGCCCGTTAGCCGGTGCGCTGGCTGGCAGCGTCTTCTCGTCATAGCCGACGCAGTATTTATCAAGGAACGGCTGATCGACGAGGTTTTCAGTGATCATCACATACGCCAGCGCATTGACCAGCGCCGCATCGGTACCAGGGCGGATAGGGATCCACTCGTCTTCTCGCCCCGCGCCGGTATCGGTGTAGCGCGGATCGACGATGATCATACGTGCGTTGGATTTGGCGCGCGCCTGCTCAAGATAATAGGTTACCCCACCGCCGCTCATACGCGTTTCGCCCGGGTTGTTGCCGAACAATACCACCAGCTTGCTGTTTTCTATATCCGACGGGCTGTTACCGTCTGCCCAGCCGCCATAGGTGTAGTTCAGGCCCGCGGCAATCTGTGCGGAAGAGTAGTCGCCATAATGGTTGAGATAGCCGCCGCAGCAGTTCATCAGGCGCGCTACCAGCGTTTTACCCGGCGGCCAGGAGCGGGTCATGGTGCCGCCCAGCGTCCCGGTGCCATAGTTCAGGTAGATGGATTCGTTGCCGTATTCTTTGATCAGGCGCTGCATGTTGGTCGCGATAATATCGTAGGCTTCGTCCCAGCTAATGCGCTCGAACTTCCCTTCCCCACGCTTACCGACACGCTTCATCGGATATTTCAGACGATCCGGGTTATAAACGCGACGGCGCATTGAGCGGCCACGCAGACAGGCACGAACCTGGTGTAACCCTTCGTAGTTATCATCGCCGGTATTGTCGGTTTCAACGTATTTGATTTCACCGTCCACAACATGCATACGCAGGGGACAACGGCTACCACAGTTAACGGTACAGGCACTCCACACCACTTTTTCCGGGGCTGAAGCGGGAGACAGAGCCTCCGCCGCCGACGCCAGACGGGTAAAAGGAAGCGTAAAGGCGCTGCTGGCAACCGCCAGACCACCTATTGCCGTGGTTTTCATCAACCCACGGCGAGTGACCTCGGCAGCCATTAACGCTTCAGGCGCTTTGATTTTCATAAAGACTCACTTTGGTTGCTCACAAAGAAAAGAGAGGCGGCGCATACCGCTATGTAGTTTTATATATAACGAATTCCTTCGTTACAGGTGTTTTATGCTAACTTTCGTTCGGAGGAGTATTACTACTTTAGAGGGAGGGAATATTGCGTCGTATCAAATCAAAGATATAAAAAAAGCGCCCTGAGGCGCTTTTTTGTTTTGCAGCAAAATTTTAGCCGATGAACTGCTGGCCTTTCATGTAAGGACGCAGCACCTCAGGGATCTCAATACGACCATCTGCCTGCTGGTAGTTCTCCAGCACGGCAACCAGCGTACGGCCAACCGCCAGACCAGAACCGTTCAGGGTATGAACCAGACGGGTCTTCTTGTCGGACTTGCTGCGGCAACGCGCCTGCATACGACGCGCCTGGAAATCCCAGACGTTAGAGCAAGAGGAGATTTCACGGTAGGTGTTTTGCGCAGGCACCCAGACTTCGAGGTCGAAGGTTTTGCAGGCGCCGAAGCCCATGTCACCAGTGCACAGCGCCATACGGCGGTATGGCAGCCCCAGCAGCTCCAGCACTTTCTCTGCGTGACCTGTCATCTCTTCCAGCGCGTCCATAGACTCTTCCGGACGAACGATCTGCACCATCTCAACTTTATCGAACTGGTGCATACGGATCAGACCGCGCGTATCACGACCGTAAGAACCGGCTTCAGAACGGAAACATGGAGAGTGCGCAGTCAGTTTGATTGGCAGATCGTCTTCGTCGATGATCTCATCACGCACGAGGTTGGTCAGCGGCACTTCCGCGGTTGGGATCAGCGCGTAGTTGCTGCTGTCAGCTTCTTCGTCCAGCGGACGGGTATGGAACAGATCGCCGGCAAATTTCGGCAGCTGGCCTGTACCGTACAGCGTATCGTGGTTAACCAGATACGGAACGTAGGTTTCGCTGTAGCCATGCTGCTCGGTGTGCAGATCCAGCATAAACTGTGCCAGCGCGCGGTGCAGGTGAGCAATCTGACCTTTCATTACCACGAAACGAGAACCGGTCAGCTTAACCGCAGCCGCAAAGTCCAGGCCCGCGTGCATTTCGCCCAGCGTCACGTGATCGCGCACCTCGAAGTCAAACTCGCGAGGCGTACCCCAGCGTTTCACTTCAACGTTGTCGTTTTCGTCTTTGCCGACAGGGACGCTGTCGTCAGGAATGTTCGGGATCGCCAGAGCGATATCACGAATTTCAGCCTGAAGAACGTCCAGTTCAGCTTTCGCCTGATCCAGCTCTTCACCCAGTTTGTTCACTTCCAGGCGTAATGGCTCAATATCTTCCCCGCGCGCTTTCGCCTGGCCAATGGATTTCGATCGAGAATTACGCTCTGCCTGCAGATTTTCTGTTTGTACCTGCAAAACTTTACGACGCTCTTCAAGAGCGCGCAGCTTATCTACATCCAGCTTAAAGCCCCGGCGTGCCAGTTTTTCAGCGACTGCGTCTGGCTCATTACGCAGCAGATTGGGATCGAGCATGCTTATCCTGTGCTTATCGAATTAAAAGAGGAAAAAGTGACCACAGCCTGCAGCCACAGAGATATATTGCCAACATTACCGCAACGATTGAACTAACGGTAGCGTTTTATAGGGCTATTTTGATCCTGTCCGGCAAGCCAGGCGAGCTTTTCGCCAATCTTACCCTCAAGACCTCTGTTTGTGGGGTGATAATAGCGGGTTTGTGCCATCTCCTGCGGGAAATACTCTTCCCCGGCGGCGTAGGCGTTGGGTTCGTCATGGGCGTAGCGATACTCCTGCCCGTAACCCATCTCTTTCATCAATTTGGTAGGCGCATTGCGCAGATGAACCGGCACATCGTAGTCCGGACGTTCACGAGCATCCGACATCGCCGCTTTGAAGGCGGTATACACCGCGTTACTTTTCGGTGCGCAAGCCAGATAGACAATTGCCTGCGCAATGGCACGCTCGCCCTCCGCAGGCCCGACGCGGGTAAAGCAGTCCCAGGCGGAAATAGCGACCTGCATGGCGCGTGGATCGGCATTACCGACATCTTCTGACGCAATCGCCAGGCAGCGACGCGCGACATATAACGGATCGCCACCGGCGGTGATGATACGCGCATACCAGTAGAGCGCCGCATCCGGAGCGCTGCCGCGCACGGACTTATGTAAAGCAGAGATGAGGTCGTAAAAACGATCGCCTTTATTATCGAAGCGCGCGCTACGCTCACCGGCAATTTCGGTGAGCAGTTCAGGCTTTAATACGCGCTTGCCCGCATCGTCCACTTCGGCCATATCGACCATCATTTCGAGCGTGTTCAACGCACGACGGGCATCACCGTTAACCAGTTCGGCGATAGCAAGACGCGTCTCGTCCGGCAGAACGATATCCTGCCCGCCGTAACCACGCGCGTTGTCCTCCATCGCCTGCGTCAGAACTTTTTCGATATCTTCCGTGGTCAGCGATTTAAGCAGATACACGCGCGCCCGGGAGAGCAGCGCAGAGTTCAGTTCAAACGACGGGTTTTCCGTGGTGGCGCCGATAAAGAAAATCGTACCGTCTTCAATGTGCGGCAGAAAGGCGTCCTGCTGGCTCTTGTTGAAGCGGTGAACTTCGTCGACAAACAGAATGGTGCGACGTCCGGCATTGCGGTTTTGTCGCGCCCGCTCGATCGCCTCGCGGATCTCTTTCACCCCCGACGTGACCGCCGAGATGCGCTCAACGTCCGCGTTGGCATAGCGGGCGATCACTTCAGCGAGCGTGGTTTTTCCGGTGCCGGGTGGCCCCCAGAGGATCATGGAGTGCAGATGCCCCGCCTCAATAGCGCGCGGCAAGGGTTTCCCCGCAGCCAGCAGATGTTGCTGACCGATGTACTGCGCTAAATTTTCTGGCCGCATACGGGCGGCCAGAGGTTGAAACGCATTATCTGAAAAATCGAGCGACAGGTTGCTCACTCATGCCTCTTACTTATTGCGTTGATCGTCCACCATTACGCCCTGCGGCGGGGTAAAGGTGAATTTCGATGCATCAATGGCGCCGTTTTGCTGAGACTTCAACTGATAGCTGCTGCGCTGATCGTCCTGCTCAACCGCGCCGAACTGATTGATGGTACCGTTGCTGCTCACGTTAATGGTGAACTGCTTCAGATTACCGTTGCTGCCTTTTGGCGTAAGGACGAACTCATCACCGTTTTGTTTGATGTTGTACTGCTGCCAGTCGCTGGACTGGTTACGGGCAATGAGCATAAACGGCGTATTGCTGGTCGCGTCTTTTAGCCAGGTGGCGGTCGCCTGCTCAACAAACGGATTGTAGAACCATAGGGTTTTACCGTCAGACACCAGAACGCTTTCATCCGGCTGGGTCATGTGCCAGTTGAACAGATTTGGGCGTTTCACCCACAAATCTCCCTGGCCTTCCTGCACCGCGTTGCCGCTGCCGTCAGTCACTTTTTGCGTGAAGCTGGCGTGGAAACTGCTCACTTTATCCAGTCGGCTTTTAAGGTCGCTGGCTGCATCAGCCCAGACGCTGCTGGCAACAAAACTGGAGAGTAATGCACAGGCGATGGCGATTTTTTTCATTGTTATTCCTTAAAATACGTCTTCCCGATATGGGGGTTCCGTTTCTATTCTGTACCTGCCCGAAGGCAGGCGACAGAAGAATATGCTTAATTTTTGCTGATTTACCCTTCTTTGCAATCGCTGAAGATTACTCAAAAGGCGGTGGCGCCAGCACCTCACGGTTACCGTTGTGCCCCTGTTCGCTCACGATGCCCTGGGCTTCCATCTGCTCAATGATACGCGCCGCGCGGTTGTAACCGATACGGAACTGGCGCTGCACGCCGGAGATGGACGCTTTGCGTTTTTCGGTGACGAAATTAACCGCCTGGTCGAATAACGGATCCAGCTCTTCGCCGCCGTCAAAACCACCGCCGCCACCTTCGTTTTCGCTGTCAGAGGTGATGCCGTCAACATATTGCGGTCGCCCGCGCGCTTTCCAGTCCTGCACAACCGCGTGCACTTCCTGGTCGCGAACAAACGCACCGTGAACACGCACAGGCGAGGTGGAGTTCGGCCCGGAATAGAGCATATCACCCATCCCCAGCAGCGACTCTGCTCCGCCCTGGTCAAGGATAGTACGGGAGTCAATTTTACTCGACACGGTAAACGCGATACGGGTCGGGATGTTTGCCTTAATAAGACCGGTGATTACATCCACGGACGGACGCTGCGTTGCCAGTACCAGGTGGATGCCCGCCGCACGCGCTTTCTGTGCCAGACGCGCAATCAGCTCTTCCACTTTCTTGCCAACGGTCATCATCAGGTCGGCAAATTCATCCACCAGCACCACGATGTAAGGCAGTTTTTCCAGCACCGGATGCTGGGCATCCATGCTGTCACCCGGCTTCCAGTATGGGTCCGGAATCGGACGGCCCATACGCGCCGCCTCGGCGATTTTCTCGTTATAACCGGCCAGGTTACGCACGCCCAGCGCCGACATCAGCTTGTAGCGACGCTCCATTTCATTGACGCTCCAGCGTAATGCGTTGGCGGCGTCCTTCATGTCGGTAACCACTTCCGTTAACAGATGCGGAATGCCTTCGTAGACGGACAGTTCGAGCATTTTTGGGTCGATCATGATGAAACGCACGTCTTCAGGCTGCGCTTTGTAGAGCATACTGAGGATCATGGCGTTCACACCGACCGATTTACCCGAGCCTGTTGTACCCGCAACCAGCAGGTGCGGCATCTTCGCGAGATCGGCAACCACCGGATCGCCGGCGATATCTTTACCCAGCACCACGGTCAGCGGGGACGGGTTGTCGCGGAATTTGGTGTTATCCAGAACTTCACGCAGATAAACGGTCTGGCGTTTCTTGTTTGGCAGCTCAAGGCCAACGTAAGGCTTGCCTGGGATCACTTCCACCACACGTACCGCCACGGTGGACAGAGAACGCGCCAGGTCGCGGGAGAGGTTAGAAATACGCGCCGCTTTTACGCCCGGTGCCAGGTTCAGTTCGAAACGGGTGATCACCGGGCCCGGTGAGTAGTTCACCACGTCCGCTTTAATGCGGAAGTCAGCCAGACGCGCTTCCACCAGACGGGCCATCTGCTCAAGGGCAAAGGTATCCACCGGCTCGACTTCCGCTGGCGGTGGCGTTAACAGATCCAGCGACGGTAGCGGCGTACTTGGTCGTTGCAGCGGTCGGCTGTCTCCGTTACGCATCAGCAGCGGGTGAATCAGGCTCTCCTGCGGCTGTGGTGCTGGCTGCTGGAACTGTGGCTGAGGCGGTTGAGAAGGTATCTGCGGCTGCGCATACGCCTGCGGCGCCGGCTGTTGCGGCTGCACATAAGCCTGTGGTGCAGGCGGCTGACGCACCGGCTCCGCTTCCGGCATTACGCTCGGCGTGAACAGCGGTTCGCTTGGGCCATCATCCACCAGATCTTTCATTGGTGAGAATTCGAAATCCGACAGCGAGAACGGGTTTGCCCCCGAAGGTTGCTCACCGGAATAACGCTGCTGCTGCGTTGCTGCAAACTGGCGCGCCAGCTCCGCTTCGGCCGCATCATCGTCGTCCTGCTGTGAAGGCACGTGATGCTGTGAAGGCACGTCATGCTGATACTCTTCGCCGTAACGCTGATTCTGCTGGGCAGCAAACTGACGCGCCAGCTCATCCTGATGCAGTTCGTCGGCATCATCTTCGTAGTCGGACTCACGGGCTTTTTCTTCCGCCATACGCTGGGAAGGCAATTTAATGCCATAAGAGGCCAGCTCCCGGCGAGTCGGTACGCGCACGCGGTTAGGGCGCGGCAGCTGTGGACCAATGCCCTCTTTCACCTGAGGACGCGGGGCGCTGTCGGCTGCCGGGCTGAATAGCGGAGCGGACGCGGCAGCGGCTGCCGTTGCCTGCTTCACGGCTTCTGCACCCGACGCAACGGCTGGCGTAGGTTCTACAGGTGGAACGCTGACCGAAGGCGCTTTTGCAACAGGCTCCTGCACCGGCTCGGGCACGGGCTGATACCAGGCGGCAAGCTGCTCGCGCTCACGGGCGCGGCGCTCTTCCACTTCTTCAAAATAGTATAATGGCGGACGGGATGGCTTCGCTTCCTCCACCACTTCGGGTTCAGACACCGGTGCAACGTATGGCTGTTCAGGTACAGCGGGTTCGGGCGTATAAGCCTGATACGGTTGTTGCGGCACGCTGGCAGGCTCAGGCGGCTGATACGGTTGCTGCCACTGTTCCTGCTGCACAGGAATATAACTTTCAGGCTCAGGCGCAATGGTCGGTTCAGGCGTATGGACGCCTGGCGCAGTCTGCCAGTCTACCTGCGGTTGCTGGATCGCGGACTCCGGTGCCGGAACAGGCGAGGACGGCATCACGGCTTCAACAGGCGCAACATGGGCCTGAGCAGCCGTCGTTGCGGCAGCAGCAGCGGCTACCGGTTCAGTCACGGAGTGGCCATTCAGCAGCGGATCGTATTCGTCATACTCTCCCGGCGTCGCTCGATGGCCAGAGAACAGTACGTCATCAGGTTCGACGGCCGCACCGCGATACTCAATCTGCTCGTCTTCATCCATACGTTTGCCGGAGAACAGCGCGGCATCCGTTTTACGGCCTAACGGGTTAGCAAATTTTTCAGCGACGCGCTGGCGGCGCGCCAGAGCACCGCGCAGAATACGCGCGCGGCGAGATTCACGCCGCTGTACAGGCGCCTCGTCTTCCTCTTCGTACTCATCTTCATACTCGTCTTCATCGACCCACGTATCGTCACGACGGGTACGGTTGCTGGCGAACGTCAGCAGCGTCAGAATAAAGCTGCCGATCTTCTCAGCAATGCTCACCCAGGACCAGCCGGTAAACAGCGTCAGGCCCGCCGCCCAGATACAGAGCAGCGCCAGCGTGCCGCCGCTGCTATGAAGCATCGGTTGCAGCGCGGAGCTCAACAGGCTGCCGATCACCCCGCCGGAGGCGAAGTACCAGATATCATCAGCGTTGATCGCCGCCAGCCCACAGGAGGTGAGGATCAGCGCCAGGGCGCCAATCAGGCGCAGCGAAACGGCAAAATAATCGATGTAGTCGTCGTTCTGTCGATGACGCCAGGCAAACCAGCATCCGCCAATAATGATGACGGGAAGGGTATAAGCCATCACTCCGAAAATGAAAAAGAGCGTGTCCGCAAGCCAGGCACCGGGAACGCCACCTAAGTTATGAATAGGCTCATGCCATGCGGTTTGCGACCAGCTGGGATCTGAGGGGTTGAAACTGAGTAAGGCGGCCATCAGCCAGACGGCAAAAAGGGCAATAACAATCAGTAACGCCTCGAGGAGACGACGTCCGCTGCTTAGCTTAGATAATGTGACTTCTTTGTCTTCAGTGTATTCCTGGCTCAAGAAAGGCTCTCCAGGTATCAGGCATGTCCTGCCTGTGTGCTAAAACGGACAACAGCGCCGGGTATCCCCGGCACTGTTGCTGTATGGATTAACAGGAGTGTAATCAAACTACACTGATTTTGCACCTGTTCCGTGTTAGCGCGTCTTAATAACCAGACGATTGCTCTGTTTGACCTCTTCCATCACCACATAAGTACGGGTGTCGTTCACGCCTGGCAGACGCAGCAGGGTTTCACCCAGCAGCTTACGGTAGGCGGACATATCAGGCACACGGGTTTTTAACAGGTAGTCAAAATCACCGGAAACCAGATGACACTCTTGAATTTCTTCAAGTTTTTGTACAGCGGCGTTAAATTGCTCAAACACATCCGGCGCACCACGATTCAGAGTAATCTCAACAAATACCAGAAGTGAGGCATCCAGATAATGCGGGTTTAGCAGAGCCGTATAGCCCTGAATAAAACCCTGTCTTTCCAGTCGACGCACACGCTCAAGGCACGGCGTCGGGGAAAGTCCCACACGTTTTGAAAGCTCGACGTTGGAAATACGCCCATCCTTTTGCAATTCATTAAGAATGTTACGATCGATACGGTCGAGATCTTTGCCAGGGCGCTTCTTGCTATCTACCATTATTATTGTCTCTCTGTATTCCTTCCCTACTCCTGCCTGGACCCTGTGCACATCACTGTTCAGAGCCTGCACCCGTTATTCATCACATCGCCTGGTTATGTATTAGACGCGATGTGGATTCGGGTTCTGCGGTAAGAAGACCGTTGCCCGAAAGCAGTCACAGACATCACGTATGGCGTCTGTCCACACCATGCGTAGATTTCACTGACCCGGTAAAAATGGCATTTACGTGCATGTCTATTCGACATGCAGTTCATGCGTCTTTTTTTCTTCCTTGAATGTTTTCGCAAAAGCGCAGGGGATTGTCAAAGCAAAACATCGATTTTTAGTACAAGATGCCGGATATTCATTACGGGGGGGTATTAATCATCATTTTATTGCCTTATAAACGCGCGATTTTCAGTAGCAGACGTGATATGACCGTGTCTGATCCATAGGGCGTGACTATTGCATATATCGGAAGCAAAACTGTCGTGCTCTTTTTTTACGGCAACAAATTCCCTACAATCCAGCCCATTGCCTGCCAACAACAATGGGGATCTCATGGGCACGACCAAACACAGTAAGCTGCTAATCCTTGGTTCTGGACCTGCGGGATATACCGCAGCGGTCTATGCTGCACGCGCTAACCTGCAACCGGTACTGATTACCGGGATGGAAAAAGGCGGTCAGCTGACCACCACCACGGAAGTGGAAAACTGGCCGGGCGACCCGAACGACCTGACCGGGCCGCTGCTGATGGAGCGCATGCACGAGCATGCTGCTAAATTCGAAACCGAAATCCTGTTCGACCACATTAATAAAGTGGATTTGCAGAACCGTCCGTTCCGTCTGACCGGCGACAGCGGTGAATACACCTGCGATGCGCTGATCATCGCTACCGGTGCCTCTGCCCGTTATCTCGGTCTGCCGTCTGAAGAAGCATTCAAAGGGCGCGGCGTATCAGCCTGCGCGACCTGCGATGGTTTCTTCTATCGCAACCAGAAAGTTGCGGTGATTGGCGGCGGCAACACCGCTGTGGAAGAAGCGTTGTATCTGGCGAACATCGCCTCAGAAGTACACCTGATCCACCGTCGCGACACCTTCCGCGCCGAGAAGATCCTGATCAAACGCCTGATGGATAAAGTGGCGAGCGGCAACATTGTGCTGCATACCAACCGTACGCTGGAAGAAGTGACCGGCGATCAGATGGGTGTGGCAGGTCTGCGAATTCGTGATACGCAGAACACCGACACCGTCGAAACGCTGGAGGTGGCAGGCCTGTTTGTGGCAATCGGTCACAGCCCGAACACGGCCATTTTCGAAGGCCAACTTGAGCTGGAGAACGGCTACATCAAAGTGCAGTCTGGCATTCACGGCAATGCGACGCAGACCAGCATCCCAGGCGTCTTCGCGGCTGGCGACGTGATGGACCATATTTATCGTCAGGCGATCACCTCTGCGGGCACCGGCTGTATGGCCGCGCTGGACGCAGAACGCTATCTGGACGGACTGGCAGAACAAGGTAAATAATCTTTACAAGTCAGTAACAAACGTAAATAAAGGCGGCCACTGGTCGCCTTTATTTTTGCTCACGTGTAACATGCAGATGTCTAATTTCTTATAACGTCACCTGCAAAGTACGCAATGGAAAAAACCCGTCAACAAGAGTTAACGCGCTGGCTGAAACAGCAAAGCGTTCTGTCCCGCCGCTGGCTTATGATCTCCCGCGTTCTGGGATTTATCAGCGGTCTGTTGATTGTTGCCCAGGCATGGCTGCTGGCCCGCATTCTCAATCATATGATCATGGAGAGCATCCCGCGCGAAGCGCTGCTGCTGCCGTTTATCGTTCTGGTGCTGGTTATCGTCCTGCGTGCGTGGGTGGTCTGGCTGCGCGAGCGGGTTGGGTTCCATGCCGGCCAGCACATCCGCTATGAGATCCGCCGCAAAGTGCTCGACCGGCTTTCGGAAGCCGGGCCTGCGTGGATCCAGGGCAAACCGGCCGGTAGCTGGGCGACGCTGATCCTTGAGCAAATCGACGATATGCACGATTACTATGCGCGTTATCTTCCACAGATGGCGCTGGCAGTGTTTGTGCCTCTGATGATTGTTATCGCCATCTTCCCTGTTAACTGGGTAGCGGCTCTGATCCTGATGGGGACCGCCCCGCTCATCCCGCTGTTTATGGCGATGGTCGGCATGGGCGCGGCAGATGCCAACCGTCGCAACTTCCTTGCGCTGGGTCGGTTGAGCGGTCATTTCCTGGACCGTCTGCGCGGAATGGAAACCCTGCGGATCTTTGGTCGTGGTGAAGCGGAAACCGAAAACATTCGCCTGGCGTCGCAGGATTTTCGTCAGCGCACCATGGAAGTGTTGCGCATGGCCTTCCTTTCTTCCGGCGTGCTCGAGTTCTTTACCTC
Source organism: Enterobacter sp. CCUG 70166 (assembly GCF_020224095.1). Lineage (NCBI taxonomy): Bacteria > Pseudomonadati > Pseudomonadota > Gammaproteobacteria > Enterobacterales > Enterobacteriaceae > Enterobacter > Enterobacter sp. CCUG 70166. Next base: position 12,874 of record NZ_NRIQ01000037.1, read on the forward strand.
CCTGTCGATTGCGCTGGTGGCGGTTTACTTTGGCTTCTCCTACCTCGGCGCGCTGGACTTTGGCCACTACGGTACGGCGGTCACGCTTTCCGCCGGGTTCCTGGCGCTGATCCTGGCCCCGGAATTTTTCCAGCCGCTTCGCGATCTCGGCACCTTTTACCATGCCAAAGCGCAGGCGGTGGGTGCTGCCGACAGCCTGAAAACCTTTATGGAAACGCCGCTGGCACATCCGGAGCGTGGTGAGGTGACGCTGAATACGAACGATCCGGTGACCATTGAAGCACAGGATTTTTCTGTTCTGTCGCCTGAAGGCAAAGTGCTGGCCGGCCCGCTGAACTTTACCCTGCCTGCCGGGCAACGTGTGGTGCTGGTGGGTACCAGCGGCTCAGGTAAAAGCTCATTGTTGAATGCGCTGTCAGGTTTTATGGCGTACACCGGATCGCTGCGTATCAACAAAACGGAGCTGCGCGAGCTCGATCCTGATGCCTGGCGTAAACAGCTAAGCTGGGTGGGTCAAAACCCTCAGCTGCCTGCCCCGACGCTGCGCGAGAATGTGCTGCTGGCAAGGCCGGATGCGCGTGACGATGAGCTGCAATCGGTCCTCGACCGCGCCTGGGTCAGCGAGTTTTTGCCGCTGCTTGCGCAGGGTGTCGATACCCTCATTGGCGATCAGTCTGCCGGGCTGTCAGTGGGCCAGGCACAGCGCGTCGCGGTTGCCCGTGCGCTGCTGAACCCCTGTTCGTTAATGCTGCTGGACGAACCCGCCGCCAGCCTGGACGCTCACAGCGAGCAGCGCGTGATGGATGCGCTTAACGCAGCCTCACGCCAGCAAACTACCCTGATGGTGACCCACCAGCTGGAAGGTATTGCCGACTGGGATCAGATCTGGGTGATGGAAAACGGACACATTGTTGAGCAAGGCGATTACGCCGCGCTTGTTGCCGCGCAGGGGCCCTTTGCGACCCTGCTGGCGAACCGTCAGGAGGATATCTGATGCGCGCCCTGCTTCCCTATCTTGCTTTGTATAAACGCCACAAATGGATGCTGACGCTCGGGATCGTACTGGCGATTATCACTCTGCTCGCCAGCATTGGCCTGCTTACGCTTTCTGGCTGGTTCCTCTCCGCGTCTGCGGCCGCAGGCTTTGCCGGGCTATACAGCTTTAACTACATGCTGCCTGCCGCCGGGGTGCGCGGCACGGCGATTACGCGAACTGCCGGGCGCTACTTCGAACGCCTGGTCAGCCACGACGCGACCTTCCGCGTGCTGCAACACCTGCGTATTTATACGTTCAGCAAATTGCTGCCCCTCTCCCCTGCCGGGCTGGCACGTTTTCGGCAGGGCGAATTACTCAACCGCGTAGTTGCGGATGTGGATACGCTGGATCACCTCTATCTGCGCGTCATCTCGCCCATGGTGGGCGCGTTTGTGGTGATTGTCGTGGTCACGCTGGGGTTGAGTTTCCTGGATGTTCCCATCGCACTGACGCTCGGCGGCATCATGCTGATGACGCTGATCATTCTGCCGCCCCTGTTTTATCGTGCAGGTAAAACCACCGGGGAAAACCTGACGCGTCTGCGCGGGGAATACCGCCAGCAGCTCACCTCCTGGTTGCAGGGTCAGGCCGAGCTCACCATTTTTGGTGCCAGCAAGCGCTACCGCACCCGTATGGAAAATACGGAACTGAACTGGCATGAAGCCCAGCGTCGCCAGTCTGAACTGACCGCGTTTTCTCAGGCGCTGATGATGTTAATCGGTGGGTTTGCCGTTATCGCCATGCTCTGGATGGCCTCCGGTGGCGTGGGCGGTAACCCGCAGCCTGGCCCGCTGATTGCGCTGTTTGTTTTCTGTGCCCTGGCAGCCTTCGAAGCCTTAGCCCCGGTCACCGGCGCCTTTCAGCATCTCGGCCAGGTGATTGCCTCTGCGCTGCGCATTACGGATATTGCAGAGCAGGAGCCGGAAGTGAAGTTCAGCGCGGGTCAAACCGCTGTGCCGGAGCAGGTCGCGCTGACGCTCAGCAACGTCACCTTCGCCTACGACAAGCAGGCGCAAAACGCGCTGGAAGACATCAGCCTTTCTGTTGATGCCGGGCAGCGCATTGCGATCCTTGGCCGTACGGGATGTGGCAAATCGACGCTTCTGCAACTCCTCACGCGCGCCTGGGACCCGCAGCAGGGCGAGATTCGGTTTAACGACCTTCCGCTGTCTGATTATAGCGAAGCGGCCTTGCGTAAAACGGTCAGCGTCGTGCCCCAGCGTGTGCACCTGTTCAGCGCTACGCTGCGCGATAATCTTCTTCTGGCGGCACCGGACGCCTCTGACGATACGCTGCGGGCGATGCTGGAACAGGTTGGGCTGCACAAGCTGCTTGAGGACGACGGGTTGAACAGCTGGCTGGGTGAAGGGGGCCGACAGCTTTCCGGCGGCGAACTGCGTCGTCTGGCCATTGCGCGCGCCTTGCTGCACGATGCGCCGCTGATGTTGCTGGATGAACCGACAGAAGGTCTGGATGCGACAACCGAGAGTCAAATTCTTGATTTACTGACAAAGGTGATGAAAGGCAAAACCGTGCTGATGGTCACTCACCGCCTGCGTGGGCTGGTGAATTTCGATCGAATAATTGTGATGGACAACGGACACATAATTGAGCAAGGTAATCACGCAGAGCTGCTGGCAAAACAGGGTCGCTACTACCAGTTTAAACAGCGCCTGTAGACTATATTTGTAGCGTCCTCTCTCGCGTACTGGAGTTCTGTTGTCATGCGCCTGGTGCAGCTTTCTCGCCATAATATTGCGTTCCCTTCTCCGGAGGGGGCGCTGCGTGAACCTAACGGATTGCTGGCTTTGGGCGGCGATCTCAGCCCGGCGCGTCTCTTAATGGCTTACCAGCGCGGCATCTTCCCGTGGTTTTCTCCCGGCGACCCGATTTTATGGTGGTCTCCGGACCCGCGAGCCGTGCTGTGGCCCGGGCAGTTTCACCTGAGCCGCAGCATGAAACGTTTTCACGCAAATTCGCCCTATCGCGTCACGCTCAATCACGCCTTCGGGCAGGTTATCGAAGGCTGCGCTGAAGATCGTCATGAAGGCACCTGGATAACCCGCGACATCATTATCGCCTACCACCAGCTTCATGAGCTGGGCTACGCGCACTCCATCGAAGTATGGAAAGATGATGACCTCGTTGGGGGGATGTACGGGGTGGCGCAGGGCACGCTTTTCTGCGGTGAGTCGATGTTCTCCCGCGCCACGAATGCGTCTAAAACCGCGCTGCTGGTTTTTAGCCAGGAATTTGCCCAACGCGGCGGACAACTGATGGATTGTCAGGTGCTGAATGAGCACACCGCCTCGCTCGGCGCGGTTGAAATTTCCCGCCGACGCTATATCGAACACCTTGAACAGTGCCGACAGGAGACTCTTCCGCGCGATTTTTGGGTTCCCAGAATGCTCTTTATGCCCAATGCCTAAATGTTTTCCGCATATTTTTTATGAGGGTGTTATAATTACGCCGCAGAGTAGCTTCTGCCTGTTGCCCCGCCGCCGTTTGGGACCCTCGCTTCAGATAACGTCCTGACGTTTATCCTGTCGTATCCCCTTTACGAATGCGCTTTCCGTTCGGTTGTACCGTGACGCTTGGGCAATACGCTGAAATTGTTTTGCTGCGTTTTAAACGCGCAATTCTTTACTTAATTGATGAATTTCGGCATTATCTTGCCGGTTCAAAACTTGGAAGTGATACCCCAGAGGATTAGATGGCCAAAGAAGACAATATTGAAATGCAGGGTACCGTACTTGATACGTTGCCTAATACCATGTTTCGCGTAGAACTGGAAAACGGTCACGTGGTAACTGCGCACATCTCCGGTAAAATGCGCAAAAACTATATCCGCATTTTGACGGGCGACAAAGTGACTGTTGAACTGACCCCGTACGACCTGAGCAAAGGCCGCATTGTCTTCCGTAGTCGCTAATTGTTTTCGCCTGTAATGGCAGATGAATATTTAAAAGGTCGGGACAATCCCGGCCTTTTTTATTTATGGCCTTAGTGTGGCTGTGTCGGCAGATGTATTGTCATGCACGGGTTCATGGGTACGATTAAATCTTCAGCTATCGCGTGGGTAATGTCATGCAACAGTCCCGTCAGGTGCGGCAACATATCGCGGTCAAAATGCGAAACCAGCAGCACGTGGTTTAACGCCCGGCAGTAGTCACATTTCGTTTCTGTATCTTCCAGCAACCACTCTTTTTGTCGCGGCTGTTCCGCTTCGTCCTCAAATTCCACCACCTGAAAATCACGCATGGATTCTGTGAGGCCGGATTTTACCTCTTCCAGATAAGCTCCGAGACAGCGGCAAACGGGCTGCGTTTGCGGGAGAGATTTGCAGTCGAGAAGGATTTCGGTGAGCAGCTTGCAGCGCTCGGCCAGGGTTGGGAGATCGGGGTTGAGGGAGAGTTCGGTGTAGAGCTGGGCGAAGCTATTAATATTAGTCATATGTAATCCTTTATGCACGCAAGATTGTCTGTGCACACACTTTCAGGACGCCAATCCCGGCACCCGATTTTGCAGGTGCGACGCCATTTTATTACTGTAGATTTATCCAGCAACTGACTTCGAAAGAAACTGGAAAGCGCCTCGCAAAATTCCTCTGCGGCCTGATGCCCTCACCCCAGCCCTCTCCCACTGGGAGAGGGAGCAAACAAAAAAAACGGCAACCGAAGTTGCCGTTTTGCTTTTACCTTTCAACTCAGTGAGCCGCTTCCGGCTTGTGCTTCGCCGCACTCTGGAAATCGTACGTCAGCTCGTTCTTCGCCTGATCCAGCGCCACGGTCACCTGGCCGCCGTCAACCAGCGATCCAAACAGCAGTTCGTTCGCCAGCGGTTTCTTCAGGTTGTCCTGAATCACACGCGCCATCGGACGGGCACCCATCGCACGGTCGTAGCCTTTCTCGGCCAGCCAGTTGCGGGCCTCCTGGCTCACTTCCAGCGACACGCCTTTCTGATCCAACTGAACCTGCAGCTCGACGATGAACTTATCCACCACCTGATGGATCACCTCGGTAGACAGGTGATCGAACCAGATAATGTTGTCCAGACGGTTACGGAACTCCGGCGTGAAGATCTTCTTGATCTCCTCCATCGCATCGGTGCTGTTATCCTGATGGATCAGGCCGATGGATTTGCGCTCGGTTTCACGCACCCCGGCGTTGGTGGTCATCACCAGCACTACGTTGCGGAAATCGGCCTTGCGCCCGTTGTTATCGGTCAGTGTCCCGTTGTCCATCACCTGCAACAGGATGTTGAACACGTCCGGGTGCGCTTTCTCGATTTCATCGAGCAGCAGTACCGCGTGCGGATGCTTGATCACCGCGTCGGTGAGCAGGCCGCCCTGGTCAAAGCCCACGTAGCCCGGAGGCGCACCAATCAAACGGCTGACGGTGTGACGCTCCATATACTCGGACATATCAAAGCGCAACAGCTCAATGCCCAGCGCTTTGGAGAGCTGCACCGTTACCTCGGTTTTACCCACACCGGTCGGGCCGGCGAACAGGAAGGAACCGACAGGCTTGTGGTCATGCCCAAGGCCAGCACGGGCCATCTTAATCGCTTCGGTTAAGGCCTCAATGGCTTTATCCTGACCAAAGACCAGCATTTTCAGGCGATTGCCGAGGGTGCGCAGCGTATCACGGTCGCTCTGAGAGACGCTCTTCTCAGGGATACGTGCGATACGGGCCACCACGGACTCGATATCCGCTACGTTCACGGTTTTCTTACGCTTGCTCGCTGGCATCAGGCGCGCACGCGCACCCGCTTCATCAATCACGTCGATCGCTTTATCCGGCAGATGACGATCGTTAATGTATTTCACCGCCAGCTCCACCGCCGCACGCACCGCTTTCGCGGTGTAACGCACGTCGTGGTGCGCTTCGTACTTGGTTTTCAGACCGTTGATGATCTGCACCGTTTCGTCAACCGACGGCTCGGTAACGTCGATTTTCTGGAAACGACGCGCCAGCGCACGATCCTTCTCAAAGATGTTGCTGAACTCCTGGTACGTCGTAGAGCCCATCACGCGGATCTTGCCGCTGGAGAGCAGCGGTTTGATCAGGTTGGCGGCATCTACCTGACCACCGGAAGCCGCGCCTGCGCCGATGATGGTGTGGATCTCATCGATAAACAGGATGCTGTTGGTGTCCTGCTCCAGCTGTTTTAACAGCGCTTTGAAACGTTTTTCAAAATCACCGCGGTATTTGGTGCCCGCCAGCAGCGAGCCAATATCCAGCGAGTAGATGGTGCAGTCGGCAATCACTTCCGGCACGTCGCCCTGCACAATGCGCCAGGCCAGACCTTCGGCAATCGCGGTTTTACCCACGCCAGATTCCCCCACCAGCAGCGGGTTGTTCTTACGGCGACGGCACAGCACCTGGATGGCACGCTCCAGCTCTTTGTCGCGGCCAATCAGCGGGTCGATACCGCCAACGCGAGCAAGCTGGTTAAGGTTGGTGGTGAAGTTTTCCATACGATCCTCCCCGCCTGCTTGCTCTTCATTGCTGTTGATCTGTCCGCTGGGATCCGATGCCTGGTTAGGCTCGTCTTTTCGCGTTCCGTGAGAGATGAAGTTGACCACGTCGAGCCGGCTGACTTCGTGTTTACGCAGCAGGTAGGCCGCCTGGGACTCCTGCTCACTGAAGATGGCGACCAGCACATTGGCGCCCGTCACTTCGCTACGTCCGGAAGACTGGACGTGGAAAACCGCGCGCTGCAGCACGCGCTGGAAGCTGAGCGTCGGCTGTGTGTCGCGCTCTTCTTCACTGGCTGGCAGCACCGGTGTGGTTTGTTCGATGAAGGCTTCGAGTTCCTGACGTAGCGCCACCAGATCCACGGAGCAGGCTTCCAGCGCTTCGCGGGCAGATGGGTTGCTAAGCAGTGCGAGCAGCAAATGCTCGACGGTCATAAACTCATGTCGGTGCTCACGCGCTCTGGCGAAAGCCATGTTTAAACTGAGTTCCAGTTCTTGATTGAGCATAGGCACCTCCCCCAATTTTATGCCTTATCAGGCCTTTTCCAGCGTACACAGCAACGGATGCTCGTTCTCCCTTGCATAGTCGTTCACCATCGCTACTTTGGTTTCCGCTACTTCGGCAGTAAAGATGCCGCAGATCGCTTTGCCACGATAATGAACGGTAAGCATCAGTTGCGTTGCACGTTCAACATCATAAGAAAAGAACTTTTGTAGCACGTCAATAACAAATTCCATCGGCGTGTAATCATCGTTCATTAACATAACTTTATACATAGATGGCGGTTTTAGCGCGTCGCGCACTTTATCTTCCGCCAGCTGGTCAAAATCCAGCCAATCGTTGGTCTTACCCATTATGCATAACCACTTTGAATCTACCTCAGATGTTAGATAACAATCATCTATTACTGTCATCCGCGATGTCTGTCACAAACTGTTGCAATAGCGTTAACTGCCTCAAATTTTGGTTGATTATTGTCCCAACTCCAGCGCCAAACGCTTGACGGCTTCTTCCGTTTCTCTAAATTGTACAAGCGTGAGTTGGCGAGGTTTTGAACAGCCCCCACTCCACCACCGGTTCATTCCATCTTAATTTATAAGATTTACGAAGGATGTCGAAGCATGGAAATGGGTACTGTTAAGTGGTTCAACAACGCCAAGGGGTTTGGCTTCATTTGCCCCGAAGGCGGCGGCGAGGATATCTTCGCTCACTATTCCACCATTCAGATGGATGGTTACAGGACGCTCAAAGCCGGGCAGTCCGTCCGGTTCGATGTACACCAGGGGCCAAAAGGCAATCATGCCAGTCTGATCGTCCCCGTTGAAGCAGAAGCGGTTGCATAGCTCTCTGATTCATTGTGTACACCCTGCAGGCAAAATGCCAGCCCGATCGGCTGGCATTTTTATTTTCGGGTTATTCGCGCGCCAGCGCATCCACCGGATCCAGCCGCGCCGCGTTTCGCGCCGGTAGCCAGCCGAACAGAATACCGGTGAAGGTGGAACATAAAAACGCCGTCAGGATCGCCATCGGCGAGAAGCCAATCTCCCAGCCCGGTAAGAAGAGCTGGAGCGCAAAGGCGATCATCATCGAGAGCGCAATCCCCATCGCACCGCCCACCAGACACACCAGCACCGCTTCAATCAAAAATTGCTGCAGCACGTCGCTGGCTCTGGCTCCGACCGCCATGCGGATGCCGATCTCCCGCGTACGTTCGGTCACCGACACCAGCATAATGTTCATCACCCCTATCCCGCCGACGACCAGCGAAATCACCGCCACCAGCGTCAGGAACAGCTGAAGAGTACGTGTGGTCTTTTCCGCCGTTTTCAAGAGGCCATCCATATTCCAGGTGAAGAAATCCTTTTTCCCGTGGCGCAGGGTTAACAGCCGCTCCAGCTGCTGTTCCGCCAGCCCGCTGTCGTAGCCCTCCTTCACTCGAACGGTAATAGAGTTAAGCCATGACTGCCCCATGATGCGCCCGGAAATGGTGGTGTACGGCAGCCAGACGCGCAGGATTTTACTGCTGCCGAACATCGACTGCTTCTCTTCCGCCACGCCGATCACCGTCGCTGGCATGTTGCCTACGAGGATCACTTCCCCCACCACATTGGTCTTATTCGGGAACAGCTGCCTGCGGGAGTTAGCGTCTAACACCACCACCTGCGCCCTGCCCGCCAGCTGTTCAGCGTTGAAGGTCGCCCCTTCGCTGAAGGTCATGCCGTAGACGTTGAAGTAATCTCCGCTGACGCCGTTAGCGCTGGCCGCCACGTCGATGTTGCCGTAGCGCAGACGCAGGTTTTGCGAGACGGCAGGCGTGGCGGAGTTCACCCACGGCTGCTTCTGAATAGCCGCCAGATCGTCATACTTCAGCGCCTGCTGATACTGCGGCTCGTCGTCGCCAAAATCTTTGCCGGGGTAAACGTCGATGGTGTTAGTCCCGATGGCGCGAATATCTGCCAGCACCAGCTGTTTCGCCGCATCGCCCACCACCACAATCGACACCACTGAGGCAATACCAATAATGATGCCAAGCATGGTCAGCAGAGTGCGCATTTTGTTGGCCGCCATCGCCAGCCAGGCCATGGTCAGCGCCTCGCGGAAACCGCTGGAAAACTGGCCCCAGCCGGTTGCGGCCGGCAGCGGCTCTTTCGGCGCCGCCGCTCTGGACTGACGTGGCGGCGGGTTGCTGACCAGCTCGCCATCGTGGATCTCGATAATGCGTTCCGCCTGCGCTGCCACCTGCGGATCGTGGGTGACGATAATCACCGTATGCCCCTGATCGCGAAGCTGATGCAGGATCGCCATCACCTCTTCACCGGAATGGCTGTCGAGCGCACCGGTTGGCTCATCGGCGAGGATCACCTGCCCACCGTTCATCAGCGCGCGGGCAATACTCACGCGTTGCTGCTGACCGCCGGAAAGCTGCGAAGGCTGATAATCAACACGCTCCGCCAGCCCAAGACGCGTTAATAGCGCCTTCGCGCGTTCGAGGCGTTTTTTGCGCTCGACGCCCGCATACACCGCCGGCACTTCCACATTCTGCGCCGCGCTCAGGTGTGAAAGCAGATGGTAACGCTGGAAGATAAAGCCAAAATGCTCGCGACGCAGCTTCGCCAGCGCGTCGCCGTCCAGGGTGGAAACATCCGTCCCGGCCACGCGATAGGTGCCGCTGGTAGGCTTATCCAGACAGCCGAGAATGTTCATCAGCGTTGATTTACCCGAGCCCGATGCCCCGACAATCGCCACCATTTCACCGGCTTCAACGCGCAGGGAGATGCCTTTCAGCACCTCCACCGGCCCGTCGCCGGACGGATAGCTGCGACGAATGTCATTCAGCTCAAGCAGCGCCGTCATTGCGCGGCTCCAGGCAGGCTTTCGCTGGTGACCACTTCCTCACCCTCTTCCAGCCCTTTTACCACCACCACGTCGGTGTCGTTACGTGCGCCAATCACCACTTCCCGCTCGCGGGTTTCACCGTTGCGCAGCACCTTAACTTTGTAGCGATTATCCCCGGCGGATTCGCCCAGCGCGGAGAGCGGAACCGTCAGCACGTTTTTCACGCCGGTCAGCTGGATATGCACCTGAGCGGTCATGTCCAGACGCAGCACGCCCTGCGGGTTAGGCACCTCAAAACGCGCATAGTAGAAGATGGCGTCGTTGACCTTCTCCGGCGTCGGCAGGATATCTTTCAGCATCCCTTCATAGCGGGTTTGCGGATCGCCCAGCACCGTAAACCAGGCTTTCTGCCCCGGCTTAAGGTGAATGACGTCCGCTTCAGATACCTGGGCTTTCACCAGCATGGTGCTCATATCCGCCAGGGTCAGGATGTTCGGCGCCTGCTGCGCGGCGATGACCGTCTGGCCTTGCAGGGTGGTTATCTGCGTCACTTCCCCGGCCATTGGCGCAACGATTTGCGTGTAATCGAGGTTGGTTTTCGCCGTATCCAGCGAGGCCTGATTCCGCTTGATTTGCGCATCGATGGTGCCAATCTGCGCCTGCTTCACCGCCAGCTCCGTGGCGGCTGTGTCCAGATCCTGTTTCGAGATGGCCTGCGTTTTCGCCAGCGCCTGCTGGCGCGACAGGGTGACCTGAGCGAGATTACGCTCCGCCTGAGCCTGAGCGCGCTGCGCGCGCAACTCCATCAGCGTCGCTTCCACTTCGCGGATCTGGTTTTGCGCCTGCTCAGGATCGATCACGCCCAGCAACTGGCCTTTTTTAACCTTATCGCCAATCTCAACCGACAGGGTTTTAAGCTGACCGCTGACCTGCGCGCCCACGTCAACCTTACGCAGGGCATCCAGCTTCCCCGTCGCCAGCACGTTTTGTTGCAGCTCGCCCGGACGAACAATCAGCGTTTGATACTGGGGTACCGGCGCGTTCAGTACCTTCCATAACCAGAATCCGCCTGCTAACACCACTACCGCCAGCAGCAGAAACAGCTTTCTGCGTTTTCCCTTCAGGTTCATAAATATTCCAAATAATTGTTCTGGCTATCATCACCGTTGATTTTATCTAAACCACTCCTCAACGAAACCCCCGATCCCCGTTATCGTCGGGAATTGTTTACCCGATGTTGATAAAGCGCCTGCTGAAATAGCGAAATTCCACCAGAAGCAGGATCTAACATGTCTTCCATCGTCGATACACCTTATTCAACGCTGTCCCAGCCTAAATCGGGCTGGCAACTGTTTAAAAGCCTGGCATCGGGTTCCCTCACGCCGGGGCTGGCGTGGCAAAATCCGGCCTATCGACATAAGTTTATGCTGCGCTCGCTGGCAACGCCGTTCACCACTGCGCGCCTGCTCGGAAACCTTGCAAAACAGCCCCGTCTGATGCAGATCCTGCGCGTGCAGCCCGGCCTGCCGTGCCGCCTGCACCGACCGTGGCTGACCGTCAATATGGGCCGTCAGAATACGCTGGACGCATTGGACAATCACTATCAGATGATGAGCCGCCATCTTCCGGCGTCACTGCTGAACGGCTACCTTTCCAGCCAGGGCATCACGCTGGTGACGTTAACGGGCAAAGAGGAGCAGCAGTTTAGCGTTCGCCTGAGCGCGGATGCGTTTCTGGACAAAGAAGGGGAAGCGACCCTCACTTTTTGCGACCACCAGAACACGGTGCTGGCCGAGCTGACCTTTACGCTGTGCAAATACCAGGGCAAGTCAACGCTCTTCATCGGCGGAATGCAGGGGGCGAAAGCGCATGTCCCGCACGAGCACATTCAGCTGGCGACCAAAGCCTGTCACGGACTGTTCCCAAAACGTCTGCTGGTTGAAGCGGTCATGGCGCTGGCAGGCGCCTTCCCCGTCGAGCAGATCCTCGCGGTGAGTAACGCCACCCACATCTACCGCAGCTGGCGCTATCGCAAGAAAAAAGAGGGAAAATTGCTGGCTGACTATGACAGCTTCTGGCGCTCCCTTGGCGGACAGCAGCAGGAGAACGGCAACTTTGCCCTGCCTCTGACCATGCCACGCAAACCGATGGAAGAGATTGCGAGTAAAAAACGGTCCGAATACCGCCGCCGCTATGCCCTGCTTGATAGCCTGATCCAACAGGTATCGCAGGCGACTGCCCGTTAATCGGCTCTCCCGCGTGCCAGCCAGAGGACGCGGGAGAACATTTTACGCAGCAGCGTGGGCACCGACTCCACGCCCCGCCTGCCCGCTTCCGTCGCGACTTCAATGGCCAAATCCGGTTTTGACGACCGATGGATAGCTTTGGCGATCACCCGACGCATATTCATGGGCACATCCACCGGGATCATCGCCACGCGGTGAAAGACGTCGTCAAATCCCTGGCGGTACATAAAGTGCTCCATGTCCATCGCGGGCAGCGTGGTCAGATGTTCCCGCTCCTCTTCCCGATCGTTATTGAGCAGGCTGCGCACGGTCGCCGCATATTTTTTACCCGCCTCATCGCCATCCACCAGCACGTGCCACTCTATCCCCATCCGGCGCGCAAATTTGATCAGCGGCTTTAAGCCAGACTGAGCAAATTCGATCACTTTGATCCCTTCGGCATCAAAGTGGTGTCCGCACTGGCGAGCCAGCTCGTTTATCACCCAGGTTTCGGTTTCCCCTTCCACCAGCAACCAGCAGCGGGCAAACAGGGAAGAGGCACGGTTAAAACGGATATGAAACGCAATGCGTCGGCCATCTTCGGCATTTAACCCGCCGGGCCCGAGCCGGTAGGCGGTGACCCGCGAGGATTCACGCACCAGGCGGCAGACATACTCCACCGGCGTCAGGGAGAGCAGCTCGCCGGAATTCGTGGTGGTGACACGCTGCAACGGCAGCAGATTAAGAAGATGCCACGCCACGGAAAGCATAATCGGGTGCAGCCGCGTTTCCGGATCTTCTACCAGCAGCAGCGGGCGCGCGTCCCGATCCAGGCGCACCGTCCCTTTCGCCTGTAACAGCGTGGAGAATAATCCCAGCAGGATCACCCGATGCGTGCGCCCGCTGGGGCGGTCGATCATGCGGTTGATAATATCAAGATAGCGCCAGCTTCGTTGCTCGTCGTGCGAGCGGCGGCGCATCAGGCGGTGGCGCGCCTGCCCCGTTCCCTGCTCGGAGAAGTAGTGCTCCAGCAGTTGGACCATGGCAGACAGTCCCTGACGGATCTGGCCGTCGGTGAGGTTCTGCGGCCGTGAGACCAGTTCACGGGCGAGGAAATCCAGCTCGCGGGCGGTCACCTCCACCTCGGGCATATTCGGCACGGTGCCGTTACGGATCCGCCGCATAAAGCGCGCGTCTCGTAAGCGCAACACGGGGGAGAGGCGGATAAGATGGCGGGCAAGCTCGTCAATATTATCGAGCGGGATCGGATTCCCCTTCTCATCAAGAAATTCACGCAGGGTTAATACCCCGTCGTTTTGCGCCATTTCGCCCTCTAGGCGATAGAAAATACGCTGGAACCCATCTTCACAGGGCACCCAGCAGGGCGACATAGGGCGAAAACGACGCACGCGATGGCGACCGGGCTCGGATTCGCGGAAGGTCAGAATGATATGCAGGTGTTTCTCGCGCCCGTTGACATCCCCCGGCGGAAACCAGAAGTCATCATGGACGAAGTGGTACAAGTTCTCTTCGGGCGAAAGCAGCAGCGTCAGGGCATCCAGCAGGCTGGATTTACCCCAGGCGTTTTCGCCTATCAGGACGTTGTTCTGTTCCAGTTGCAGCGACAGGCGGTTAATCCCGCGAAACCCGACAATCTCCACACGTTCGAGTAGCATACATCCCCCGCATTTCGGCCACTTTTTCCTTCAAGTTATCAGCAGTATAGCGGCAGGCTGTAGGTCACGACAGCAGAATATACGCCCCCTTAATTATTGGGCTATGCTCTAATTACCTCCGTTCTGAACAAGGATTGACATCACATTGCCTTAAATCAAATTTAGTGAATTTATTTGAGTGGCGAAGGGATGTTGATGGTTTCAAAATACTGGCTCTTTGAGTCGTCATCCCTTTATGGCGATATAACCCGCGCGCAGGAATGGGCGCGGACGTTTATTATTGAGGTGGTTATGTTCAGAAAATTAGCGGCAGAATGCTTTGGTACATTCTGGCTGGTGTTTGGTGGCTGCGGTAGCGCAGTACTGGCAGCCGCATTTCCGGAATTAGGTATTGGATTTGTCGGCGTCGCGCTGGCATTCGGTTTAACCGTATTAACCATGGCATTCGCCGTGGGGCATATTTCCGGCGGTCATTTCAACCCGGCCGTCACGTTAGGTTTATGGGCGGGCGGACGTTTCCCGGCGAAAGATATTATTGGCTATATTATTGCCCAGGTTATTGGCGGTATTATTGCCGCGGCGGTGTTGTACGTCATTGCCAGCGGAAAAGCCGGGTTTGACGCCGCGGCCAGCGGATTTGCGTCAAACGGCTTCGGCGAACACTCTCCAGGCGGCTACTCAATGCTGTCTGCTATCGTGATTGAAATTGTGCTCACCGCAGGTTTCCTGTTGGTGATCCACGGCGCAACGGACAAATACGCGCCTGCGGGCTTTGCCCCCATTGCTATTGGTCTGGCGCTGACGCTTATCCACCTGATCTCCATCCCGGTGACCAATACCTCCGTTAACCCGGCACGTAGCACCGCGGTGGCTATTTTCCAGGGCGGCTGGGCGCTTGAACAGCTGTGGCTGTTCTGGGTGATGCCAATTATTGGCGGTATTCTGGGCGGCGTGCTGTATCGCACCCTGCTGGAAAAACGCGATTAATTAAGTGCGGCCTGTAATGTCGGGTGGCGCTAAAGCTTACCCGACCTACGTGAGTGTGCACTTTGTAGGCCGGGTAAGGCGCAGCCGCCACCCGGCTTTCTTTTGCCGCTTTACTGTACAGCCTTTATTGGGTAGTGTCTCTGGCGCTTAAATGATACTCAAAAGGACCGGCTGTTCATGTTCTCAGGACTCCTCATCATTCTTCTGCCCCTGATTGTGGGCTACCTTATTCCGCTGCGTCATGAATCGGCCTTAAAGCTTATTAATCGTTTTCTCAGCTGGATTGTTTACGTCATTCTGTTCTTTATGGGGATCAGCCTGGCCTTCCTGGATAATCTGGCGACGAACTTGCTTTCCATCCTGCATTATTCTGCGGTTACGGTAGTGGTTATTCTGCTGTGCAATATTGCCGCGCTGTTCTGGCTGGAACGCACTATTCCCTGGAAAAATCACCACCATCAGGAAAAGCTTCCCTCCCGAATTGCGATGGCGCTGGAATCATTAAAGCTGTGCGGCGTGGTGGTGCTCGGTTTTTTACTGGGGCTAACCGGATGGGCTTTTTTACAGCACGCTACGGAAGCCAGCGAATATACGCTGATTTTCCTGCTCTTCCTGATCGGTATTCAGTTGCGAAATAATGGCATGACGCTGAAGCAGATTGTCCTGAACCGCCGGGGCATGATGGTTGCCGTTATCGTTGTGGCCAGCTCAATGGCGGGGGGAGTGATTAACGCCTTTATTCTCGATCTGCCGCTGAAAACCAGCCTGGCGATGGCATCCGGTTTTGGCTGGTATTCGCTCTCCGGTATTCTGCTGACCGAATCGTTTGGTCCGGTGATCGGCAGCGCCGCCTTCTTTAACGATCTGGCGCGCGAGCTGATAGCCATCATGCTGATCCCCGGCCTGGTACGCCGCAGCCGCTCTACCGCGCTGGGCCTGTGCGGGGCCACCTCAATGGACTTTACCCTGCCGGTGTTACAGCGCTCGGGAGGTCTGGAGATGGTTCCTGCCGCTATTGTACACGGCTTTATTCTGAGCCTGCTGGTCCCCATTCTGATGGCGTTCTTCTCAGCCTGATACTGCTTTGGCGGTAGTGAACCTGCCGCCAAAATTGCGCTAAATCAATAACCCTCCACTTAGTATAAGAAAGCACTTTTCTCCGATGTGGCACAGGCATAACCTTAAACATGTATTTCAAATATAACTTTAACAGGTGTGATTATGTTTTGTGTGCAATGTGAACAAACCATCCGTACCCCGGCAGGCAACGGCTGCTCTTACGCGCAGGGTATGTGCGGCAAAACCGCAGAAACGTCCGATCTCCAGGACCTGCTGATTGCGGCGCTGCAAGGCTTATCCGCCTGGGCCTTCAAGGCCCGTGAATATGGCCTTGTCGATCACTATGTCGACAGCTTTGCGCCGCGCGCATTTTTCTCCACGCTGACTAACGTTAACTTCGATTCGCCACGCATTGTGGGCTATGCCCGCGAAGCGATTGCCCTGCGTGAAGCCCTGAAAGCGCAATGCCTGAATGCCGACGCCAGCGCCCGCGTGGACAACCCGATGGCGGAACTACAGCTGGTGAGCGACGACCTGGGCGAGCTACAGCGTCAGGCCGCCGAATTTACTCCTAATAAAGACAAAGCGGCGATTGGCGAGAACATCCTCGGCCTGCGCCTGCTGTGCCTGTACGGTCTGAAAGGTGCTGCGGCGTATATGGAGCACGCGCACGTACTCGGCCAGTACGACAACGACATTTATGCCCAGTACCACAAAATCATGGCATGGCTGGGCACCTGGCCTTCCGACATGAACGCCCTGCTGGAATGCTCGATGGAAATCGGCCAGATGAACTTCAAAGTGATGAGCATTCTGGATGCCGGTGAAACCAGCACCTACGGTCACCCAACGCCGACGCAGGTCAACGTCAAAGCGACCGAAGGTAAATGCATCCTGATCTCCGGCCACGACCTGAAAGATCTCTACAACCTGCTGAAGCAGACCGAAGGCACCGGCGTTAACGTCTATACCCACGGCGAAATGTTGCCCGCGCACGGCTACCCGGAACTGCGTAAATTTAAGCATCTGATCGGTAACTACGGCAGCGGCTGGCAGAACCAGCAGGTGGAGTTCGCCCGCTTCCCTGGCCCAATCGTCATGACCTCTAACTGCATCATCGACCCTACCGTGGGCGCGTATGACGACCGAATCTGGACCCGCAGCATCGTCGGCTGGCCGGGCGTGAGCCACCTTGAAGGCGATGATTTCGGTCCGGTTATCGCGCAGGCGCAGCAGATGGCAGGCTTCCCGTACAGTGAAATTCCGCACCTCATCACCGTCGGTTTTGGCCGTGAGACCCTGCTGGGTGCGGCGGATTCCCTGATTGACCTCGTCAGCCGCGAAAAACTGCGTCACATCTTCCTGATCGGCGGCTGTGACGGCGCGCGCGGGGAACGTAACTATTTCACCGATTTCGCCACCCGCGTTCCGGAAGACTGTCTGATCCTGACCCTGGCCTGCGGTAAATACCGTTTCAACAAGCTGGACTTCGGCAACATCGAAGGTCTGCCACGCCTGGTGGATGCTGGTCAGTGTAACGATGCGTATTCAGCCATCATTCTGGCGGTCACGCTGGCAGAGAAACTGGGCTGCGGCGTGAACGATCTGCCGCTGTCGCTGGTGCTCTCCTGGTTCGAGCAGAAAGCGATCGTTATTCTGTTGACCCTGCTCTCTCTCGGCGTGACCAACATCATCACCGGGCCGACCGCGCCAGGCTTCCTGACGCCGGACCTGCTGGCCATCCTGAACGAGAAATTTGGTCTGCGTTCCGTGACCAACGTTGAAGATGATATGAAGCAACTGCTGAGCGCGTAAGGAGTAACTCATGACCATGCCAACCTCACAATGTCCGTGGCGGATGCAGGTTCATCACATCCAACAGGAGACGCCGGATGTGTGGACACTGTCGCTGCTGTGCCATGACTACTACCCGTACCGCGCAGGTCAGTATGCGCTGGTGAGTGTGCGTAATTCGGCGGATACCCTGCGCGCCTACACGATCTCCTCCACGCCGGGCGTGAGCGAATACATAACGCTCACCGTCCGTCGTATTGATGACGGCGCAGGCTCCCGGTGGCTGACCCGTGACGTGAAGCGCGGGGATTACATCTGGCTGTCTGACGCGCAGGGCGAGTTCACCTGTGACGACAAGAAGGAAGACAAATTCCTGCTTCTGGCGGCAGGCTGTGGTGTAACGCCGATTATGTCGATGCGCCGCTGGCTGGCGAAATACCGTCCTCAGGCCGACGTGCAGGTGATCTTTAGCGTGCGTTCCCCGGAAGATGTGATTTTTGCCGAGGAATGGCGAAATTATCCGGTGACCCTGGTGGCTGAGCACAACGCGACGCACGGTTTTGTCGCGGGGCGTCTGAGCCGCGAAATGTTGCAAAGCGTGCCGGACATTGCGGATCGTACCGTGATGACCTGCGGCCCGGCGCCGTACATGGAGATCGTGGAGAAAGAAGTGAAAGCGCTCGGCGTGACCCGCTTCTTTAAAGAGCAGTTCTTCACGCCTGTAGCGGCAGCGGCGACCAGCGGGATGAAGTTCACGAAGCTGCAACCGGCGCAGACCTTCTTTGGTCGCGTGGGCACCACGCTGCTTGAAGCGCTCGAAAGCAATAACGTGCCGGTAGCGGCAGCCTGTCGCGCGGGTGTGTGCGGCTGCTGTAAGACGAAGGTGGTTTCCGGTGAATACACCGTCACCAGCACCATGACGCTGACCGATGCGGAAATTGCAGAGGGTTACGTGTTGGCGTGTTCATGCCATCCGCAGGGGGACCTGGTGCTGGCATAATCTGGCGCAGTGCCCCCATTTGTTGCCGGGTGGCACTGCGTTTACCCGGCCTACTTTGTACATGTTGGCTCTTCGTAGGCCCGGTAAGCGTTAGCGCCACCGGGCTTTTTGCCGGGTGACACTGCGTTTACCCGGCTTACGTTGTGCCTACTGCCTGTGCGTATGGAATACCAGGCAGCCAATACAGTGACTTTCTTCTAAGCTTGTAAGCGATATCACATAAAGGAGAAGGACCACCATGAAACAAACCGTGGCTGCATACATAGCGAAAACCCTGGAGCAGGCTGGCGTAAAGCGTATCTGGGGCGTCACCGGCGATTCGCTGAACGGACTCAGCGACAGCCTCAACAAGATGAAGACCATTGAATGGATGCCCACCCGCCATGAAGAGGTCGCCGCCTTTGCCGCGGGTGCCGAAGCGCAGCTCACGGGCGAACTCGCCGTCTGTGCAGGTTCCTGCGGACCGGGAAACCTGCACCTTATCAACGGTCTTTTCGACTGTCACCGCAACCATGTTCCGGTGCTGGCGATTGCCGCACATATTCCGTCATCCGAAATCGGCAGCGGCTATTTTCAGGAGACGCATCCTCAGGAGCTGTTCCGTGAATGCAGCCACTACTGCGAGCTGGTCTCGTCGCCGGAGCAGATCCCACAGG
Organism: Enterobacter sp. CCUG 70166; assembly: GCF_020224095.1. Classification (NCBI taxonomy): domain Bacteria; kingdom Pseudomonadati; phylum Pseudomonadota; class Gammaproteobacteria; order Enterobacterales; family Enterobacteriaceae; genus Enterobacter; species Enterobacter sp. CCUG 70166. Next base: position 32,123 of record NZ_NRIQ01000037.1, read on the forward strand.
TGCTGGCGATAGCCATGCGTAAGGCGATCCTGAATCGCGGGGTTTCGGTGGTTGTGCTGCCGGGGGACGTGGCGCTGAAGGCCGCACCTGAAACCGCCACCACCCACTGGTACTCTGCGCCACAGCCAACCATTACCCCTGCGGATGAAGAGCTAAAAAAGCTGGCGCAACTGCTGCGATACTCCAGCAATATCGCCCTGATGTGCGGCAGCGGCTGTGCCGGCGCGCATAAAGAGCTGGTGGAATTTGCCGCTAAGCTGAAGGCGCCAGTTGTGCACGCCCTGCGCGGGAAAGAGCACGTTGAATACGATAACCCGTACGATGTGGGCATGACCGGGCTGATCGGTTTTTCCAGCGGCTTCCATACCATGATGAACGCCGATACGCTGATCCTGCTCGGCACCCAGTTCCCGTACCGCGCGTTCTACCCGACGGATGCGAAAATTATCCAGATCGACATTAATCCCGGTAGCATCGGCGCGCACAGCAAGGTGGATATGGCGCTTATCGGCGATATTAAATCCACCCTCGCCGCCCTCCTGCCGCTGCTGGAAGAAAAAACGGACCGCAAATTCCTCGATAAAGCCCTGAGCGACTATCGCGATGCGCGTAAGGGGCTGGACGATCTCGCCAAACCGAGCGAAAAAGCGATCCACCCGCAGTATCTGGCGCAGCAGATCAGCCACTTCGCCGACGACGATGCCATCTTCACCTGCGACGTGGGTACGCCCACCGTCTGGGCCGCGCGCTATCTGAAAATGAACGGCAAACGACGCCTGCTTGGCTCGTTCAACCATGGCTCAATGGCCAACGCCATGCCGCAGGCGCTGGGCGCAAAAGCGACGGCACCGGAACGGCAGGTGGTGGCGATGTGCGGCGACGGCGGGTTCAGTATGCTGATGGGGGATTTCCTGTCGGTGGCGCAGATGAAGCTTCCGCTGAAAATCGTGGTCTTTAACAACAGCGTGCTGGGCTTTGTGGCGATGGAGATGAAGGCCGGAGGCTACCTCACGGACGGCACCGAGCTGCACGACACCAACTTCGCCCGCATCGCCGAAGCCTGCGGTATCACCGGTATTCGGGTGGAGAAAGCCTCAGAGGTGGACGAAGCCCTGCAACGTGCCTTCTCCATCGACGGCCCGGTGCTGGTGGATGTGGTGGTCGCCAAAGAAGAGCTGGCAATCCCGCCTCAAATCAAGCTGGAACAGGCTAAAGGTTTTAGCCTCTACATGCTGCGCGCCATCATCAGCGGGCGCGGTGACGAAGTGATCGAACTGGCAAAAACCAACTGGCTCAGGTAAAACATTTCACAAGACCTCTTAAATGAAAGGGATGTGAAATGATTGATTTACGTAGTGATACCGTTACCCGTCCGGGCCGCGCCATGCTCGAAGAGATGATGGCCGCCCCGGTCGGGGACGACGTCTACGGCGATGACCCGACGGTCAACGAACTCCAGCGCTATGCGGCCGAGCTGAGCGGTAAAGAGGCTGCCCTGTTCCTGCCCACCGGCACGCAGGCTAACCTGGTGGCGCTGCTGAGCCACTGCGAGCGCGGCGAAGAGTATATCGTCGGCCAGGGGGCGCATAACTACCTGTACGAAGCTGGCGGCGCGGCGGTGCTTGGCAGCATTCAGCCGCAGCCGATCGATGCTGCGCCGGACGGTACGCTGCCGCTGGACAAAGTCGCGGCAAAAATCAAAGCCGACGATATTCACTTCGCCCGCACTAAACTGCTGAGCCTTGAAAACACCCATAACGGTAAAGTTCTGCCGCGCGAATACCTGAAAGCAGCATGGGATTTTACCCGCGAGCGCAAGCTCGGCCTGCACGTTGACGGCGCACGTATCTTCAACGCCGTGGTGGAGTACGGCTGCGAGCTGAAAGAGATCACCCAATATTGCGACTCGTTCACCATTTGCCTCTCAAAAGGGCTGGGCACGCCGGTAGGTTCCCTGCTGGTTGGCAATGCAGACTACATCAGACGCGCCAACCGCTGGCGCAAAATGACCGGCGGCGGGATGCGTCAGGCGGGTATTCTGGCGGCTGCCGGACTGTACGCTCTGAAAAATAACGTGTCACGCCTGAAAGACGATCACGACAATGCGGCGTGGATGGCAGCGCAGCTGCGTGAAATCGGCGCTGATGTCATGCGTCATGACACCAACATGCTGTTTGTCCGCGTCGGCAATGAGCATGCTGCCGCGCTGGGCGAATTTATGAAAGCCCGAGGCGTGCTGATCAACGCCTCCCCGATCGTGCGACTGGTGATGCATCTTGACGTTAACCGCGAGCAGTTGACCGAGGTGGTGAAACACTGGCAGGCGTTTTTACAGCGTTAAGGAGCATACCGTGCGGCAACGTATTCTGGTGCTCGGTGCCAGCGGGTATATCGGTCAGCATCTGACCACTGCGTTAAGCCAGCAGGGGCACCAGGTGCTGGCAGTGGCACGCAACACGGAACGCCTGCAAAAGCTACATTTGCCTGGCGTGACGTGTCACAACGTTGACCTTAACTGGCCGAAAGCGCTTCCTGCGCTGCTGGAAGGGGTCGATACGCTTTACTACCTTGTTCACAGCATGGGCGAAGGCGGCGATTTTATCGCCCACGAGCGTCAGGTGGCGATGAACGTACGTGATACGCTGCTGCAAACGCCGGTAAAGCAGGTGATCTTTCTAAGCTCGCTTCAGGCGCCTGAGAACGAGCAGTCAGACCATCTGCGCGCCCGGCAACTGACGGCAGAGACATTGCGAAGCGCCCGTATCCCCGTCACCGAACTGCGGGCAGGGATCATCGTTGGCGCGGGTTCCGCCGCGTTCGAAGTGATGCGCGATATGGTCTACAACCTGCCTGTGCTGACACCGCCGCGCTGGGTACGCTCGCGCACCACGCCCATTGCGCTGGAGAATTTACTCCACTATCTGGTGGCATTGCTGGATCACCCGGCGGCGGCGCATCGCGTGCTGGAGGCGGCTGGCCCGGAAGTGCTGAGCTATCAGGCGCAGTTCGAACATTTTATGCGGGTGAGTGGCCGCCGCCGCTGGCTGGTGCCCGTCCCCTTTCCGACCCGCTGGATTTCGGTGTGGTTTTTGAATGTGATCACCTCCGTGCCGCCGACGACTGCCAAAGCGCTTATACAGGGACTGAAACACGATCTGCTGGCGGACGATCGTGAACTGCGTGCCTTGATCCCTCAGGAATTGATCCCCTTCGACGATGCCGTACGCAATACGCTGAAAGAAGAAGAGAAGCTGGTGAACTCCAGTGACTGGGGCTACGACGCGCAGGCGTTTGCCCGCTGGCGGCCCGAGTACGGCTATTACCCAAAACAGGCGGGCTGTACGGTAAAAACCACTGCCAGCCTCTCAGCGCTGTGGGACGTTGTGAACCAGATCGGCGGCAAAGAGCGCTATTTCTTCGGCAATATCCTCTGGCAAACGCGCGGCGCGCTGGATCTGCTGGTGGGTCACCGGCTGGCAAAAGGCCGTCCTGCCGCCCCGTATCTGAACGTGGGCGATACGGTCGACAGCTGGAAGGTGATCATCGTTGAGCCGGAAAAACAGCTGGCGCTGCTGTTTGGCATGAAGGCACCGGGGCTGGGGCGGCTCTGCTTCACCCTTAAAGACAAAGGCGATCACCGCGAGCTGGACGTTCGGGCGTGGTGGCACCCGCACGGAATGCCCGGCCTGTTTTACTGGCTGCTGATGATCCCGGCACACCTGTTTATCTTCCGCGGAATGGCGAAACGGATTGCGCAACTGGCAGAAGAAAAGCGGGAAAGTAATTAAATAAAACCCTTTTTCTTTCACCTTTCCCATTGCAACACATCGTAATTCACGAAAGAATGCGCACGAAATTCTTTTCAACACAGTGGATTGTTATGAAGGTACTGGTTACCGGGGCGACCAGCGGCTTAGGCCGAAATGCGGTCGAATTTCTGCGCAACAAAGGCATCAGCGTGAGGGCCACCGGTCGCAACGAGGCGATGGGCAAGCTCTTGCAAAAAATGGGCGCTGAGTTTGTCCATGCCGACCTGACGGAGCTGGTCTCCTCTCAGGCCAAGGTGATGCTCGCCGGTATCGATACGCTGTGGCACTGCTCCAGTTTTACCTCCCCGTGGGGTACCCAGGAAGCCTTCGATCTCGCCAACGTGCGCGCCACGCGCCGTCTGGGCGAATGGGCCGTCGCCTGGGGCGTGCGTAACTTTATTCATATCTCTTCCCCGTCGCTCTATTTTGATTATCACCATCATCGTGATATTCAGGAAGATTTCCGCCCTGCGCGCTTTGCCTGTGAATTTGCCCGCAGTAAAGCGGCTGGCGAAGAGGTGATCGACCTGCTGGCCCAGTCAAATCCGCACACCCGCTTTACCGTGCTGCGACCACAGAGCCTGTTTGGGCCGCACGACAAAGTCTTTATCCCGCGACTGGCCCAGATGATGCACCATTACGGCAGCGTGCTGTTACCACGCGGCGGCGATGCGCTGGTAGACATGACCTATTACGAAAATGCCGTTCACGCCATGTGGCTGGCGAGCCAGCCGGAGTGCGATAAGCTGGTGTCGGGCCGCGCCTATAACATCACCAACGGCGAACCCTGTACCCTGCGCAGCATTGTGCAAAGGCTGATTGATGAGTTAAAAATCGACTGCCGGATCCGTTCTGTTCCCTACCCGATGCTGGACATGATTGCCCGCAGCATGGAGCGCTTTGGCAGTAAATCGGCAAAAGAGCCTGCGCTGACGCATTACGGTGTGTCGAAGCTCAACTTTGATTTTACGCTGGATATTTCTCGGGCGGAGAACGAGCTGGGGTATAAACCGATTATCTCGCTCGATGAAGGGATAGTGCGTACGGCGGCGTGGTTGCGGGATCACGGGAAGTTACACCGGTAAGCGTTCCAGCCTCATGTAGGCCGGGTAAGCGCAGCGCCACCCGGCAAAAAACAGAGAGTGCGGACTGATGCCCTCACCCCGGCTCTCTCCCACAGGTAGAGGGTGCAAACATTAAAACGGCAACCCGAGGGTTGCCGTTTGCTTTTACAGAGCCGTCCAGGCTTCAGCCCATGCCAGGCCTGCACCCGGCTCATAGTACGTCGGCGCACTGTTACACCAGCCGCTGTACGGGAACGGTTTGCACTGGAACAATTTACCGTGGTTATTCACGATATCACCGGCGTTGTACTTGCTGTTCGCGCTCCATGCCGGGTAAGACGTATCTTCTCCGGATGGCGTTGCCGCTTTCGCTTTCACGTTCAGCAGGTAAGACGTGGTGCTGCTCAGCTCGACATCGCTGACGGTCAGGCTCACTTCATACTGCTGCGCCGTTGCAGACTCAGGCGCCTTAAAGGTCACCACCGCTTTATCTTCGCCGGTCACGGTCTGGCCATCCTGAGAACGCCAGGTGTAGGTCAGCTTGTTGCCGTCTGCGTCGGTAGAGCCTTCCGCGCTCAGAGAAACCTGCGCGCCCGCTTCAACGGCACCGATTGGGCCCGCAATCTGCGCAACCGGCGCGTGGTTCACCGCGACAGGTTCAACCGGAGTTTCATCCGGAACTGGCGCTGGCGTTGGGGCCGGCGTAACATCTTCTGAAGGTGTTGGCGTTGGCGTGACCGGGGTTTCGTCCGGCGTCACCGAGGAACCGTCGTCATTCACGATATTCACGTTATAGAACTTCTGCACGCACTTGCTGTAGTCGCCCTCTTTGAACGCACTGAACGGTGTCTGATAACCCACCAGCTGGCAAGAGTAAGTCTTGCCGTCCGGGGTATCCGCGCTCCATCCCCAGTCCTGTTCCCAGTAAATCTTCAGGGCGCCTGCGCCACCTTCGTCAAACTGCTTCATGTTGGCGCAACCCAACACTTCGTTCGCCGGAACAGGGACTTTCAGGTAGTTCGCAAATTCTTTGTAATACTTGATACGGTTCTGAGACTGCGCAATTTCAGTCGGGCCGCCGCACTCAACGCCGCCGTTGATGATCTGGGTTGTTACACCGAAGCCCGGGACCAGGCCGTTGGCTTTATCGTGATCGTTCGGCTGCCATGTACCGTCGATCACCTGCAACATGCTTGGTTTTGGCGGCTGTGGATAGGCGAAGAAGAAGATAGCACTGGCCAGGTTCAGCCAGGTGTCCGCCACCAGCTCAGGTTTATCGAGCAGGGTACGCACGTCGCCGTACATCGCTTCAGAGAATGGACCGTAGTTGTAGTTGTAGGACAACTGTTTCGCACCGCGTCCGAAATAGCTCAGGAAATCGCCGTCTTTGTCTTTACCGCAAGGCCAGGTCTGTCCCTGCCAGACGTCCGGGTTACATTCGCCGTTATAGCCGCCCTTCTGCCCTTCGCTCCAGCCCATTTCACGCACGTGGACCAGCGCCTGACGCCATTCGGCTTCCGGACGCCAGCTTTCGTGGCCGCCGGTTTCCTGGGCAAAGTGGGCAAACATGGTCGCCAGCTCTTTGCGGCAGATAGCGTCGCTGTCACGACCGTCGTTGTAGGTCTTACACAGCGCCGGGAATTTACCCACGGCTTTCAGGAAGTTGCTGTAGGTATAAGCCTGTGCACGCAGCGGGAAGAGATATTCCCAGTCGCTGGCTTTCACAATCCCTTCAACGCGTTTGACGTTGTCCGGGTTCGCCGCGCGGCCTGGCTCAATCAGTTCGACCTGCGCGTTGTCCAGGGTCTGAATAGTCTCTTTAACGGAGGCCATCAGCGGGAAGTTAGTGAGCTCATGCTCTTTCTTCGCCAGATCGCTGGCTTTCATGGTGTACGGCTCGCCGGTGGTCGCCTGCAAAGAGGCGGCCTGCGCCATAAAAGGTGCAACGCAAGCACCAGCAACAAGTACACTCAGTAACGTCCTTTTGTTCATTTCAGTTTTCCTGTTCGTTTCAAATTAAATGTTAATATCCCGGCTTAGGTATTATTCCGTTAATACATAAACCACATTCAGCTGTTTTCACTTTTCGAAGAACACCTTCAGGAATTCTTCAAAAATAAAAAACGTTAATCACGTGCTGCTAATTTTAATTGCTGATATTTAGCCCAGACCTTATGGGCATATTTCATCCGCTGCGGATAATTCTCTTTCTTCAACCCGGCGTTATAAGCGCCTACCGCTTCCCAGTTATAGCCATATACTCTTATCATTCCGGAGAGAATGGAGGCACCCACCATGATGGAGGTACACGGCTCGGTCATTAAGCGATACTCATCGATGCCTCTGCTTTCCAGCGCGGTAAAATGCGAGCTGTTGATTTGCATCAGCCCGACATCCCGCGTGCCATCGCGGTTTTGCCCAACCGCGTACGGATTCATACCGGATTCCACATTCGCTATCGCGTACAGTAAATAAGGGTCGACATGATAATAACGCGCCGCTTTATCCCAACAGTTTGCCAGAGCGCCCTGGCTTATTATTAATAACAACAAAATGAGCTTTTTCATTTTTACCTGCTGACTTTATTGGTTATTTCTCCTTAGAAACATCCTGTAAAATGAATTTTTAATTACTCCCCCTCAGAAGGGGGGAGTAATTAATGGGTTAGATTATTTGCAATCTGTTGATGCGCCTTCTTTTACCCATACGTCGCTATTTGCTGGGTTATCACCACGGGTCCACCATTTCGCACGGTAAACGTTACCTTCATAGGTGGTGGTGTCGCCGCCGTTGTAGACCAGGTCAGAACGCCAGTTCATCTTCACGTTGCTTACCAGCTCCCACGCGTCCATACCGAAGCCAGGCTGATTGCCCTGAGTCCAGTATTTCGCTTTCCACACGAGGTGGTCGAAGCTTACGGTATCGCCGTTGTTATAGATTTTGCTCGCGTCCCACGCAGCGTATTTGCTGGCGTTGGCATCGACAGGTGCGTCGCAGCTGCCGGTGGTATCGTCAGCTGGCGGGGTTACGTCGTCAGCCGGTGGTGTGACGTCATCGGCAGGAGGGGTTACGTCGTCAGCCGGTGGTGTGACGTCATCGGCAGGAGGCGTTACCTCGTCAGCTGGCTTAGGCTCCACCGTCACCTGCACGTCAGACTGCACGCTGGTTTTACCGTCCGTCACAATAACGCTCAGGGTGTAGGAAGAAGTATTGTGCACTTCTGGCGCAGTGATGCGAACGTTGGCCGAATCAGTGCCGGTCGCGTTCATATCAGCCGGTACGCTCCAGCTGTAGGTCAGCGCGTCACCATCAGGATCGGATGCCTGTGCGTGCAGAGAAATTGCTTCACCGGACTGAACGGTAACGGCTTCCATAGCATTGATTACCGGCGCCTGGTTGGCTTTAGGCGCTTTATTCACAACCTGGACGTCAACAGCATTGCTCAGCCCTTTAGCGTCGGTTACGGTCAAACGGAAGACCAGGTTCTGGTCGCTTGTCACAGCCGGAACGCTAAAGCTGGCTTTTGCTTTGGTGCTATTGGCGATGGTCACAGAAGGGCCTGAAACCTGCGTCCATTTATAGGTCAGCGCATCGTCGTCCTGGTCGCTGGAAGCAGAGCCATCCAGGGTCACGGTTGCAGGACCGGTGACATTTTGATCGGCAGCTGAAGCCACTGGCGCATGGTTAGTCTCAACAGGCAGATCCGGGATGGAACTTCCGCCCAGCAGGCTTTCGTTCATGGCGTTCAGGATATCGCCGTTATCAGACTCGATAGACCATGCGAACAGTCCGCCCAGGTTTTTGTTCAGTACGTATTTGCCTTTCGCCATAACGGAACGGGCGTTATCGTACGTCACCAGCTCACCGGTGGACTTGTTGAACACGTACGGCGCTTCAGCCGCTTCGTCATATTTGTATTCCCAGCCCGGTTTGCCCAGCATCTGGTTGACGATTTGACGATAGTCAACGATACCGTTTTCCCATGTCCCTTTAATTGGTCCGGTTGCGGTGCCGGTAAATGGATTATCGCCGGTATAACCATGAACGCCGGTCCAGCCGCGGCCATACATACCTGCGCCTACCACGATCTTGCCTGGCTTAACGCCCTGCTCCAGCATCGCTTTCACCGCATTATCGGTGGTGTAGTTAGTGTCTGGTTTCCAGGAAGCACCGTACAGGGCGGTCTGGTGGCCCAGATCGGTATTGCTCCAGGCACCGTAGAAGTCGTAGCTCATCAGGAAGATATGGTCGAGGTACTGCTGCGTGGTGTTATAGTCCACGTCTTCGATCTTATCTTTACCGGCACCGATTGCAGTAGTCAGCTCGTAGGTACGACCGGTTTCCGCAGACAGTTCATTCAGCATCTGACGCAGGTCGTGCATCAGCGCGGTGTAGGTGGCTTTATCGGTCTGAGGATTGCCGAGTTTGGCGTTTTCACCGCCGCCGCCCGGGAATTCCCAGTCAATATCCACGCCGTCAAACACTTTCCAGGTGGTCAGGAAGTCTTTTACCGACGCCACGAAACGGTCACGCAGTACTTTGTTATCCATCTGATAGAACGGATCGGACAGGGTCCAGCCACCAATGGATGGCAGAATTTTCAGGTCAGGATGGGCTTTTTTCATCGCCATCAGCTGCCCATAGTTACCTTTGTAGGGATCGTCCCAGTTGCTTACGCCTTTCTGCGGTTTCTGCAACGCAGCCCATGGATCGTGAATGGCCACGGTGTAGTCCTGACGGCCAGCACAGGCGCGTTTCAGGGATTCCAGTGCACCTGAAGATTTGGCGCTGTCGTTAATACCGTCACCGCCGCAAATTGGAATAAAGCCGTACAGCAGGTGGTTAATGTTCGCGACCGGGATCTTATCCGCAGAGAAGTTTCGATCGTAAACGCCCCACTCAGGGAAATAGGCACCGACGACTTTATCGGTATGCTGAGCGAAAGCTTTGTTATTTTCCAGCAGCGGCGTATTCAGCGGCAGCAAATGGCTTCCGTCGGTATCCGCCACGATAATCAGTTTGCTTGCGCTTTTGGTACAGCCGCTGTCGTTACACAGTTCGACCTGTTCCTGATAGCGGCCCCCTTTTTTGACTTTGAAGGTCGCAGAACCCGCCGCGCTGCCCGCGCCGGTCCAGACGGTCTTGCCGTCCAGCAGCACTTTTGCAGACGTTGGGGCGTCACCGCTCCAGACGTTCCATTCCACTTTTACATCAACACCCTCTTTATGCACTTTGATGAGGTTGTTGTAATCCTGTGCCGCCTGATCCACTTCTACCAGCGCAAATTTATCATTGCCCGATGTAATAGAAGGCGTACCCGGCGCAGCTGCAAATGCGGAGCTGGTGGCCGCCGCAATAAAGAGCGCCAGATATTTTGGTTTCATAAATTTCATTTTTATTTCCTGATAAATTTATTTATAACGTAATAACCCATGCCTTCCGTGAGATCATGGATGCGTTTCGCGTAATGCGTATTTAACCAACGTGAGTGCCGTGAACAAAAAATTGTTGCTGCGCTGTATTCCTCCATAAAAAGATACAAGCCAAATCCCGTGTAGCTTATATCTCCTACGATACACCGAGCGTAAAGAGTCGTCCTTCTCTCCCAGCATCAAAAAGATTTATAAAAAACCTTGACCAGTATATTTAAAATGTGAAAGCAAACTGCTGACTAATAAACACCACGATTCCAGAAAAGGCGAGGTAAGGACCAAAAGAAATAGTGAGGTTATTTTTATTTAAATTATTGACGGCGAAATAACCGACAATACCGCTTAACGCTGCTGCCAGTTCAATGGAGGGTAATGCCTGCCAGCCGCACCAGGCGCCCAGCGCCGCCAGTAGCTTAAAATCCCCGTAACCCAGCCCTTCTCGTCCGGCGATCAGACGAAAAGCCCAGTAGAGCAGCCAGAGCGACAGATAGCCCGCCACCGCGCCAAACAGCGCATCGCGTAGCGGCAATGTGTGGTCAATAGCATGGAGCACTAACCCCGCCCACAGCAGCGGCTGGGTCAGGCAGTCCGGCAACAACTGATGCTGCCAGTCGATCATGGCCAGCGGCAGCAAAAAAGCCGCCAGTAACCACAAAGAGAACAGCGCCTGAACGTCCGGCATGCACCAGGCCGTGATGCCAAAAAACAGCGCGGACAACAGTTCCACCATAAAGAGTCGCAGCGGGATCGCGCTGCCGCACTGGTGGCAGCGCCCCCGTAATAACAGCCAACTGAGCAGCGGGATATTTTCCCATGCAGCAAGCGTGTGCTGACACACCGGGCAGTGCGAGGCAGGAAAGAGCAGATTGCCGCTCCCCTCCTCATCCATCACCATTCCCGGTACGCGCTCGGCAACAACGCCGAGAAAACTGCCCATAATCCCGCCCAGGATAGCACTCATCATCGGGAAACCGAGCGGACAGGCCTCCCGCATCAGCGTGAAGGTATTCATGCGCTTTTTGACCAGGTAAGCTGCACCTGTGCTTTCACATCGCTGAGGTGGTCAACCGGCGTGAGGTTTATTTTTTGCAATGTCACGCCGGAGGTCTGATTAATTTCACGCAGCCAGCTTTTTAATTCATATACATTTACCCGATTCACCACGAACGATAAAGTTTGCCCCTCCTGGCGCACATCCGTCAGTGAAAGATTAATTTCATGAGCGCTGTTCTCGACCACCGTACGCGGATTATTCGTTTTAACTAACTGGACCTGAAGATGATTTTTATCAATTTCACTGCGCATCCAGTTAAGCGTCTCTTTTTGTCTTTTAAGCGTCGATTTACTATTTTGAATCATATTATCCAGGGGAATTACTCCTGTGTAATACACCGCAGCCCCCACAATGGCAACGGCACATATTTTTAAAATGATTTTTTCCCGAGCGCTGTAATTCTGATAGCGTGATTTCAGCTGCGCGATTCGCTCTTTCATTTATGTTTCCCTGCGATCATGGCGGTATACGGTTCGGTTGTTGAAACAGGTTGTAAGGTAAAATCAAAATTCTCACTGGTCTGGTTCACAAACGCCTGCAACGCGGGCTGGCTTTGCGCGCTAACGCTCAGCGTCAGGGTGTTTTGCTGCGCATCGTATTCCAGCAGATCGATTTCCATCGCAGGGACTGACTGCCGGGCTTTCTCCAGCTCCTCAAGCTGAAGAAAGAACCCCTTGCTCTGTTTTTTCAGGCTTTGGCCAAAGTGATATTTGATATTGGTCTGCTGGCGCATGCTGGGGAAATGGTGCTGATAAACCTGAACGATCTCCTGCTGAACCCGATTTTCCTGCTGCACCAGCATCCAGGCCATCGCAATGCGCGGCCCCAGCAGCAGACCAACGGACAGCAGGCCCGCCGCTATCATCGCTGCTTTCATGCTTTTCGCGGCCTGGACATGACCGGCCTTAAGGCTGAATTCACCGTGAAGCAGATTCACACGACAGGTTTTCCACTGCGGCTGGATCAGCACCAGCGGGTGCTGCCAGGCATGCTGTACGTCAACGTGAACGTCCGCAGGCGCGTCGCCGTAGCAACACACTTCCCCGTCTCCGGCTTTCTGCATCAACAGCGGCAGCAGGGTTCCCTCCATTTCACCCGCCACGTGGGGAGATAAACGCAGCCAGTAGCCTTTATCCTGTGCGACCAGCGTGCTGCCCCCTGCCGCCACGGGCAGCAGCCAGGCATCAGGCAGGGCCTGAATCACGTTTAATCCGGCCTCGTGACAGCGGGTCAATGCCGCACGCAGGCGGTCGGCGTCAATGGCAACGGCGTCGACGTCAGCGCCTTTTTTGTAGAGCACTGTCCAGTGGAGGTTGTCCACGTCGCCAATCAGCGTCTCTTCCGCCATCCACGAGAAGGCCATCGCCTGAGAAGCCACCTTTTTCGGCAGCGTGAAATGGCGGAAAATCATGTCGCTGGCGGGCAGCAGGAGACAAACGCGTGTAGCCAGCGGGTGTTCGGCCAGCATCTCCAGGCTGTCGAGCACCTCGACGCGCTCGCTGCCGGACTCACAGCACATTATTTTCCCGCCCTCGCGGCTGTCGGGGCGAACAAAAAGTACCTGTTTCATAACGTTCTACTTTTCTTATTCAATCATTCGGTAACGACGCTGCCACGTCACGATCTCACCGGCTTCGTTATTCATCTGAAGCTGGCTGACCACGCGAAGCGTTAATTCATCGGTATTGCCGCTGTAATTCACGCGGAAGTACCGGCTGTTTATAGAAAATTGATCTGCCACCTGCGGGAGATCGTCTTTTAACTGCGGGAAGGTCTGCTCCAGCGCTTTGCTGAACGCGTCCATATTTTCCCAGCCCGATTCCGGACGTGTATCCAGCAGACGAACCGCGTCATCCTGCGTGAATTTTCCCGGAAACATGGCCGCCAGCACCACGGCCTGTTCCGGTTGCAGGGTGTTAACGTCCACCTTGCTGGCGGCGTCCGGCAGCGCGCATAACAGCTTGCTCACCTTCGGATATGCCGTAACCGGGAACGCTGGCAGCAGTTTGATCTCCGCGATGCTGCGCATCATCTGGTTTGCCGGTTGCCGGGCGGGCACGATGCCAGCCCACGCATCGCTTTCGGTACCCTCTTTCGCCGTGGTGCTGTCACCATCGAGATAATCCACCAGCTGGAAATAGACCGCCTCCGCCGTGCCCGGACTGAGCCCGTTTTCCGTCAGGAGTTGTTCAACAATCCGCTCTTTACGCGGTTTTTCCGCCACCGCGGGAGCGCTTTGCCCCTGGGGCGCGACGTCGGCGGTCAACAGGTTATTGACGTTAAAGCAGTCCTGAGCGTCTTCCACCTGGCTCACGACCGTGTAGTCTTCTCCCTGCGTCTCCAGCGGCTGATGCCAGTCGCCGTCCAGCGCCAGCGGCTTGCTCTCGCCGCTGGCATCGGTCTGTAACCTGTCCTTCACCACTTTTTCCTGGGCCTGCATCGCCCAGCGCAGCTGCTGCTGGCTTATCTGATAATGCGTTTTCTGCAAATTACGGCAGAACTGCTGGCTGATTTTGGCGGCCAGCGCCGACATCATCACCAGCAAAATCAGCACCACCAGCAGGGCGACGCCCTTTTGTTGACGGATTCGGTTCATGGTCTGGTCTCCGGCGAAGGCGCAGGGGTTGCGTCCGGAGTCGTCGCAGGCGCGTCGGCGGCTTTCTCTGGGGCAGCGGCAGCGGCCACCTCCGGCATATCCCCCGGCGTGGTGAACACCCAGCGCCAGGTATCCCCGTTTTCCATCGTCAACGTAACCTCCACGCCGTCCGGCAGATGGGCGGCGTCGTGCCAGGCTGTCTGCCAGCCCTGACGATAAAACCGCCACTGCAATGCTTTTACGCCGCTGACAATCGGCACTTCGTCAGGCTTAACGTCCACCGGGCCGTCAATGACCGGCCAGACGTCGCGGTACAAACGCCCCTCTTCCAGCCGCCAGCGTACGCGCTCCAGCTGGACCGTTCCGCTCACGCCATTCAGGGTGGTCAGTTCAAGGGCATCGCCCTCCTGACGGAACAGATCTGGCTCATTACGCGGCGCTCGCGCCTGTAGCTGGAAAAAATCGCGCTCCATCAGACTCCAGCCGCGCTGAAGCTGGTTGAGCTTAGCGGCGCTGGCATCGGTGGCCGAGCTGGTACGCATCGCGCCGTCCAGAATTTGCCAGGCCAGGGTGCTGATTACCGCGAAAATAGTCAGCGCAATCATGATCTCCAGCAGGGTAAATCCGCGCTGGCGTCGCGTTTTCTTCACTTGCTCTCTCCCGGCGGAATGATGTGCAGGGAAACAACCGGCTGGCTCTCATCGCCTTCCGCATAGACGCGAATGGAGTTCGCCCAGCCGTTGTCGGCGGTTTTCACCCGCTGCTTACGCCAGTTCCAGCTGCGCCCGCCCATGATTTCCGTCCCCTGCTGCTCAGCATCCGGGAAGTCGGTTTTGGTGAGTTGCGCTTCCGCCAGCTGATTTTCCGCCACCCAACTGGCCTGCAAGGTATCGGCCAAGCCATGGGTAAAACGCACGTTCAGGGAGACCGAGTTCATTAGCGCCAGCGCGGCGGTGGAGAAAATCACCAGCGCGACCATCACCTCCAGCAGCGTCATCCCCTTTTGCTTTGTGTTGTCGTTAGCCATCGTTTTCTACCGATACCGGCGCCGCACCCTGCGACACCACGCGGAAATGGTGCTGTTTGTCGTAACTTTGCAGCGTCAGCGTAAAGCGGCTGATTTCACCGTCCGGTAAAAAGATCACCTGTGGCTCGGACGCCACCGTCGCGGCCAGGCGCTGCGGCGAGAGCGACACGTGCATCTCTTCCGGAAAATCACCTTTGGTGGTAATACGTCCGGCAGATAATGGCACCCAGTGACGCTCGCCATTTTTATCCGCGATCGTCACCAGCTGATATTTATCAGTGGCGATCACCAGCCCGACAATATTTCCGTCCATCACCGCACGGTCTGAACCATAATCAACGAGCGCTTTTAATTGCTGGCCAAATATATCCGCGCCGCTGCGCGAAGGAATGGTGGACACCACCATCATGGCGCAGCTGGCAAATATCACCAGCGCCAGAATAATTTCCAGCAACGTAAAGCCGCGTTGATTTTTCATTACTTCTCGTTCTTATCCAGAGACCAGTTGGTAATGTCATCGGCAGTATTCGCTTCGCCGTCCGGACCCGCAGAGAAAATGTCCACCGCACCGTGTTCACCTGGGCTGACCAGAATATAATCGCTGCCCCATGGATCCTGCGGCAGGCGGCGAATATAGCCATCCGTGCGATAGCCGTTCGGGATTGGTGCGATTTCCGGCTTCGTCACCAGCGCCTGCAAACCCTGCTCTGTGGTCGGGTAGCGGTGGTTGTCCAGCTTATACATATCCAGCGAGCCTTCGAGCGCGACAATATCGCTGGTCGCCTTTTGCGTATCCGCTTTTTCTTTATTACCCATTAAGTTTGGCACTACCATACTCGCCAGAACGCCGAGAATAACAATCACCACCATTAATTCGAGCAATGTGAAGCCCGCCTGGCGAGCCAGGTTTTTACGTTTTAGAGCCATGATTTAACCTACCATATTATTAAGTTGCAGAAGCGGTTGTAATATTGAAAGAACGATGAATAAAACAATCGTCGCCATGGATACCACCAGCGCCGGTTCAAATACCGACAGCGTTAATGTAATTCGATGCTGTAATGCCGATTCCTGATTTTCCGCCGCGCGATCCATTAAATTACCTAATTCCCCGCTCTCTTCACCGGAGGCAATCATATACAGCATGGTTGGCGGGAATAATTTCGCCTGTTCCAGCGCCGCATACAGCGACGCCCCCTGACGTACGGTATCGGCGGCCTGCTCAAGCACCTGACGGGCATAGAGATTTTCAATACCGTCCATCGCGATATACATCCCCTCCAGCAGCGGCACGCTGCTGGCCTGCAAAATGCTCAGGGTACGGATATAGCGGGCGCTGTTGATGGCGCACACCAGCTTTTTAATCGGCGAGCCATTCACCAGCCAGCTGTGCCAGCGAAAACGGTTTTTCACGTTTCGCACCCAGGTTTTGAAGCCGACGAACGCCCCCGCCAGGCTGCCGACAATATAGATACCCCAGGCTTGCAGGAAATCACTTACCGCAATCAGCGTCCGGGTGGTGATCGGCAGTTGCTGTTTCATGTGGGTAAACTGCTCAATCACCTGCGGCACCACCGCCACCAGCAGAATGCCGATCACCGCGATAGCGACCACGGTGAGGGTAATCGGGTAGACCATCGCCTGCGTCAGCTTGCTTTTCATCTTCTGGCGCTGTTCGTTGTACTCCGCCAGCTTCTCCAGCACGTCGCCCAGATGGCCGGTCTTCTCACCGGCCATCACCAGCGTGCAGTAGAGTTTGTCGAAGGTGCGTGGAAACTGGCTAAAGGCGTCGAACAGCGTATGCCCCTCGACCACCTTCTCGCGGATCTCCACCACCATCGCCGCCAGCTTTTTATCTTCCGTCTGCTTAGAGATCGCCTTCAGCGCACTTTCCAGCGGCAGCGCGGCGTTCACCAGCGTCGAAAGCTGACGGGTAAACATCGACAGCACCGGGGTAGAGAGCTTCGCCCCGGTTTTCGCTTTCCCGCCTGTCGCCGTTTCGCGGGTTTCGGTGATGCTCACGGGCATCAGCTTTTGCTCGCGAAGCCACTGGCGAACCTGCTTTTGCCCCTCGGCCTGTAACGTCCCGCGCTGGGTTTTTCCCGCGGCACTCGTCGCCGTCCAGGCGTAGAAAGCCATTACGCATCCCCCCCACGCTCGGCGGTGACGCGCATGACATCTTCCAGAGACGTCACGCCGCCGATCACCTTCAGCAGCCCGTTTTCACGCAGGCTGTAGGCCTGCTTAAAGAGCTGCGTTTCTATGGACATTTCGTCCTTATCTTCATGGATGGCGCGGCGCATGGTACTGTCCACCACCAGAAACTCATGAATACCGGCGCGGCCCTGATAGCCGCTCTGACGGCAGTGTTCACACCCCACCGCGCGATAAATCGCTTTTGGCGGCGCGTCCATAAAGCTGAACAACGCTTTTTCATTGGCATCCAGCGGACTGGTGGTCCGGCAGTGCGTACACAGCCGACGCACCAGACGCTGGGCAATGACACCGAGCAGCGATGAACCGATTAAAAACGACTCCAGCCCCATATCCCGCAGACGGGTTATCGCCCCTGCGGCACTGTTGGTATGCAGCGTCGACATCACCAGGTGACCGGTCAGCGACGCCTGCACCGCGATCTGGGCGGTCTCACCGTCGCGAATTTCCCCGATCATCACCACGTCCGGGTCCTGACGCAGAATCGCGCGCAGCCCGCGGGCAAAGGTCATGTCCACGCGCGGGTTAACCTGCGTCTGCCCCACGCCTTCCAGCTCGTATTCGATCGGGTCTTCCACGGTCAGAATGTTGCGCTCGTGACCGTTCAGCGCCGAAAGAATGGCGTACAGCGTGGTACTTTTACCGGAACCCGTCGGGCCGGTAACGAGGATGATCCCGTGCGGGCGGTCAATCAGCCCTTTCAGCTTCTCCAGCTCTTCATCAATCAGCCCAAGCTTGTTGATGTCGGGCTTGAGATTGCTTTTATCGAGCAGGCGCATGACCACGCGCTCGCCGTACTGGGACGGAATGGTCGACACACGCACGTCGATGGCCTTACGGCCAATGCGCAGGGAGATACGTCCATCCTGGGGGAGACGTTTCTCGGCGATGTCGAGTTTCGACATCACCTTAATACGCGACACCAGCAGCGGCGCGAGCTTACGCGCCGGTTGCAACACCGGGCGCAGCACGCCGTCAACGCGGAAGCGGATGCTCAGCGTGCGCTCGAAGGTTTCGATATGAATATCCGACGCGCCGTCCTTCACCGCCTCGCCGAGAATGGCGTTGATCAGGCGGATCACCGGTGAGTTTTCGTCGTTATCGAGCAGATCTTCGTTATCCGGGATCTCCTCGGTTAAGGCCATCAGATCGATATCCGCGTCCATGTCGTCCACCAGTTGCTGCGACACGCCGCTGCTCTGCTGCCAGATTTTGGCCAGCATCTCGTCAAACGCTTCCGGCGTCACAGTGACGGGGATGAAAGCACGGCCCAGCACCCGGCGCACCTCCAGCAGAGCATGCGCAGGAGTGTCGTCCCGGATATAGACATCATTGTTGTAAAACAGAACGCCGTTATCTTTTGCGTAGTTGCTGCTACACAGTGTTTTACTCAGTTCGTCCACGTTACCCCTCCGCGCTATTCTTTAAACGGATTACGCGTGGCGCTGGTTTTCACCGGTGCGGCGCCAGTGCTTGCAGAGGGAAACGCGGGCAGGACGGCGTTGTCAGTCGGCTCAACAATACCGAGCTTTTTCTCCTCCACTCGCTGCATCTGGCGCACCCGGATCTGGTCATATTTCTCTTTCGAGGCCGCGCTGTAGTTGTCGTCGTCACGCAGGACGGTGGTATGAATAAACACCATCAGGTTGCGTTTGGAAGTATCTTGCGAGGTGTAGCGGAACAGCTGACCGACCAGCGGGATATCGCCGAGCAGGGGCACTTTGGACACGGACTGTTTGGTCACATTTTCCATCAGACCGCCGAGCACCACCGTCTGACCACTGTGGACCATCACTTCGTTATTAATCGTGCGCGTGTTGAAGGTTGGGCCGAGGCTGGAGTCTTCCGTCGCGCTGTTGTCGACACTCGACACTTCCTGCTCAATCTTCAGATGGATCATGTCGCCATCGTTAATCTGCGGCACAATCTTCAGCTTGGTCCCTACGGTTTTACGCTCAACCGAGTTAAAGACGTTGTCGCCGCTGGTGGTTTGCGAACCGGAAAGCACCGGCACATCCTGACCGACGTTGAACGACGCTTCTTTGTTATCCAGCGTGACCACGCTTGGCGTGGAGAGGATGTCATTTTTGCCGTCAGTGGAAAGCGCGGTCACCAGCGCACCGAAGTCACCGTTAAAGAAGCCGGTCGCAAGGCCAGTGAAACTTGCCCCTTTCATGGTGCCATTTTTAATCTGGCTGATTGGCAGGCCGGTGGAGCCAAACTGCACCCCGCCGTGCTTGCTGGTCCACTGCACGCCAAGATCCAGGCCGTTACCGTCCTGCACTTCGGCAATGATCGCTTCCACCAGCACCTGCGGACGGCGAATATCCAGCTTGTCGATCACTTTCTCGAGGGAGTTCATCACGTTAGGCTGTGCGGTGATCACCAGGGAGTTGGTTGACTCGTCGGCGGTAATATTCAGATCGGTTGAGGCGCTCGCGGATTTCGCTTTGGCCGCACCCGGCTTGTCTTTCAGCTGCTCACCAATCCCGGTGAGAACCGGCACCACTTTGGTGGCGCTGGCATACTTGAGGTAGAAGACGCGGGTATTGCCCTCGTTATTCTGCTCACGATCCAGCTGATGAATAAGGGAACGGGTGCGCGCCCGCGCATCTTCCGCGCCGCTGATCACCAGGCTGTTGGTTTCGTCATCCGCGACGACTTTAGTCGCCAGCTGCGGCGCGTTCTGCCCTTTCTGTTCTTCATTGTTGAGGTTATTCAACATCTCCGAGAGTTCTTTGGCGGACGCAAAGCGCAGCGGGATGATTTCGCGACGCTGGATGCCGTCTTTATCGACGCGCTGCACCAGATCCACCAGCCGGTTCACCACCGAGGCTTTACCGGTTAACAGCAGGACGTTGGACGGCTCAAAGTGGACCACATTCCCGATACCGGTGGCATCGTTGAGCTGACGCAGCAGCGGGGCCAGCTCACGAACAGGCACGTTTTCCATGCGCACCACGCGGGTGATGATCTCGTCACCTTTGCCCGGATTTTTGCTGTCTGCCAGCGGCGCACCGGCGGTACGCGCTACGCTTGAGCGCACCACTTTGACCATGCCGTTGTCCATCGGGATCACCGACAGGCCGTAGAGATCCAGCACGCTCAGAAAGAATTGATAGTACTCATCTTCCGTCAGCACGTTGTAGGTTCGGACCGAGACGGTTCCCTGGACGGACGGATCGACCAGAATGGTTTTATTGAGATTGCGGCCTACCGTATCGATAAACTCGCGAATATCAGTATTTTTAAAACTCGCGCTAAAGTTAGCTGCAAGCAGCGAACTGGAATATAACGACAATGCGGTCAGCGCCACGCACGCCCAGGGAATTTTTTTCATGTCTGCACACTTTTTAATTGTTTAGAACATTAATCCGAATATTTTCAAGGTGAGCGTGACGTCGTACGATGACCTCCGCTTCTTTCATTTTTGACCAGTTGGCAATAATGCTTTTCGCTTTTGCTTCATCGGTCATATCGACAGAGTTAACCTGAACCGCCACATCGCCTTTTACCAGACCTGACTGGCTGTAAAAGGCGGAGGCATTCCTTGGGTTTATCCTGTAGCCTTCCAGTCGGCCCTTTTCAATTATGGGTTTTAACACCAGATAATCATCAAGATGCACACTCTCTGCGCCAACATCTTTTGTCGATTTCGTTACCGGGCCGCTATCCACGCCACCCTTAAAATAGTCCGGTTTATTTAATGCCAGAACCTGCGTAGTACCTTCATAATTAACCACCACATTATCTTTGTTTATTTCCTGAATAAATGCGTCGTTAAATCCAGAGAGAGGTTCACCCTCACGGTAGCTTCTCTGACCGCCTGGCGTTTTGATGACAGCAAAGGAGAGCCAGGCGTCATCGCTGTTCACAATACCTTCGATTTCAGCTGCCAGCGGGGCTTTCACCGCACCCGGTAAGATTTCTTGACGCACGGCTGCCGTAAAAAGCGTAAAGGATTTCTCTTCGCGCGTTTTTTTTAGCGGCTGTTGATCGGCATTAGCCAACTTATTCATAACTTTTTTATAATCTTTAAAGGTGAGATACCCTTGCTGGCCGCAAAAGATCAGCAGCACAAACATAATACAAGGCGTTATCCACCGTGAAAGAAATGAGAACCTCATTTTTTATCCGGCCTATAGCAAAGCAAAAATAAGCAGCGTCATACTGCGCCAATATGGATGAAAATAGTAATAAGCTGGTGCAAATGCGACCACTGACTTCGCCGCTAACTTTCATAAAGAAAAATATTGACCGTATAAAATCCAAATGTTAGACGCTGCCAGCCGGATATTTTTACCCTGTTTGCAAATTGACCGTTCAGGGGCGTTACCTTACTTTCTGATGCTGTTGCTATTCCTAATCAGAGACGGTAAGTCGTTATGTATCAGAGCCACTTTAATTTTAAAAATCCGCCATTCAGATCGATCGCCCGTTTATCCGGGGATTTTCTGGTGCCTTATCATCAGGATGTGTTCAACCTGTTGAAAGAGAAAACCCAGCAGGCGGGAATTATCGGGCTCTTTTGCGACGACGCCCCGCTTCTGGGTCACTTCAGCGATACGCTAAAAACCCGCCACAGTAACGTCCTTGTTATCAATGCGTTTCCCAAACTGAGTGCCAGTAGCCTGCTGTACAAGCTCAATCCGGTAACGAAAGAGAGCAAGAATCGCCTGCAGGCGGTGGATGCCATCCTGCGCCAGTGGCACGAGGGAAAAGCGGAAACCAGAGTGCTGGTGATTTCACACGCCGAAGCCATGAAAGAGAGCTGCCGTGAAGTCCTGGGTACGCTGCTCACGCGAGCCCAGGAGCTGAACTTCCGGCTCTCCGTGGTGCTGACGGGCACTGCGGATCAGGAAATCCTGCTTAAGCAACCTGAACTGCGCGAATATACACACACTCGTCATGTCCTGCGCCCCCTGACCTGCCGCGAATTCCTGGGCTATGTGCAGGCGCAATGCGAAGAACACGGCTGTGAAAATTCGCCGTTAACGCCGGCCCGCGTGCGCAAAATGCACACGTTGACCAAAGGCAACATCAGCAAACTTAACGAACTGGCGCACCTGTCAATGCTCGCTGCCTGGACGGAACGCGCGTCGCAGGTCAGCCCGCGTCATTTACGCCTGGCGGCGGGAGAGATCCTGCCCGCGAAAAAACACGGTAAGCGTCTGGCAACCGTGGGGCTGTTCGCATCGGTGCTGTTTGCCGCCTGCGGCTGGTATTTAACCTCATCCATCAGCGGGCATCTTCCCATCCAGCTGCCGGTCCCCGTCAGCTGGAAACAGCCGACGCGAAAAACGGAGGCGCCCGTGGTGCCGGTTATCGACAATGAAATGGTTAATCAGCCGGATGCGATGCACCAGCTCTATCTGATGTGGGGATATGACGCCTCGGCCGAAGATGCGCTGTGCCAGAACGCCGCTAAAGTGAACCTGATGTGTAAACAGGGGAACGCGTCGCCGGAGACGCTGGCGCAGGAAGGGTATCCGTGGGTCAGTGAACTGAAAACCAGCGGTCACCTTAACTATGCGGTGGTCGCCAGGGTCGGAGATACATCAATTGACCTGTTAATGAATAACCGGACCTGGCAGGTGAGCCGCAGCTGGTTTAACCGGCATGCGACCGGCAACTTCACCCAGTTGCACCGCCTGACACCGGAAGGAAAAGACGCGATCGGCGCGGCCAGCGACAGCAAAGACATGGCCTGGCTCGATCAGCAGTTAAGCCTGGCGCTGAACCAGCCCGAAACGCATGCCCGGATCTGGACCGCTGAGATGATGAAACGCACCCGTGAGTTTCAGCAAAAAATGCATCTGCACGTGGATGGCATCCCCGGCGAAGAAACGCTGATGCAGCTGATGCGCGTAACCAACAGCACGCCGAGCGTACTGATTCAGGCCACCCGCACTACCCCGGACGCAAAAATGCAGGAGAAGAAAGCCTAATGTCGACCATCTGCCTTGCGGCCCAGCGCAGCTATACAACCGGGGAAGCGGTCTGGTTTTCGTACCGCCTCCCCAGCCTGAAAAACGTATTCGGCAAAACAGCATTATGGATGGTCGGCCTTTGCGCCATGCTGGTTGTCGGCCTGTATATGCATGTCTACTGGAACATGCGCCACCCGGCGCCTGAACCGGTCAACGCCAGCGTTGCCAAACCGGAAACCCAGCTTTCGGAGATGCACTACGTGTACGTGAGTAAACCGTTCCCGCATCCGCAGCCTAAAGCTGCGCCAGTGCCTGTTGATGTTCCACCGATGCAGGATCTGCCGATCATCAGTGATGATGCCGACTGGCAGCAGGCGCCCGACGGCGCGGTGCCGCAAGCCCCCTCGCGGGATACCCTACCCGGAACTGAGGCGCATGAGCACGATACCGCCCCCGCCAGCACGAGCAGTGAAGAGTCATCATTAACGGAATTATTTAAACAGGCATTAAAAGAGCAGGAGCAGGATTATTCTCAAGGAAAAATTCCCGCACCGCCGGTTGACGAAACGCAGGATAATTCACAAGCAAGTGTTAAAAACAGTGAAAACAGCCGTTCCCCTTTCAGTGATAAAGGAGACCGGCGGGAGTAGGCATTAATATTTTTCAGGCAGTGCGGTGAGGTTAAGCAGTCGACCTTTTTCCACCACAATATATTGACCTTTTTTCAGATCGGAGAGGATTTTAATAATGGTGCTACGTGCCAGGTTAGTGTATTCCTGAATGTAATCATAAACGTTAATATCACGCTGATGCTGTACAATCAGGTCGTTGATCTCATATAAAAATTCGCGAACAACAGAATATGCGCTGCGAGCGACCAGAATATCATCGCGCTTGCTCATCAGGCATATGTACCAGGAAAGCACTTTTGTCAGTTCAGGCCACAGGTTTTTCTCGGTCATCAGCTGGGCGAAGACCTCTTTCTTGATCGAGCGAACAACCGTATTCGACCGAACAAGGCCGTACATATGGGTGGCGTTGTAATACATCGACGACAGGCCGAAAATGCATTGCCCGGTAACGGTGAACAAGCACAGTTCGTCAGAGTCACGTCGAAATTCGACTTCGCCGCTGACAATAATATGAATTAAACCGGAATCAGCAGTGGAAATCTTCTGCCATTTTTTTAACGTTCTTTCTTCAACGCATGAGGTTGCAGAAATAATCTTTTCCATTTCATGTTGCGGACGTAATTTTTTTCCATAGATGCTTAACATTGTTATACCCGTTTTAAGATGTGATTTTAAAAAAACATGGCAACGGCATTCATACCGAACCATAAATATTTTCCTGATGAAAAACTCAAGAATAAAAAAAAGAGTAAAGTTTTTTATTCGCTAAATTGCTTAGCGTGCTATGTGTCCATCTTAAATCCGAATAATTTTAAGTCAATTAACTAAAAATGAAATGAGATTGTACTTAGGATTAATCTAATAGAAACTTACGGAAATATACTCATTTGGGGGTAAGCCAAAGGTTTACCCCTGCCCGTATTTCTCTAAAAGTGCTTCGGCAATCGCCATGGTTTCAACATCCGCTACGCCATTCCATAACTGCGGACGGAAATGCATCTGGAACACCATGATGATGCGTTTTTGCTGTGCAGGCGTGCTGTTTTCTGGCACCTCGTAACCGTAGCGCGCCAGCACATCGAGCAATGCTGCGGTATCAACCTGCTGATAATGCGGTCGCCCGTTGATATAAAAATTCACCCGCGCCGGTTCGGGCCAGGCTCCGATGCCCTGCTGCGCCAGTTCGCGCCACGGAAACAGCGGGCCAGGGTCGTCTTTACGCTGCGGGGCGATATCCGAATGGGCCACAACGTTCTGCGGTTTAATGTCGTAGCGGGCGATGATGTCTCTGGCAAGCGGGATCAGCGCCGCAATTTGCCCCGGTTCGAAGGGGGTAAAGGTTTTCACGCCATCGGTTTTCCGCCAGCCGCGGTTTTCCAGCTCAATGCCGACGGAGGTATCATTTATGCGGTTGGTCCCACGCCAAAAGCTAATACCTGCATGCCAGGCCAGCTCGCTCTCCGGCACCAGCTGCCAGATACGCGGTTTGCCCTGCGGAGCTGGGGGCTTTGCGGGGATGAGATAGTGAGAGCTGACGTTTTTATCGGTCAAGGTCGCAAGCGAGGTGTCGAAATCATCGGCGGTGTAATGGATCACCAGCACCTTTATGCGCGGGTAGGCCGCCTGCGCCTGATGGCGCGTATCAAGTTCGTACGCGCCTTTATCAACAATGCCCTCTTCCGAGGCGCATCCTGCCAGCAACAATGCCAGCAGGAGGGTTGAGAGCGAACGCTTCATCGACGGGTTTTCACCGCCGTGCCGCTTACGCTCACCATCAGCATGCTGGCATCTTTCCCGACCGTTTCGTAGTCGATATCAATGCCCACCACCGCATCCGCGCCCAGCGCTTTGGCCTGCTCGCCCAGCTCCTTAAACGCAATGTCACGCGCTTTACGCAGTTCTTTCTCGTAGGCACCGGAGCGCCCGCCGACGATATCCCGAATGCCGGCAAAGAAGTCCCGGAAGATGTTGGCGCCCAGAATCGCCTCACCGGTGACCACGCCGCAGTACTCGGTAATGGGTTGACCTTCCAGGGTTGGTGTTGTTGAAAATTGCATACTTCCTCTCCGTCTTTAGCGTTCAATGCGTTAGCAACTGCATTATCGGTTCGTTACGCTATGATTGAAAGGATAGTTAATAAATAAGGAAATCAACATGCGCTACTCTGCTTTAACGCTTTTAGTGCCCTGCGCGCTGGTGCTCAGCGCCTGCACTACGCCGGTCACGCCAGCCTTTAAGGATATCGGTTCCCGCAGCGGCCCCTGCATTGAGGGCGGCCCGGACGCCGTGGCGCAACAGTTCTATGATTACCGCATTCAGCATCGCGGTAATGACCTCACCGCCCTGCGCCCGTACCTGAGCGATAATCTGGCGAAACTGCTTAATGACGCCTCGCGCGATCCGCAGCAAAATGCGCTGCTTTCATCCGATCCGTTCTCCAGCCGCGCCACGCTGCCGGACAGCGCCGACGTCGCCAGCGCGTCCACCATTCCGAATACCGACGCACGGAATATTCCTCTGCGCGTGAAGCTAACCCAGGGGACGCAAACCTGGCAGGATGAGGTGCTGATGATCCGTGAAGGCCAGTGCTGGGCAATAGATGATGTGCGCTACATTGGCGGCAGCGTTCATGCTCCGGCGGGCACCCTTCGCCAGTCGATTGAGAACCGCTAACGCATACGTTAAATAAACGTTAACCCCGTAAAATGTCCGGCATTTCATGCGGAATGCCGACATTTATTCTCGCCCCCCTTTCCCGTCGCTATTTTGTGCTATGTTTAAGAGGAAACACGGGTTATATTTAACTTTTAACGCAGAAATATTGCATAACTATTCTGTCAACGGTACTATCTGCGGCCTCAATTGCTATAGATTGCCTGGATGAGTAAAGACTGCCCCGATGAGTATTAAACTAAACGGCATTAACTGCTTCTACGGCGCACACCAGGCGCTGTTCGACATTACGCTGAGCTGCCCGGAGGGCGAAACGCTGGTTTTGCTCGGCCCAAGCGGTGCGGGAAAAAGCTCCCTTCTGCGTGTTTTAAATCTGCTTGAAATGCCCCGTTCGGGAACGCTGGCCATCGCCGGTAACCATTTTGACTTCGCGAAAACCCCTTCTGATAAAGCGATTCGTGAACTGCGTCAAAACGTGGGCATGGTTTTCCAGCAATATAATCTCTGGCCGCATCTGACGGTGGTGCAAAACCTGATTGAAGCCCCGTGCCGCGTGCTTGGCTTAAGCAAAGACCAGGCGATGGCGCGAGCTGAAAAGCTGCTGGAACGTCTGCGTCTGAAACCGTACAGCGACCGTTATCCTCTGCATCTCTCTGGTGGTCAGCAACAGCGTGTGGCGATCGCCCGTGCGCTGATGATGGAGCCAGCGGTGCTGCTGTTCGACGAACCAACCGCAGCGCTGGACCCGGAAATTACTGCCCAGATCGTGAGTATCATTCGTGAACTGGCGGAAACCAACATTACCCAGGTCATCGTGACCCACGAGGTGGAAGTGGCGCGCAAAACCGCCAGCCGCGTGGTCTACATGGAAAACGGGTATATCGTTGAGCAAGGTGATGCGAGCTGCTTCACCAACCCGCAAACCGATGCCTTCAAAAACTACTTATCACACTGATGTGTTAGGGAAATTATAATGAAAAAAGTATTGATTGCCGCGCTGCTTGCTAGCGTCAGCCTTTCCGCTACCGCAGCCCAGACCATCCGTTTCGCCACTGAAGCGTCCTACCCTCCGTTTGAATCCATTGATGCGAACAACAAGATTGTTGGCTTCGACGTGGATCTGGCAAATGCCCTGTGTAAAGAGATCGACGCGACCTGTACCTTCAGCAACCAGGCGTTCGACAGCCTGATCCCAAGCCTGAAGTTCCGCCGTATCGACGCCGTGATGGCCGGTATGGACATCACTCCGGAGCGTGAAAAGCAGGTTCTGTTCACCACCCCTTACTACGACAACTCGGCGCTGTTCATTGGTCAGAAAGGTAAATACGCCTCCGTTGACCTGCTGAAAGGCAAGAAAGTCGGCGTGCAGAACGGCACCACGCACCAGAAATTCATCATGGATAAGCACCCGGAAATCACCACCGTGCCGTATGACAGCTACCAGAATGCGAAGCTGGACCTGCAAAACGGCCGTATCGATGCGGTGTTCGGGGACACGGCTGTCGTGACTGAATGGCTGAAAGCGAACGACAAGCTGGCCGCCGTGGGTGACAAGGTGACAGATAAAGACTACTTCGGTACAGGTCTGGGTATTGCCGTACGTCAGGGCAACACCGAGCTGCAGCAGAAATTCAACGCTGCGCTGGAAAAAGTGAAGAAAGACGGCACCTACGAAACCATCTACAAAAAATGGTTCCAGAAGTAATTCCTGATGAATGAAATTTTTCCTTTAGCAAGCGCCGCCGGGATGACCGTCGGCCTTGCCGTTTGTGCACTGATTATCGGCCTCGTACTGGCGATGTTCTTTGCGGTGTGGGAGTCCGTTAAGTGGCGCCCTGTCGCATGGCTCGGTTCAGCGCTGGTAACTGTGCTGCGTGGACTGCCGGAAATTCTGGTGGTCCTGTTTATCTATTTCGGCTCCTCACAGCTGCTGTTAACGCTGTCGGACGGCTTTACGATTAATCTCGGCTTTGCGCAGATCCCGGTGCAAATGCAGATTGAGAACTTCGACGTCAGTCCGTTCCTGTGCGGCGTAATTGCGCTCTCCCTGCTCTATTCGGCCTATGCGTCACAAACGCTGCGCGGCGCGCTGAAAGCGGTACCGCAGGGACAGTGGGAATCCGGTCAGGCGCTGGGCCTGTCGAAAGCGGCGATCTTCTTCCGCCTGGTGATGCCGCAGATGTGGCGTCATGCCCTGCCAGGGCTGGGCAACCAGTGGCTGGTACTGCTGAAAGATACCGCGCTGGTGAGCCTGATCAGCGTGAACGATTTGATGCTGCAAACCAAAAGTATCGCCACCCGTACGCAGGAGCCATTTACCTGGTACATCGTCGCGGCGGCTATCTACCTGGTGATCACGTTGCTGAGCCAGTACGTTCTGAAGCGTATTGATCTGCGCGCAACGCGTTTTGAACGGAGACCAGGCTGATGCTGGATTATTTACCCGAACTGATGAAAGGGCTGCACACCAGCCTGACGCTGACCGTTGCGTCTATCATCGTAGCGCTGATCCTGGCGCTGTTCTTCACCATCGTCCTGACGCTGAAAACGCCGGTGCTGGTGTGGATTGTCCGTGGCTACATTACGCTCTTTACCGGTACGCCGCTGCTGGTGCAGATCTTCCTGATTTACTACGGTCCAGGGCAGTTCCCGTCGTTACAGGAATATCCGGTTATCTGGCATTTGCTCTCTGAGCCATGGCTCTGCGCCCTGATAGCTCTCTCACTGAACAGCGCGGCCTATACCACGCAGCTGTTTTACGGCGCGATCCGCGCGATCCCGGAAGGCCAATGGCAGTCCTGCGGTGCGCTGGGCATGAGCAAGAAGGATACGCTGGCGATCCTGCTGCCATACGCCTTTAAGCGTGCGCTCTCTTCCTATTCCAACGAAGTCGTTCTGGTGTTCAAAAGCACCTCTCTGGCCTACACCATCACCCTGATGGAAGTGATGGGCCACGGGCAGCTGCTGTACGGACGTACCTACGACGTGATGGTGTTCGGTGCGGCGGGTCTGGTCTATCTGGTGGTCAACGGTCTGCTGACGCTGATGATGCGTCTTATCGAGCGTAAGGCGCTGGCGTTTGAGCGCAGGAATTAATCACGCCAATGCATAAAACGGTATTGATTGAGCGGGTAACCTGATGGGTTATCCGCTTTTTTTTGCAACAAAGGCAATATTTAATCATTTTTATTGCATATAAATTCAGTAGATGGCATTGTATATCCAGGCCGCAGACACGGCGCATAAATAAGACAGACGGGAGCATTACAATGAAAAAGTTAGTTCTGGCCGCATTACTCGCAACCTTCGCCGCAGGCGCATCCGCCGCAGATAAAATCAATTTTGGCGTTTCTGCCACCTATCCGCCGTTTGAATCGCTGGATGCCAGCAACCAGATCGTCGGCTTTGACATTGACCTGGCGAAAGCGCTGTGCAAGCAGATGCAGGCCGACTGCACCTTTACTAACCACGCGTTTGACAGCCTGATCCCGTCCCTGAAATTTAAAAAATACGATGCGGTGATCTCCGGCATGGATATCACCCCAGAGCGCAGCAAGCAGGTCGCGTTTACCGACCCGTACTACGCGAACTCTGCGGTAGTGATTGCGAAGAAAGGGGCTTATAAGTCTTTCGACGAACTGAAAGGCAAGCGCATCGGCATGGAAAACGGCACCACGCACCAGAAATATCTCCAGGACAAGCATCCTGAAGTGAAAACCGTGGCCTATGACAGCTACCAGAACGCAATTATCGACCTGAAAAATGGCCGTATCGATGGCGTATTTGGCGACACCGCGGTCGTGAATGAGTGGCTGAAAACCAACCCGCAGCTGGGTACAGCGACGGAGAAAGTGACCGATCCGCAGTACTTTGGTACCGGCCTCGGCATCGCGGTACGTCCGGATAACAAAGCCCTGCTGGAAAAACTGAACGGCGCGCTGAAAGCGATCAAAGCTGACGGCACATACCAGAAAATCAGTGAGCAGTGGTTCCCGCAGTAATCTCTTTTTGCCGGGTGGTCTGGCCTACGGGGGTGGTCTGTAGGCCGGGAAAGCGCAGCGCCACCCGGCAATTTCTCATAGCGGCACAAAGAACCTGAACCGCGCCCCGCTCACGGACTCCATCAGCCTGATCCCGCCACCGTGCAGCTCCAGCATTCTCTTCACGATTAACAGCCCTAATCCCCCACGGTTCTCCCGCGACGCCTGAGGATTTAACGCTGACGGTCGCTGGAACAAATCGTCGCGCAGCGAGGCATCTACGCCCGTACCATTGTCTGCCACTTCGACCTGAAGTCGTTCGTTCTCCTGCCAGACCGCCAGACGAATTTCTCCGCCGCTCGGCGTATGACGGATGGCGTTATCCAGAAGATTAGTGACCACGCGCTCGATCATCGACACGTCGGCGTTCACCAGCGGCAATCGCCCCGGCACATCAATACGCAGGTTCACCTCGCGCGTGCGGGCGGTAAGTTCAAACTTCTGCGCCACGTCGGAAATCAGTTCAGCCATGGCAAAACGCTCGCGCTGGGGCTTGATGCCGCCGTGCTCAAGACGCGCCAGCTCGAACAGCTGCTGCGACAGATGGCGTACCTTTTGCCCCTGACGCAGCGCGGTAGCGAGGTACTGCTGATGCTCCTGCGGCGACAGCGTGGCGGATTTCAGCGACAGCGTTTCCAGATAACCCAGCAGCGATGTCAACGGGGTGCGTAAGTCGTGCGAAATGTTGGCGATAAACTCCCGGCGCTGGCGGTCGCTGTCGGCCAGCCGATCCCACTGAGAGGTGATTTTGCGCGCCAGCTCGATAAAGGTATTGCGCAGGATCGCCACTTCATCCTGGCCGGCAGGCTCGAGCGGCTGGGCCGCCAGCTGCTTAATCGCGCTGATGCTGTCCTGCTCCAGCCCGGCCACGTCCAGCGTGAGCTGTTTAACCGGGCGCGTCACCCAGTACCAGAGCAGCAGCCCCGCCAGCAGACCAAACAGCGCCACCAGCAGCATCGACCACAGCGCCGTACTCCAGAGCGCTTTGTGCCAGGCCATCTCCGCCAGCGCGTTGGACTCCTCCCCCTGCAAAATAATGTACAGATACCCCTTCAGCTCGCCGTCCTGTCGCAGCGGGGTGGCGCTGAAGACTTTCTTATTCTGGCTTCGGGGATCGTCGCCAAACACCGGCATCACCGTCCCGCTCAGGAAATTCTGTATCGGCGCGAGGTCAATTTTTTGCCGCTGAATGTGCCCCGGCGGGGCGGCATCGGCCAGGATATCGCCATCAGGCGAGACAACATACAGCTCGACGCTCGGATTAAAGGTCATCAGCCGGTCGAACAGCGGCTTTAAGGCGCTGCGATCCACCCTGCCCTGCGAATCCAGAATCGCTTCCCGCTGCGCAATCTGCTGCGCCAGCCCGCCGGAGAGACGCTGCACCATCGCATTGCCGTACTGCATGCTAACGTAGAGCTGCACCGCACAGGCGACGGTGGCGCAGAGCAGCAGTAACACCGTAAACAGCAGCGTCAGACGCTGGCTCAGGCTAAAGCGACGCATCATGATTCTGCTCCGCAAATTTGTAGCCTTTACCCCAGACGGTGCGAACGATCTCCGGCTCGGCGGCATCTTTCTCTATTTTGATGCGCAGGCGGTTAATATGGGTGTTGACGGTGTGTTCGTAGCCTTCGTGCTGATACCCCCACACCTGCTCCAGCAATGCCAGCCGTGAAAAGACCTCTCCGGGATGGCGGGCAAAAAAATAGAGCAGTTCAAATTCACGCGGGGTGAGATCGACGTGTTGACCATTAAGACGCACGGTGCGCGCCAGCGGATCGATAGTCAGACCGTGCGCCTGAATAATGCCGTCCGTCTGCGCCTGGCCCATCGCCTGCTGTCGGCGGAACAGCGCCTTAATGCGGGCAATCAGCTCCTGCACCGAGAAAGGTTTTGCCAGATAATCATCCGCCCCGGTTTCCAGGCCGGTAATACGGTCAGTTTCACTGCTGCGGGCGCTAATGATGATAATGGGCAGGTAGCGGGTCATCTGGCGGATACGGCGGCAAATCTCCAGACCATCAACATTCGGCAGCATCAGATCGAGGATCACCGCGTCCCACGGCTGTTTTTCCAGAAGCGGTAACGCCTTTCCCCCGTCCGGCTCGTGGGTAATGGCGTAGCCTTCATCTTCCAGGTTAAGACGCAGGAGTGCAGCGATATCGTGGTCGTCTTCTACCAGCAGGATCTGCTTCATGGGTAAGCCTTCAATCATTTGTTATGACGTAAGCTTACCTGATTTCGAGCGGGGGAAGAGTTCACATTTTGTTTAAGATTTCACGAGCAACGTCAGCACTTCGTAATGCACAGTGTGCGGGAACATATCAAAGAGCTGAACGCGCGCAATGCGGTAGCCCGGCAGGCTGGCGATATCCTTCGCCATGGTCTGCGCGTTACAGCTGGAGTAGACGATGTACTCCGGCGCCATCTGGCTCAGGTAGTCGCAGAGCGCCTGGCCGATACCCCGGCGCGGCGGGTTCACCAGCACCAGCTCCGGCACGTTGCCCTGGCCGGTGGCGAACCGGGTCGAGTCCAGCGCCTGGAAGTGCAGATTCGTCAGCCCCAGCTCCGCGGCGGACTGTTTCGCGCAGGCGATGGCCTCCGCAGAAATTTCAATCCCGGTGAGCTGCATGTCTGGCGTGGCACAGTGCAGGCCAAAGCCGCCGACGCCGCAGAACAGATCCCACATATGATGAACCTGTAACGCACGCACCCAGTCGCGCGCGGTCGCGTACAGCGCGCTGGCGACGGTGGGGTTAGTCTGGAAGAAGCTTTGCGGACGGATCCACAGCGGCACGCCGTTGAAATTCTCCGCCAGCGCATGCTGTTCGGTGAAGAAAATCTCTTTCTCTCCTTCCATGATCGCCATATGCACCGGCTGAATATTAGCGGTAATGACCTTGAGCTGCGGAAGCTGTTCCTGCAGCCACGGCAACACCGCGCGAAGCTGCTCCAGTTTGGTTTCCGAACGCAGCACAAAGCGCAGCATCATCCCGCCGTCGATTTGGCTTTCGGTCAGCAGAAGGTACTTAAGCTCGCCGCGCCTGCGGGCAACGTTATAGGGCGTTAACCCCGCGCGGGCGATAAAGGGTTTCAGGGCGGTAAACACTGGCTCAAACGAGGCGGGATACAGCGGACAGCCGGTGAGATCGACGGGCGTGCCGTCACGGTGCAGCATGCCCAGCAGCGGCTTTTCGACGCTGCCGCTGACCACCATTTTGGCTTTATTACGAAAGCCCTGCTCCGGCCCGCTGACGGGTGCGCACCACTCGCCCACCGCGTGTGCTGCCAGCAGCTGTTGCAGGTCGGCCATTTTGGCGGTGAGTTGTTGAGGGACCGGCTGTTCTATCCACTGACAGGAGCGGCAGCGTCCGGCGTCATAGAGTGCGCACTGCATATGAAAACCTTAAGAATCACGAGGGCTGCGATTATACACATTATTGCAGGCGGAAGAACCGCCGACTGGAGGCGGGAACATAGAGCAGGCAGAGCACCAGCATGTCCGGCAATTTTTGCATCACTAAGGAATGGAAAATCTCGCGGCGGGAGCCGCCGGGAATGCTGAACAGCTCCGGATAGCCATAGCCCAGCGAGGCGGCCCACAGATAGCTGGCGGCGGTGATCTGCGTAAGAAAATATACCCAGCGCGCCCAGTTGCGCCCCTTTACCAGCGAGAACGCACAGTAGATCTCAATAAACACCAGCATCAGGCTGCTGAGAAACACCAGCGTCAGATTCCACGTCTGCGCGCTGCGGTGAATGAACTCCCCCATGCCTCGCGGGCCCAGCGTGTTCATAATCATCAGCACATCCAGGCAGCGGATCATAATAATGGCGAGCGCCGCCACCTGCACCAGCGCAGGGACGTTCGGACGGGCGTGCGAATGACGTGTTTTTTGTAAGAATCCCAATGTTTTTACTTCCCTGAAAAACAGTGCCGCGTCATACGCGGCACATCACTGGAAATAATAATTCCTTCAGCCGCGTCTTGCACGCTGGATATCGCGCACGCGCTGCTTTTCCGCGCGCGCCATCAAATACCAGGCGATAAATCCGACAATTCCGACCACGCCGAGGATGATGGAGGCCAGGGCATTAATCTCCGGATTCACCCCCATGCGCACGCTGGAGAAGACCAGCATCGGCAGCGTCGTCGCGCCCGGCCCCGACACAAAGCTGGCGATAACCAGATCGTCGAGCGAGAGCGTGAACGCCAGCAGCCAGCCGGAGATCACCGCCGGCATAATCATCGGCAGCGTAATGATGAAAAAGACCTTCAGCGGCGTGGCGCCGAGATCCATCGCCGCCTCTTCAATGGAGCGATCCAGCTCGCGCAGCCGCGAGGAGATGACCACCGCCACATACGCCGTACAGAAGGTGACGTGCGCCAGCCAGATGGTGAGCATCCCGCGATCCGCTGGCCAGCCGATGGCGTGCGCCAGCGCGACAAACAGCAGGAGCAGCGACAGACCGGTGATGACGTCCGGCATCACCAGCGGGGCGGTGATCATAAACGCAAAACCATTTGCTCCGCGAAAACGGCCGAAGCGCACCATCACCAGCGCGGCAATCGTGCCCAGCACGCAGGCCATCGTCGCCGCCAGCGCCGCAATGGTCAGGCTCAGCCCCACCGCACTCATCATCGCATCATCGTGGAACAGCTCGCTGTACCAGCGCGTCGACCAGCCCGCCCAGACGGTGACCAGCTTAGAGCTGTTGAACGAGTAGATCACCAGCATCAGCATCGGCGCATACAGGAAGGTAAAGCCGATAATCAGGATCAGAATTCGCCACGGGGAGCGTACTACCGGTAAGTTGTTCATCCGTGGTCTCCCATCTGTTTCTGCTGATGTTTGTGGAACCACATGATCGGCACGATCAGCAGCAGTAACATGACAATCGCCACCGCCGAGGCCACCGGCCAGTCGCGGTTATTGAAAAACTCCTGCCACAGCACGCGGCCAATCATGATGCTGTCCGGCCCGCCGAGCAGTTCGGGGATCACAAACTCCCCGACCGCCGGGATAAACACCAGCATCGATCCGGCGATGATCCCGCCTTTTGTGAGCGGCACAATGACGCTGAAGAACGTCTTCAATGGGCGTGCGCCGAGATCCAGCGAAGCTTCCACCAGCGAGTAATCGATTCGCGTCAGCGCCGTATAGATTGGCAGCACCATAAACGGCAGATAGGCATAGACAATCCCGATATACACCGCAAGGTTGGTATGCAGGATCGTCAGCGGCTGGTCGATCACCCCAAGCCACAGCAGGAAGTTATTCAGTATGCCGTTATTCTTCAGGATCCCCATCCACGCGTACACGCGGATCAGGAAAGATGTCCACGACGGTAAAATGACCAACAGCAGTAAAATATTTCGCGTCGACGGCTTGCTGTGCGCCACTGCCCACGCCAGCGGGTAGCCCATCAACAAGCAGCAGATCGTTGAGATCGCCGCAACCTGTAACGACTGTAAATAGGCTTCGAAATAGAGCGGATCCTCAGTCAGTTGCAGGAAATTCCCAAGGTTTAAGGTCAGCGTCAGTTGCCCGTCGGCCCACTCCCACAGATCGGTATACGGCGGGATCGCCCGCGCCATCTCCGCCAGGCTGATCTTAAAGACGATCAGGAACGGCAGCAGAAACAGCAGGATCAGCCAGATATAGGGCATGGCGATGACCAGCTTGCGGCCATGCGCCATCTGCACGCGCGCCAGCCAGTGCGAGAAACCGCCCGGTTTTTTGACGCGGGCTGGAGGTTCAAGTGTGCTCATGACCGCTCCTTATACCGTCAGGACTACGCAACTGTCCGCATCCCAGCACAGGCTCACTTCGTCGCCCCAGGTTGGCTGTCCCTTGCGATACCGGTGTTCGTTCTGTAACTGGGCGCTGAGCATCTGGCCGCTTTTCAGGCGGACATGGTAAATCGACAGATCGCCGAGATAGGCGATGTGTACCACTTCGCCCACGGCAAAGTTATAGCCATCGGCGGGCGGCTCATCGCAAAGCATGATTTTTTCCGGGCGCAGGGCAACGTAAACCGGTACGTTGTCCACCACGGAATTATCAGAATCAACCTTAAGCGGGTGCACCAGCCCCGGCGATTCAATCACCAGACCGTCTTCCTGGCGTTCCTTCAACAGCCCTTCGAAGACGTTTACCGAGCCGATGAACTCCGCGCTGTAGCGGGTTGTCGGGTGTTCGTAAATCTCCTCCGGCTCGCCTATCTGCACGAACTTACCGCGATTCATGATCGCAATGCGCCCGGCCATGGTCATCGCCTCTTCCTGGTCGTGCGTCACCATCACGCAGGTCACCCCTACGCGCTCAAGGATATCCACCACTTCCAGCTGCATCCGGTCGCGCAGCTTTTTATCCAGCGCGCCCATCGG
The DNA here is from genome assembly GCF_020224095.1 of Enterobacter sp. CCUG 70166. NCBI lineage: Bacteria > Pseudomonadati > Pseudomonadota > Gammaproteobacteria > Enterobacterales > Enterobacteriaceae > Enterobacter > Enterobacter sp. CCUG 70166. Next base: position 68,985 of record NZ_NRIQ01000037.1, read on the forward strand.
CTCGTCGAGCAGGAGTAATTTCGGCCGTTTGGCCAGACTTCTTGCCAGCGCCACGCGCTGACGCTGGCCGCCGGAAAGCTGATGCGGCTTACGCTTCGCGAACTCCTGCATGTGCACCAGGCTCAGCATCTCCGCCACGCGCGCGGTGATTTCGGCTTTCGGCAGTTTGTCCTGCTTCAGGCCGAAGGCGATGTTCTGCTCGACGGTCATGTGCGGGAACAGGGCATAGGACTGGAACATCATGTTAATGGGCCGCTGGTACGGCGGCACGCTGGAGAGGTCTACCCCATCCAGCACGATCTGCCCGGCGGTAGGTTGTTCAAACCCGGCCAGCATGCGCAGCAGGGTCGATTTACCGCAGCCGGATGCGCCGAGCAAAGCAAATATTTCACCTTTGTAGATCGTCAGGCTGACATCGTCCACGGCATGCTGGCCGTCGAAGGATTTGGTGAGGTTTCGAATTTCAAGAAGCGGGGTCAGCGCTTTACGGACTTTCGCCTGCGGGCGGGGGATCGCGTCATTCACGGGGTGCTCTCCGGCATAGATCAACACTGGTGCAAACGCACCGTCAGGGTGCGCATCGCCGGGCGGCGCTAACGCTTGCCCGGCCTACGGGATTTGTCGGCCCGGTAAGCGACAGCGCCACCGGGCAACGATATCAAACGCCGTTACTTACCGCTTTTCACCTTCGTCCACGCGCGGGTACGCACACGGTCAATTTTCGGTTCCTGCACTTTCAGGGTGAACAGCTTGGCAAACACATCGGCTGGCGGGTAGATCGCCGGATTATTGCGGATTTCTTCGCTCACCAGCGGCACGGAGGCCTTGTTACCGTTGGCGTAGTAGACGTGGTCGCTGATGTGGGCAATCACTTCCGGACGCATCAGGTAGTTGAGGAACTGATACGCTTCCTCTTTGTTTTTCGCATCAGCCGGCATCGCGAAGACGTCGAAGAACGCCAGCGCCCCCTCCTTCGGAATGAAGTAGGAAACATTCACACCGTTTTTCGCCTCTTTCGCACGGTTCGCTGCCTGCCAGACGTCACCCGCCCAGCCGATGGCCACGCAGATATCCCCGTTAGCCAGGTCGTTGATGTACTGAGAGGAGTGGAAGTAGCGAATATTCGGACGCAGCTTCAATAGCAGGTCGGTCGCCGGACCGGTGTAGTCGTCGGCCTTGCTGCTGTTTGGATCTTTGCCGAGATAGTTAAGCACGGTGGCGAAAATCTCTTCCGGCGCATCAAGGAAAGAGACGCCGCAGCTTTTCAGCTTCTCGAGATTTTCCGGCTTCAGCACCACGTCCCAGCTGTCCAGTTTGACGTCCGGGCCCAGCGCCGCTTTGACTTTATCCACGTTAAAGCCAATACCAGTGGTCGCCCACAGGTAAGGCATGGCGTATTTGTTGTCCGGATCATGCTTCGCCACCAGCTTCAGCACTTCCGGATCGAAGTTTTTCCAGTTCGATAACTTGTTCTTGTCCAGCGGCTGGAAGACACCGGCGGTCAGCTGACGCTCCAGGAAGCTTGCAGAGGGCACCACCAGGTCGAAACCGGTACTGCCCGCCATCAGTTTGCCTTCCAGTACTTCGTTGGAATCGAATACGTCGTAGACAACCTTAATGCCGGTCTCTTTTTCAAAATTCGCGACGGTGTCCGGCGCAATATAGTCAGACCAGTTATAGACGTGCAGCGTTTTTTGTTCCGCAGCGAGCGTGCCGGCAGAGACGGCCATCAGAGCACCCGCAACCAGACCCGATAACCATTTTTTATTCAAGGCGATCATATTGTTATTCCTTCTGAAAGCTCGTTAACAAACGAACCAAAACTGTGCAGCCTGAAGATATGCAATATTCATGCATAGTTTGTCGCTCTGCCCGAAATAAAATACACCCCTCTTCCCGGCAGGTTCCGCTCGCTTTTTTAAGCACCGCAAGAATAACTGTAGCCCGTGTCTCCGGCTATAGCCCAGACGAAAAAACGCCTTTTATCAATTTTTTATGCAGATTATGTCTACGTGATAAGCCGAAACGGCCTGAGAGGAGGTGAAAAATTCTTTAAAGAAAGGTTAAAAGCAGCAGAAAAAGCGGTGTTATGCAGCCGCTCTGGTAGCGACTGCGCAAAAGTCAGACAGGCTTAGTGGAGAAAATTGGAAGATGCATCATTATTCTCGGCATCATCTTCCGCGCTATACAGCAGGTGATGTGCGTTGGCTTCCATCATTACCATGGAAATTTGCTCTTCGCTCAGGCGCATAAACCAGGCGAACTGTTTGAAGGAGAGCCCCGCGCCGGAGAATAAAGACTGGCAAACCACCAGCTTCGGCAGATTATCATCCTGTATGTCGAGAAACGCTTTCACGGTCAAAGAACTGGCGTTAATCGCTGACAGATCGGATGCCAGTGCAAGCAGCGCTGAAGGCTTCACTTCAGCCAGCGCCGAGAACAGGATCACGTCGTTAATCAGATCGATTTTGGCATCAAAAATACCATCGAAATTTTGCATGTGAGGCAGATGCAGCGCCTGGCAGGAGTCGCATTCGAAAAAAGTAATACCGGCATCATCGAGCCATTGACGTAACGTATCCAGTGTAGGTACGACCTGTAAATCCATCGCTGTGCAGCCTCTTAAATAAAAACGTTGTCCAGCTTACGCAAAAAGTGCGCGCCGATCCATTTAACCGCCCGTTTTCAGGCAAAATCCCGGCGTCGCATGGCGTTCAATCCATGCGATCATTTTACCTGCAATATCGACGCCTGTGGTTTTTTCCACCCCTTCCAGCCCCGGCGAGGCGTTAACTTCCATCACCAGCGGCCCGCGGTCGGCACGCAGCAGATCGACCCCCGCCACGTCCAGGCCCAGCGTCTGCGCCGCTTTCACCGCAATCTCACGCTCGCGCTCGCTGATAAGGGCCACCCGCGCGATACCGCCGCGGTGCAGGTTAGAGCGGAAGTCGCCCTCTTTCGCCTGCCGCTCTATGGCGGCAACCACTTCATCGCCCACCACAAAGCAGCGGATGTCGCACCCTTTGGCCTCTTTAATATACTCCTGCACCAGAATATGGGCATTCAGACCGCGAAAGGCGTCAATCACGCTTTCCGCCGCCTGACGCGTCTCCGCCAGTACCACCCCAATACCCTGCGTGCCTTCCACCAGCTTAATGACCAGCGGCGCACCGCCCACCATGTCGATTAAATCGCTGGTGTCGTCCGGGGAGTGAGCAATCCCGGTGACGGGCAAATCGATCCCCTGGCGCGCCAGCAGTTGCAGCGAGCGCAGCTTATCGCGGGCGCGTGAGATCGCCACGGATTCATTGAGCGGATAGCTTCCCAGCATTTCAAACTGGCGCAGCGCGGCCGTGCCGTAATAGGTGATCTGGGAGCCAATGCGGGGAATTACCGCATCAAAATGCGGGAGTTTGCGGCCTTTGTAATGAATCGACGACGCCGCAGGGTCGATGTTCATATAGCAGGACATCGGATCGAGGATCTCAACCTGATGTCCGCGTTTCGCCGCCGCTTCTCGCAGGCGTTTACATGAATAGAGCGTTCCATCCCGGGACAATATGGCAATTTTCACCCTGCACCTCTCTAAAGACATGGGAAAAGCCTGCCTATCATACACGAGGCGCAGGAGGAAGGGACTATCGCGTTGCCCAGCCCTGTTTGTGCAGGTAATCAAGAATGAACGGGCGGTTTTCTTTAATGATGGTGCGACGAATATGGTCGCTCCAGGTATCGCGGCGGTTGTTGCTGTCGCGCGTCAGATAGTAGTTCGCCAGCTCTTCATCGTATTGATGCAGAACGTCCTGATCGACCGGCTGGTAGTGGTTTTCATGCACCAGCATCGCAGCAGGAATACGCGGCTTCAGATCCGGGTTATCCGCCGGCCAGCCGAGGCACAGACCAAACAGCGGCAACACGTGTTTCGGCAGCTTCAGCAGTTGCGTCACGCTTTCGATGTTATTACGCAGCCCGCCGATATAGACGCCGCCAAGCCCCAGCGATTCCGCCGCCGTGAACGCGTTTTGCGCCATCAATGCCGTATCCACCACGCCCAGCAGCAGCTGTTCCGCCAGCCCCAGCTCCGCCTCAGGACAGATTTGCAGGTGACGGTTAAAATCGGCGCAGAACACCCAGAACTCAGCCGCCTGGGCAACGTGCTTTTGTCCGCCCGTCAGCGTTACCAGCTGCTCACGCATCGCCGGATCGGTGATGCGGATAATGGAGCTGCACTGCAAAAAGCTGGAGCTGGAGGTGCCTCTTGCGCTGTCGATGATCGCGTCCCGCTGCGCCAGGGTGATCGGCTCATCGGTGAAATGGCGAATGGAACGGTGGGAACGAAGCAGGTCAATGGTTGGCGTCATTTTGTCTCTCTTTGTATTGCGTAAAACGTATGGCAGCCAGTATAGGCAATGATCCACCTGATGTAATTGGCGAAACATAGCCTGACTGTATCAAAGTGACAGGTGAAACCTTCTTTCCATGACGGCAGGTTATCGTGCACTATAGGGATTATTCGCCGTCAGGCTTGTTTTTTGAGGAGAGAGAAATGTTTGCAGTAATTTTTGGTCGTCCAGGATGCCCTTACTGTGTGCGCGCGAAAGAGCTGGCTGAGAAACTGACTGAAGAACGTGATGATTTCAACTTCCGTTACGTGGATATCCACGCGGAAGGCATCAGCAAAGCCGATCTGGAAAAAACCGTGGGTAAACCGGTTGAAACCGTGCCGCAAATCTTCCTCGATCAGAAACACATCGGCGGCTGCACCGATTTCGAAGCGTACGCCAAAGAGCACCTGGGCCTGTTTGCCGCTCAGTAATGCTAAGACGCCCTCACCCTGAGGGCGTTTTTATTTATGGTGCTTCCGCTGTTGCAGCAGGCTGCGCATAAATAAGAAACAGAGCGCGCCCAGCGCACACCAGAAAACGCCACTTAGTAGCCACGCCACTTCCTGCCAGACGCTTCTCGACGAGAGAAACAGCACGCGCATCAGAAGCAGGCAGAGGGGCGCCGCAAGGATGGCCCCCAGCAGCGGCATTACCACCTCGCCTTTGCGCGAGAGAAAACTAGCCACTACCCCCGGCAGGATGAAGAACAACAGGCCCAGCTCGGGATGACCGGACGCTCTGAAGGCGCCCTTCACATTAAAAGCAAGCGACATGCAAACGACCGTAAACAGCAAAAAGCAGCTGATTACGCCAACCCAGTTTCGTTTAAAGTTCAAACTATCCTCCTGACTTATCTCTATCAAATACAAAAATCGTCCGGTGGACGCCCAGTCAGATAAAGCATTGCGGCAATCCTTGCCAAAACACGCACACAAGTCGTGCGATAATAGGTGGCTGTCGGTAGCTATTACGATTAAACTAACCGCCTGCTAGTGTTTAGGGTATTTATCAGGAAGCAGGGAGGTGCAAAGTGATTCCCTGACTCTGAAAACAGTAGCCCAAATAGTCCTTTCATTCAACAACTTACTGGTAAACAAGAAGTTAGCCTCCGTGAATATAAACGTCGCAGACTTGTTAAATGGGAATTACATCCTGTTATTATTTGTGGTACTGGCACTGGGCCTTTGTCTGGGTAAATTGCGCCTGGGTTCAGTTCAACTTGGTAATTCCATTGGCGTTTTAGTCGTCTCCCTGTTATTAGGTCAGCAACATTTCAGTATTAACACGGACGCGCTTAACTTAGGTTTCATGCTGTTTATTTTCTGCGTTGGCGTGGAAGCCGGTCCGAACTTTTTTTCCATTTTCTTCCGAGACGGCAAAAATTATCTGATGCTGGCGCTGGTGATGGTCGGCAGCGCCCTGCTGATTGCGTTAGGGCTGGGCAAACTGTTTGGCTGGGACATCGGCTTAACGGCCGGTATGCTGGCAGGCTCGATGACCTCCACGCCGGTGCTTGTTGGCGCGGGGGATACGCTTCGTCATTCTGGCATGGCAGGCACGCAGCTTTCCGCCGCGCTGGATAACCTGAGCCTGGGCTATGCCCTGACCTATCTGATTGGTCTGGTGAGCCTGATTGTTGGCGCGCGCTATCTGCCAAAACTTCAGCATCAGGATCTCCAGACCAGCGCCCAAACCATTGCCCGAGAGCGTGGTCTGGATACGGACTCCAAACGTAAAGTTTACCTGCCGGTGATCCGCGCATACCGCGTCGGTCCGGAACTGGTTGCCTGGACCGACGGGAAAAACCTGCGCGAGCTGGGGATTTACCGTCAGACCGGCTGCTACATCGAACGTATCCGTCGTAACGGCATTCTGGCAAACCCGGACGGTGACGCGGTGCTCCAGATGGGCGATGACATCGCTCTGGTTGGTTACCCGGACGCCCACGCGCGTCTCGATCCGAGCTTCCGCAACGGGAAAGAAGTGTTCGACCGCGACCTGCTGGACATGCGTATCGTAACCGAAGAGATTGTGGTGAAGAACCACAACGCCGTGGGCCGCCGTCTGGCGCAGCTGAAGCTGACCGACCACGGCTGTTTCCTCAACCGCGTGATCCGCAGCCAGATTGAAATGCCTATCGACGATAACGTGGTGCTTAATAAAGGCGATGTGTTGCAGGTCAGCGGCGATGCCCGACGTGTTAAAACCGTTGCCGACCGTATCGGCTTTATCTCGATTCACAGTCAGGTGACGGACCTGTTAGCCTTCTGCGCCTTCTTCATTGTTGGCCTGATGATCGGGATGATCACCTTCCAGTTCAGTAACTTTAGCTTCGGCATCGGTAACGCTGCCGGTCTGCTGTTCGCCGGGATCATGCTGGGCTTCCTGCGAGCGAACCATCCCACCTTCGGCTACATCCCTCAGGGAGCGCTGAACATGGTGAAAGAGTTCGGTCTGATGGTCTTTATGGCGGGTGTCGGCTTAAGCGCCGGGAGCGGCATTGGCAATGGCCTGGGTGCGGTCGGCTGGCAAATGTTGGTTTCCGGACTTATCGTCAGCCTGGTACCGGTAGTCATCTGCTTCCTGTTCGGCGCCTACGTGCTCCGCATGAACCGCGCCCTGCTCTTCGGCGCGATGATGGGCGCGCGCACCTGCGCACCGGCAATGGAGATCATCAGCGACACCGCGCGCAGCAACATCCCGGCGCTGGGCTATGCAGGCACCTACGCCATCGCAAACGTGCTGCTGACGCTGGCAGGTACGCTGATCATCATTATCTGGCCAGGACTCGGATAAATCTCAAGATTGCGTGTGGCTGAAAAAATTTTCGTTACGCGCAGAACTTTTTACGCAGGGTGCAGTCATAACTAGTGCCACTGCTTTTCTTTGATGTCCCCAATTTGTGGAGCCCATCAACCCCGCCATTTTTGGTTCAAGGTTGATGGGTTTTTTGTTTCCCTAAAAAATAGCTTTTAAATTCAATCAATTGCATATTTTTGGGTTATTGGCGACATTATGCGACGGATTTTTTGTATGTCAGGTTTGATTCGACAAAATCGAGCGATAAAGCTCACCCGCCTCTAATTTTTGCGGCTCCGTATGAAAGCACATAGCCAACTATCAACGCCCCAAAACACCCGGTGAATTTCATCCATGTACTTTCAAACCAGAAGAATGACCCCATAGCAAAAAGCACAGCCAGAAAGGTGATAGTTCCCTCAATTGCGTGGGACATTAACGATTTTACAAATTTCATTCTGTATTCCTTTGCAATCAATAGGGTGTCCTTCAATGAACACCAGGTAAGGCTCTAACTGCTGTTCAACGAGAAAGTAGACCATATCCAGACTCTCTTTTGACACCCTGGCGTATGTAGAGGGATATTTGGCTTTCATCCGTCTTGACGCTCTGGCTGATTCTTCAATGATTCCCTGAAACATCACGACGTTTAACGCTGCTGAAGCGCTGAACCGAATAAAATGCTTGTACGCCTGATCAATCGCCAGACGATTCAACATCAGACTTGCGGTTGTCTGTGCCAAAGCTATTTGCCCTGCTGCTCGCCCACCAACGCTCCCGGCTCCGTAACCCAATTTATTGTTTACGGCCTCTTTACCATCATCATTGAGTTTCTGATAGAACGACGTGAAAACGATAGTTATCAGTCTGCGTAATGGTGACTCAGCATTACCCAGGCTCTTGAGCATATAGAAAAAACGCTCCGTCTCAGCCTGGTTTCTTTGTTTAGCGCTATCCCCGGCAAGCCCGCTTCCCTCCCAGCTTCTTACAACGCCCATGTAAGCTGTGTTCGGTATGGAGGAGATCCCATCGAGAATCCCTAATGCAACCTGTTTAATATCCATATCTCATACGTATTGTTCTGAACCCGAACAAAGAATAACCAAAGCTCACGGGCGCTTCCAGACGTAATTTTTCAGTTTCCCAGAAATCCTTAAATTCCCCTTGTACCGTGCCAGCTCTGCCCTGTCGCCCGGTTGCGCCGTTAAAACAAGAAACCCAAACGATCCTCCAAATCTCACATAAAATTATTTTTTATCTTAACCAATGGAACAAAATAAGATCCGGTGCGGAATTTGGCCGTGATGAGTGGTTTGCTTTATATAAGGATGACTGGGGAATCGACGATGGAACATGGATTGATCACGTCTATCGCGGGCTGTTCAGACTCCATCCCGGTACAGTGTCAGAAGGGTGTATATCAATCGCCCATAACTCCGATTAGCATTAATCCGTAACGCTCTTATGAACACAGAGCTTATTCAGGTTCCATGTATGCGTTCACATATGGCTCGCGGCTGTATTGAGGTTATTGACGGTGGATATCACTACCCTTGCCTGTAAATGGGGCTCAAGACTACTTAAGGCCGTCTGGTTTGTGTTAATTAGCTTCCTGGCAGGACGTATGCTGGGTCCTTCAACAGCTTATATTAACCACGACGTTGCAACTGCTATTTGCGGCTTCATCTATGGTGATATTAATGCGGAGACAATGTACGAAACATATACAAATATTGATATTTTGATTCTGTTAACATCTGCAACGATCGTCTGTCTCATAACATTGAAGATATTCAACAAAACCAGGAATCATTAATCTTCTTATCCCGCCCTGTCTGTGGCTCAAAGACGACTGCTCAACGTAATGGTACTTCACTGAGGACATTTATTTGCCCTTATTGCCCTTCCCTCACTCGCCACAAACATATATGATTTAGTGTATATGACAAAAACCACGCAGGATCGCCAGATGCTTCACCCCGTTCAGCTCTTCAAAACCCTCTCCGACGAAACGCGCCTCTCCATCGTCATGCTTCTGCGTGAAGCGGGCGAGCTGTGCGTCTGCGATCTCTGCTCCGCTACCAACGAGCCGCAGCCGAAAGTCTCCCGCCATATGGCCTTACTGCGCGAGGCCGGGCTGGCCATCGACCGTCGCGAGGGTAAGTGGATCTACTACCGTCTCTCTCCCAACATGCCTGCATGGGCGGCAACCGTTATCGACACCAGCTGGAACTGCCTGCGAGAAGAGACACGTATGAAGCTGAAAAACCGCCTCCCGGGCTCGTGCTGACCACAACACATTCACAAAAACAGATATAACGGAGTAAAAGATGTTTCTGGCAGGGGCTATTTTTCTGTTTACGCTGGTACTGGTTATCTGGCAGCCCAAAGGGCTCAGTATCGGCTGGAGTGCCACCATTGGCGCCGCGCTGGCGCTGGCGAGCGGTGTGATCCACGTTAACGACATTCCGGTGGTCTGGAACATCGTCTGGAATGCGACGGCCACGTTTATCGCGGTTATCGTTATCAGTTTGCTGCTGGATGAGTCCGGTTTTTTCGAGTGGGCGGCGCTGCACGTTGCTCGATGGGGAAACGGTCGCGGGCGGTTGCTGTTTACCTGGATCGTGCTGCTGGGTGCGGCCGTGGCGGCGCTGTTCGCCAATGACGGTGCGGCATTGATCCTGACGCCTATCGTTATCGCCATGCTGCTGGCGCTGGGGTTCAGCAAGCAGGCCACGCTGGCGTTCGTGATGGCGGCGGGATTTATCGCCGATACCGCCAGCCTGCCGCTGATTGTCTCCAACCTGGTCAACATCGTCTCAGCGGACTTCTTTAAGCTGGGCTTTAGCGAATACGCCTCGGTGATGATCCCGGTTGATATCGCCGCAATTGCCGCGACGCTGGTAATGCTGCATCTGTTCTTCCGCAAGGAAATACCGCCGGAATATGACCTGGCAAAACTCCGCGAGCCCGCACGGGCCATTCATGACCTGCCGACGTTCAGAACGGGCTGGATCGTGCTGCTGCTACTGCTCGTCGGTTTCTTTGTGCTTGAACCTCTGGGTATCCCGGTCAGCGCTATCGCAACAACTGGCGCGCTGATTTTATTTGCCGTTGCGAAACGCGGGCACGCCATCAACACCGGGAAAGTGCTGCGCGGCGCACCCTGGCAGATCGTTATCTTTTCGCTGGGGATGTATCTGGTGGTGTATGGCCTGCGTAATGCCGGGCTGACGGAGTCTCTTTCAGGCGTTCTTGATCGCTTAGCCGGACATGGACTCTGGGCCACTACGCTGGGAACCGGATTTATCACCGCCTTTCTGTCATCCATAATGAACAATATGCCAACGGTATTGATCGGCGCGCTCTCCATTGAGGGTAGTGCGGCAACAGGCTTGATTAAGGAGGCGATGATTTACGCTAACGTGATTGGCTGCGATCTGGGGCCGAAAATCACCCCCATCGGTAGCCTGGCTACCCTGCTATGGCTTCATGTGCTGGCACAGAAAAACATGACCATTACCTGGGGCTACTATTTCAGGACGGGCATCATAATGACGCTGCCGGTTCTGTTTGTGACGCTCGCCGCGCTGGCGCTACGTCTCTCCTTCACACTGTAATGAGTAACGGATATGAGCAACATCACTATCTACCACAACCCGGCCTGCGGCACGTCGCGCAATACGCTGGAGATGATCCGCAACAGCGGTACGGAACCCGAAATTATTCTCTATCTTGAGAACCCACCGTCGCGTGATGAACTGACCAGGCTGATTGCAGACATGGGGATTCCCGTGTGCGATCTGCTGCGCAAAAACGTCGAGCCTTATGAGCAACTGGGCCTTGCCGGGGGAAATTTCACCGATGACCAGCTTATCGATTTCATGCTGCTGTACCCCATTCTGATTAACCGTCCGATTGTGGTGACGCCGCTGGGTACACGTCTGTGCCGCCCTTCTGAAGTCGTTCTCGACATCCTTCCGGACGCGCAAAAAGGGGCATTTACAAAGGAAGATGGCGAAGTCGTCGTTGACGCCAGCGGGAAAAAAATCTCCTGACATCAGGCGTGGCCGGGGCGAGCGCTATCAGACGGTATCCTCGCCTGCAATCCGTCCCACTATCGCCCGGATCTCCTCCCGGTTTAACGGCGACCGGTCGGTTACAAAATGCAGCGTCATCCCCTCGATAAACGCATCCAGCGCACGGGCGGTGGCCGGATCAAACCACTGCTCAAGCGTAGTCTGGCTCATCTTCATCCAGTCCTGCATCACCGTTTTCAGCGCGGCGCTGCGGTGCATAAAAGCGTACAGCTGATACATCAGCGCCATATTGTGTGGCGTGGTCACGGCTGAACTGTGGATCAGCGTGGTAATGGCCTCGCACGCCCTCTCCCGCCCGGTCACCCCCGCGAAGAAATCCCGGTACTGCTGAGACATCTGCTGCGTAAACCACGTGAACGCCTCCTCCAGAAGCGACTCCATCCCGTCGAAATAGTAGGTCATCGACCCCAGCGGTACGCCTGCGCAGGTGGCAATTTTGCGGTGCGTGACGGCATGAATACCGTGCTCAGCAATGGTGTCCAGCGTCGCCTGGAGTATCTTCTCGCGGCGGTTAGGGTCGTTTGGTGGTCTGCTCATAAAATCCTCATCCGGTTTATGTACAAATGTACACAAAGTTGCTAGTGTTGTCGCTATTGTTGTACTTCTGGTGCTGATCCCAATGACGCTAACTTCTCCTCGCAAAGCCCTGCATCTGCGCATGTGGGCGCTGTTTATGTTCTTCTTCATCCCCGGGCTGCTGATGGCTTCCTGGGCAACGCGCACCCCGGCAATCCGCGATACGCTATCCGTCTCGACGGCGGAGATGGGGATCGTGCTGTTTGGCCTGTCGATTGGCTCGATGAGCGGCATCCTCTGCTCGGCCTGGCTGGTGAAGCGCTTTGGCACGCGCGCGGTGATCCGTACCACCATGTGCTGCGCCGTGGTGGGAATGTTCGCTTTGAGCGTGGCGCTGTGGTTCGCCTCGCCGCTGATGTTTGCCCTTGGGCTGATGGTATTTGGCGGCAGCTTTGGTGCGGCTGAAGTGGCCATTAACGTCGAGGGGGCCGCCGTCGAACAGGCGATGAACAAAACGGTGCTGCCCATGATGCATGGCTTTTACAGTCTCGGCACGCTGGCGGGCGCGGGCGTGGGGATGGCGCTAACGGCGCTGGGCATTGCGGCCAATGTGCACATTTTGCTGGCGGCGCTGGTCTGTATTATCCCGATCCTCACCGGCATCAGGGCTATTCCCGCAGGCACAGGACAACACGCCACGGACGAACAGAAGTCTGCGGCAAAAGGGTTGCCCTTCTATCGTGATTTCCAGCTAATGCTGATTGGCGTGGTGGTGCTGGCGATGGCATTTGCTGAAGGCTCCGCCAACGACTGGCTACCGTTGCTGATGGTGGACGGGCACGGATTTAGCCCCACCTCCGGCTCGCTGATCTACGCTGGATTTACGCTCGGCATGACCGTCGGACGCTTTACCGGCGGCTGGTTTATCGACCGTTACAGCCGCGTGGCGGTCGTCCGTGCCAGCGCCCTGCTGGGTGGGCTGGGCATCGCGATGATCATCTTTGTGGATGTGGACTGGATTGCCGGTGTGTCGGTGATCCTGTGGGGGCTGGGCGCCTCCCTTGGCTTCCCGCTGACCATTTCCGCTGCCAGCGATACCGGTCCCGATGCGCCGACGCGCGTGAGCGTTGTGGCAACCACGGGCTACCTTGCCTTCCTGGTGGGGCCACCGTTGCTTGGATTCCTCGGTGAGCACTACGGGTTGCGCAGCGCCATGCTGGTGGTGTTAGGGTTAGTGATTATTGCCGCCCTGGTGGCGCGTGCGGTGGCAAAACCGGAAGCAGAACAAACGACAATGGAGAAGGGATATGAGCGTTAAACTGATTGCAGTCGACATGGATGGCTCCTTCCTGAGCGATGCGAAAACCTATAATCGCGCGCGTTTTCTGGCGCAGTACGCGCGCATGAAAGCGCAAGGCATCCGTTTTGTGGTCGCCAGCGGAAACCAGTACTACCAGTTGATCTCATTTTTCCCCGAGATCGCCCATGAAATCGCCTTCGTCGCCGAAAACGGCGGCTGGGTGGTGGATGCGGGCGAAGACGTGTTTAACGGCGAACTGTCGAAAGAGCATTTTCTGACCGTCGCCACCCTGTTAAACGACGTGCCCGGCATTGAGATAATTGCCTGCGGAAAAAACAGCGCCTACACGCTGAAAACGTATAACGACCTCTTCAAAGAGATTGCGGCGAAATACTATCACCGCCTTGAAAGCGTCAGCAGCTTTGACAACCTCAATGATATTTTCTTCAAGTTCGGGCTTAATGTCTCTGACGACGAAATACCGCGCATTCAGGCGCTGCTGCATGAGAAGCTTGGCGACATCATGGTGCCGGTGACCACGGGTCACGGCAGTATCGACCTGATAATCCCTGGCGTGCACAAAGCTAACGGCCTGCGGATCCTGCAAGCGCGCTGGGGCATTGAGGACAGTGAAGTGGTGGCCTTTGGCGACAGCGGTAACGACGTGGAGATGCTGCGCCAGGCTGGGTTTGGCTTCGCGATGGCCAACGCCAGACCGCATATAAAAGCTGTGGCCCGCTATGAAGCGCCGAACAATAATGACGAAGGGGTGCTGGACGTGATTGATATGGTGCTGGAGGGGAAGGCGCCGTTTAATTGATTCCGTGCGCTCTGGGGCCTTCACCCTAACCCTCTCCCAC